>CBFIAD010000001.1:0-59781 GCA_965660495.1 Puniceispirillaceae bacterium (SeqCode)
CGATAAAAAACAGAACAGGCGGCAAGAGGCGCGCCTGTCAAAGAGGCAAAAAAAGCAGAAAAGGCATTGCCTCTTGTATAGGAAAAAACAGCACTTATATATGCAACAGTTAAGAAAGACGCTAGCGGATATGCTGGTGCGTGACGATAAGAAGGATTAGTAAAATGGGCAAAGTCATTGGGATTGATTTAGGAACAACAAATTCCTGTGTTGCCGTAATGGACGGTAAGGCAGCAAAAGTTATCGAAAATGCAGAAGGAACACGCACAACCCCTTCCATGATCGCTTTTGCAGATGATGGCGAGCGTTTGGTTGGCCAGTCTGCCAAGCGGCAGGCAGTAACCAATCCGGAAAAGACCATTTTTGCGGTCAAGCGCCTGATCGGTCGGCGTGCAGATGATACGGCAATGAAAGAATTTGCTGATCTTGTTCCCTTTGAAGTAAAGCCGGCCAAAAATGGCGATGCATGGATTTCAGTAGATGGCGAGGATTATTCACCCAGCCAGATGTCCAGCTTTATTTTGCGTAAACTAAAAGAAGATGCCGAAGCCTATTTGGGTGAAAGCGTTGATCAGGCTGTTATCACCGTGCCAGCCTATTTCAACGATGCCCAGCGTCAGGCGACAAAAGATGCAGGCAAAATTGCCGGTCTGGAAGTTTTGCGGATCATCAATGAGCCAACAGCTGCTGCCCTTGCCTATGGCCTGGATAAAAAGGAATCTGGCATTATTGCGGTTTTTGACCTTGGCGGCGGGACATTTGATGTGTCTGTCCTGGAAGTGGGCGACGGCGTCTTTGAGGTAAAATCAACCAATGGGGATACATTCCTTGGCGGGGAAGATTTTGACCAGCAGATTATCGATTATCTGGCCGATCAGTTTAAGACCGAACAGGGGATTGATTTGCGGTCGGATAAAATGGCACTGCAGCGTCTGAAAGAAGCTGCCGAAAAAGCCAAGATTGAGCTGTCCAGCGCGACCCAGACAGAAGTGAACCTGCCCTTTATCACCGCTGATCAGTCAGGGCCAAAACATTTGAATGTAAAGCTGAGCCGCTCAAAGCTGGAACAGCTGGTTGAAAATCTGGTTCAGCGCTCTCTGGAGCCATGTAAAAAGGCACTGAAAGATGCCGGTGTTTCTGCCTCCGAAATTGATGAGGTGATTTTGGTTGGCGGTATGACCAGAATGCCCAAAATCATCGAAACCGTTGAAAAATTCTTTGGCAAGGAACCGCATCGCGGTGTGAATCCGGATGAGGTGGTTGCCTCTGGTGCAGCTATTCAGGCAGGTGTGTTAACGGGCGATGTAAAAGATGTGCTGTTGCTGGATGTGACGCCTCTGTCTCTGGGGATTGAAACATTGGGCGGTGTCTTTACCCGCCTTATCGACCGCAATACCACCATCCCGACAAAAAAGAGCCAGGTCTTTTCAACAGCAGAAGATAACCAGTCTGCGGTGACCATCTCTGTTTATCAGGGTGAGCGCGAAATGGCCGCACATAACAAGATGCTGGGTCAGTTCAATCTGGAAGGTATTCCTGCTGCTGCCAGAGGCGTGCCGCAAATTGAGGTATCTTTTGATATCGATGCCAATGGTATTGTAAAGGTAAGTGCCAAAGACAAGGCGACTGGCAAGGAACAGGCCATTAGCATCAAAGCCTCGGGCGGTCTTGATGATAACGAGATTGACCAGATGATCAAAGATGCCGAAACCTATGCAGAAGAAGACAAAGCCCGGCGAGAAGAGGTGGAAACACGCAACCGTGCAGAAGCCCTTGTCCATACGGCTGAAAAGACGATAGCGGATATAGGCGACAAGGCCGATGCAGAGGTAAAGGCAGAAGTGGAAACCGCTGTTGCAGATCTGAAAACAGCTCTGGAAGGCGAAGATGCTGCAGAGATTTCAGCAAAGGCAGAAACCCTGTCCGGGGCGATGATGAAGATGGGCGAAGCTGCCTATCAGGCAGATCCGGAAGCAGAATCAGCACAAGCTGGCAATTCGGCAGGTGATGATGATGGTGTCGTGGATGCCGATTTTGAAGAAGTGGATGATGAACAGGACGCTAAAAAAGCGTAAGGTTCGATAAAAGACCCCTTTTTATTCAAAAGGGGTCTTTTTTAGGGTGTTTGTAAGTTGAATTGAAACGTAGCCAGATATGCCGAAACGCGATTATTACGAAGTGCTGGGGGTCAGCAAGGATGCCGATGAAAAAGCCATTAAATCGGCTTACCGCAAATTGGCCATGGCCAATCACCCCGATCGCAATGCCGGCGATGAGGCCGCTGCCGAACGCTTTAAAGAAGCCAGTGAAGCCTATGAGGTTCTAAAAGATAGCCAGAAACGTGCTGCCTATGACCAGATGGGTCATGCTGCCTTTGAACAGGGAGGCGGTTTTGGCGGTGGCGAGGCTGGTTTTGGCGGTGGCGGCTTTTCCGATATTTTCGAGCAGATGTTCTCGGAATTTTCAGGGGGGCGCGGGCGTGCAGAACAAGCCCGGCATGGCGCGGATTTACGCTATGATCTGACCATTGATCTGGATGAGGCCTATACAGGCTGCCAGAAAGATATTGTGGCCAATATTTCTTCTACCTGTGACAGCTGCGGGGGAAGCGGTGCAGCCAAAGGCAGCCAGCCTGTTCCTTGTTCCGGATGCGGCGGTATGGGAAAGGTGCGTGCCCAGCAAGGGTTCTTCACTGTAGAGCGCACCTGTCCTGCTTGCCAGGGGGCAGGCGAGACTATCTCTAACCCCTGTAGCCCATGTCGTGGGCAGGGCAGGGTCGAAAAATCGGAAAATCTGTCGGTGAATATTCCGGCAGGCGTGGATACCGGCACACGTATTCGCCTGTCTGGCAAGGGCGAGGCTGGCTTGCGCGGTGCGCCATCGGGCGATTTATATATTTTTGTGAATGTATCGGATCACCCGATTTTTGAACGTGATGGCGGTAATCTCTATATTGATGTGCCTGTGCCAATGGTTACGGCTGCCCTTGGCGGGACTATTGATGTGCCAACTCTAGGCGGCAAGATGACCCGGCTGCAAATTGAAAAAGGCACACAATCGGGGCGAAAATTCAGGATGCGTGGCAAGGGGATGCCTGGATTGCGTGGCGGCAATCATGGCGATCAAATCGTGGAAATTATTGTCGAAACCCCTACCAAGCTCAGCAAAAAACAGATTAATCTGCTACAGGAATTTGATGAAGCAGGCGATGCCAGCCCACAGACAAAAGGCTTTATTGACCGGGTAAAAACGCTATGGTCGTAAGGGTCGCCAAATAGCTATGTCAGGAGCATAAGCCGTATGTCCGAGAAACAAAACCTGCATATCGCTTTGCCCGGTGCGGCCGGCAAAATGGGTCAGATGATCGCCTCTCTGGTCGCAGAGGCTGGCGATATTGATATTCTGGCGGCAAGTGAACATCCCCAAAGCCCGGCAATTGGAACGGCCATCGGGGCAGCCACTATCAGCGCGGACGCAAAGATTTTGGGCATTGGTTCAGGCGGGGTCATTATCGATTTTACCCGCCCCGAAGCCACTATGAAACATATTGAAATCGCTGTTGCATCCGGCACGGCTATGGTGGTTGGTACAACCGGGCTGAGTGCTGAACAGGAAAAAGAGTTGGAAAGAGCTGCCCGCCAGATACCGATTGTTTATTGTGCAAACACTTCTGTTGGCGTGACATTGCTTGGTCAGATTGTCGAACAGGTAGCTCGCCAGCTGGATGCGGAATGGGATATTGAAATTGTTGAAACCCACCATAATCAAAAGGTGGATGCCCCTTCCGGAACGGCACTTGCTCTTGGCAAGGCAGCCGCCAAAGGTCGGCAAATTGATCTGGAGACAGAAAAGGAAAGCGGGCGCGATGGCATAACCGGTGCGCGTAAATCCGGAACTATCGGTTTTGCAGCTTTGCGCGGCGGCGATGTGGCAGGCGAACATACAGTGACATTTTTTGGCCAGCAAGAACGTATCGAGATTACCCACCGGGCAACCAGCCGGGTCATTTTTGCTCGGGGCGCGCTAAGGGCAGCACGATTTGCCGCCGCTCAAAAACCTGGTCTATATTCAATGGATGATGTATTGAACACCTAACGGCCTTTTTAGTTGCTAGGGCATATTATTTAGCGTTTCAGCCGGAGCGTTATAGTCAAAACGCACGCGCCTTAATGCCTCATTTATCGCTTTTGCCAGAGAGGCTTTTTCCACCGGCGGCATAAAGGTGCCGATTTCCATTCTCTGGCTATGGGCGCGTAAGAACAAGCGCGGTTTATGCTCTTCCTCTTTTGTGATCTCTGCATATACCCATGGGCTTTCAATGGTTTGCCGGTGGTTATGGCCGCGCCAGTTTGTGCGGGTGATTTGCACAAAATGCGGGGTAATTTCCACTGTCTCTACCAATTGTCCTGCCCGGTAATTTAGCTTGAACGCAAACCAGACAATCAGGATTTCTGCCCCTAAAAACCCGATAACAGGCCAGGCGCCCAAAAGATAAAATCCGGTGGCGATAAGGCTCATCAAGCTGGCCAGACTAGCCATGAAAATACGAAAGCCTTTCAAGGATAAAGACCGATAGGGCCAAAGCGTGATGACATAGGTTTCCTTTTTTCTATCACCTTCCCGGTTAAACCATAACCGGCTTTGCGGTGCGCCTGTCTGTGACGTCATCTTTTATCCTGTCTTTTATGGGCGCTGGCAGATAGTGCCTCGCTTCTTGCGTATTTTACGTTATTATCATTGAGATAAGTTCATTTTTGAACAGGAAAAGGGTAGGACATATGCCGCGCAAGATGCGTTTAATTGATATCGACAAGGTGTTTGAATCGCTGTCCAAACGCGAACCTGACCCGCGCACCGAGCTAAACTTTCAAGACCCCTATACATTACTGGTTGCGGTCGCGCTTTCTGCTCAGGCAACCGATGTCAGCGTGAACAAGGCAACAGCCCCGTTATTTCAGCGTGCCAATACGCCGGAAAAAATGGTCGCGCTGGGTGTAGAGGGGGTAAAATCCTATATCAAAACCATCGGCCTGTTTAATACAAAGGCAGAAAATGTCATCAAGCTATCAAGGATGCTGATAGATAACCATAACAGCATTGTCCCTGAAGATAGAGCTGCCCTTGAAGCCTTGCCAGGAGTAGGCAGAAAAACGGCAAATGTTGTGTTGAATGAAGCCTTTGGCCATCCAACCATAGCGGTGGATACGCATATTTTCAGGGTCGGCAACCGTACCGGCATGGCACCTGGAAAAACACCTGATGCGGTAGAAAAAGAATTGCTGCGGCGTGTCCCGAAACGATTTCAAAAGGGCGCGCATCACTGGCTTATTCTGCATGGCCGATATGTCTGTAAAGCGCGCAAGCCGGAATGTTCAAACTGTGCGATTTCAGAATATTGCCTATATAGGGACAAGCAGTTTTAAGGCTACAAGGATGGCTAGAGTTTGCGCTGATAAAGCGCTTCGCGGCAGTTTTTTTCATCCAGAGGCTTGCCGATAATACGGTTTCGAATATCCAGGGCAGCGATGCGCTGGATGGGGGGGCTATCTGTACCCTCCAGATAAAAGAAAAAATCTACCACACATTCGGTCTGGCGATATTGCCAGATACCCATTTTGCCCTCGATTCGCGCAAAATCTGCAGGGCCCAGAACCACAGCAATATCTTCAATGGGCTTGTCCAGAAACAGGCGCGGATCAATCTCTGTTATCTCTGGCTCTTTTGGTGCCTCGGATATTTTCGGCGGCTGGGGGGGTGTTTCCGGTATAACAGGCACAATGGTCTGGCTGGCTATCTCGTGCGTCTCAATGGCGGCTTCGTCTATGGCTTTATCGCTGTTAATTTCTGGTGTTTGTCCCTCAATTTTGGCAGGCGGGGCAGAGGCGGTGACAGGTTCAGATGGCGGGGATAGTTCAGGGCCTCTCACCGAAAGGGGCTGACAGCCTGCCATCGCCAATAAAAAGGACAGATACAGGCATAGATTTACAGGTTTAATCACTAACGTTGGAGAAAATTTCACAGGCAGATAACGCTTTATATAATTTCAGGACAGCATAACAAACAGAGCTAGTCTATCGCGATTATATCTGGCAACAAGGAAAAAATGAACCTTTCAGATTACGCCTTTGCATCAAACGCATAGCCCATTGAGCGCACCGTTCGAATAACATCTGGCCCGCCGGTCGCATTAATGGCCTTGCGCAATCTTCGAATATGCACATCTACCGTGCGCATACCAACATAGACATCATCGCCCCAGACGCTGTCCAGCAGCTGATCTCGCGAATAAACACGTCCCTGATTACGCATAAAATGTTCCAGCAATCTGAATTCTGTTGGGCCTAGATGAATGATATTGCCGTCTCGCAACACCCGCTTACTTTCCAAATCCAGCTCAATATCTCCGCCGGTTAGCTTGGCATCATATCCGCGTGCATTTCGGCGCAATATGGCTCTGATCCGCGCGACCAGCTCTGCCGGGCTGAAAGGTTTGGTGACATAATCATCTGCCCCACCATCCAGACCGCGTAACCTGTCCCCTTCTTCGCCTCTGGCGGTCATCATTATCACGGGAATTTCTCTGGTATCTGTTCGGTTTCTGAGCTGGCGCAACAACTCTATCCCGGATAGAAGCGGCAACATCCAGTCCAGCAGGATTAAATCAGGCTTATGTTCTATTGCCAGCCAAAGCCCGTCCTCACCATTTTCGCATAGAACCGCCTCATAACCTGCCTGCTGTAAATTATACTCCAGCAAGGTTTGAATATCCTGCTCATCTTCAATTACTAGAATTTTCTGCTTCATGATTTGTGTAAATAAACCAGAAATATGACTATTTTATGACAAGGGTAGATAGACGCAAAACACCGATCCCACGCCAATTTCCGAAGTGATTTCCAGATGACCCTGATGATGGCTAACGATGTGTTTAACAATGGCCAGCCCCAACCCTGTTCCGCCCTTGGTGCGCGATCTGTCCTTATCCACCCGGTAAAATCGCTCGGTCAGACGAGGCAAATGTATCTTGTCAATGCCCTCGCCTGTATCGCGCACTTCGATACAACAAAACCGTGTTTGCGGAGCAGCCCGATATTTTACCTCCTGCGTAAGGGTGATAGATACCTCGCCATTCGGCCGGCCATAGCGGATACCATTTTCCACCAGATTTTGTACCATTTGCACCAGCTCATCCTGATTGCCCCTGATAATCAGCGGGGCGTTCGACGACTGAAATTTCAGCACTATTTTTGCTTTTTCGGCGTGGTTTTGCAGGCTGGTCATCACCCGGCTACATATCACGCTCAGGTCACATTCATCTTGCGGTATCTGATGTTCGGTTTGTTCAATGCGGGCCAGCGATAGCTGGTCTGTGGCCAGCCGGAAAATACGCTCTGCCTGCTGATGCAAGATAGCCAGAAATTTTTCTCTTGTCTTTTTTTCCGCCCCTGCTGGCCCTTGCAGGGTTTCAATAAATCCCAGGATAGAGGTCAGGGGCGTGCGCAGCTCATGGCTGACATTGGCAACAAAATCAGACCGCATTTTTTCGGCTTCTGCTGCCAGTGTCCGGTCAATAAAGGTGATAGCGGTTCGGCTCTTTTCATCGGCAGAAAAATTTGAAATAAGCACCGCAAAATGTCGCTTTGTCGAAAAGCCGGTTGAAAGCTGTACTTCATTTGTCTGAACATGACCCTGATTTACCTGCTGGATAGCCTCCAGAACCATATTATTACGGATGATAAAGGCAACGGGTTTGCCCATATCGATATGCCCGAACAGATCTTTTGCCTGCTGGTTAAATTCGCTAACCTGTCCCCGGTCATTTAAAATAATCAGCGGCAAGGGCAGATTATATAAAATTTCATGGCGATACTGGCTGGCTGTCATCAAGTTGCGTGCCGCCATAGAGGCCTGCTGTTCGGCACTTGAAACTGTCCAAATCAGTTCAGTTAATTCGGTATCATCAAATTCGGTGGCGCGCAGACCCTGCTCTTTGGACGGGGTGAAATTAGCCGGATTATCTGCCCCGGCTTTGGCACGAAAATAATTTCTTAAAAAATTTATCACCCGCCCTTCCCGGCGCAACAGAAAAAAGCTTGCCCCCACCCCTGCGACGACCACCAATAGCGCATCCACCAAATCGATACGTTCAAAAACAAGCAATAAAGCAACCGCGACTATCACCCCGGACAGAAGCCGTAAAATCCGGCGTCCCAATCCGATTAGGTAAGATGACTCTGCTGGCATGGCAAATATTCTTCCAGGATTATTTTTGCCGTCTTTATGTGAGAGGTAGCTATCCTGCCTCCCACCTGTTTATAAGGATTCATAGGCTGCCAATGCAGCGGCGTTTACCAGATCATTTACCGTCGCGCTCATCGGAATAATCTGGAAAGGATGTTCAGCGTTCAAAATCATCGGCCCTATCACCGTGCCGCCGCCCAGCTGTTGCATCAGATTAAAGGATATGTTGGCAGAATGCAGACCAGGCATAACCAGAATATTGGCTGCTGCGGTCAGGCGCGAAAACGGATAGCTACTTTGCATCAGATCAAAATCCAGCGCAATATCAGCCGTCATCTCGCCTTCATATTCAAAATCCACCTTGCGTTTATCCAGAACCGTCACCGCATCGCGTGCGGCCTGGGTAATATCACTGGCTGGCCGCCCAAAGCTGGAAAATGATAAAAAGGCGACACGTGGTGTATGTCCCATTAGCCGGGCTTTTTCTGCAATGGCCTCGGCAATATCGGCCATCTGCTCGCCAGTTGGACGTTCATGGATAGACGTATCGCCAATAAACACCGTCCGGCCTTTGGATATCAGCATCGAGGTAGCGGCAAAATCCTTGCCTTTGGCCGGGTCGATAACACGGGTAACATGCTCAAAACTGGCCTGAAATGAGCGGGTCATGCCGGTTACCAGCGCATCAGCATGGCCATGGGCGACCATACAGGCGGCAAAAACATTGCGATCCAGATGTACCATGCGCTGGCAATCGCGCTGCAAAATGCCTTTGCGCTGTAATTTTTTATACAGATATTCGATATATTCCTTATTGTGATCGGAAATTTTGGCATTGATGATTTCAAAATCTATGCTGCCTTCCAGACCCATTTCCTCGATACGCTGTTTGATACGCGCTTCGCGTCCCAGCAAAATAGGCTGGCCATAGCCGGCATTGCGAAAGGCGATCGCCCCGCGAATAGAGACCTCTTCCTCGCCTTCGGTAAAGACCACCCGCTTTTGTTCTGGTGTGATGCGGGCAAATACGTCCTGCAAAAATGATGCGGTGGGATCCAGCCTGGCAGACAGATTGCGCTTATAGGCTTCGATATCTTCGATAGGTTTGCGTGCAACCCCTGTTTGCATGGCCGCCTCTGCCACAGCAGAAGATACAGCCGATATCAGGCGCGGATCAAACGGGGCTGGAATAATATATTCTGTCCCATAGCGCAGCTGCTCTCCGGAATAGGCATGATTAACCTCATCGGGGACATCTTCGCGTGCCAGCATCGCAATCGCATTGGCAGCAGCAATTTTCATTTCCTCATTAATTGCGGATGCGCGCACATCCAGCGCGCCGCGGAAAATATAGGGAAAGCCTAAAACATTATTCACCTGATTGGGAAAATCTGACCGGCCGGTAGCAATAATAGCATCCGGACGGGCTTTTTTGGCTTCATCGGGCATAATTTCCGGCTCGGGGTTGGCCATGGCAAAAACAATGGGTTTGTCGGCCATGGTTTTCAGCATTTCCGGGGTCATTGCTTTGGCAACAGACAGACCCAGGAAAACATCTGCCCCTTTAATGGCATCTGTCAGGCTGCGGGCATCTGTTTTTACTGCATGGGCAGATTTCCACTGATTCATACCGCTTTCGCGCCCCTGATAAATCACCCCTTCGCGGTCGCATAAAATCACATTTTCATGTTTTACGCCCATCGCCTTTATCAATTCCACACAGGCGATAGAGGCTGCCCCTGCCCCATTGGAAACTACTTTGATATCCTCGATATTTCGCTTGGTAAGATGCAAGGCATTGATAAGGCCGGCTGCTGCAATAATAGCGGTGCCATGCTGGTCATCATGGAAAACCGGAATATCCATCACCTCGCGCAAGCGCTGTTCGATAATAAAACATTCCGGCGAGCGAATATCTTCAAGATTAATACCGCCAAAAGATGGCCCAAGCAGGCTGACCGCATCGACAAATCTGTCAACATCCTCGGTATCCAGTTCCAGATCCACCCCGTCAATATCGGCAAATTTCTTGAACAGAACGGCCTTGCCTTCCATCACCGGCTTTGAGGCCATCGCCCCGATGTTGCCCAGCCCCAAAACCGCTGTTCCGTTAGAGATAACAGCGACAAGATTGCCTTTGGCAGTGTAATCATAGGCGGTGTTCGGGTCGGCTTCGATAGCCAGGCATGGCTCGGCTACACCCGGCGAATAGGCCAGCGATAGATCGCGCTGGGTGGTTAGCGGCTTGGTAGGCGTAATCTCCAATTTGCCAGGCCGGCCTTCCGAGTGAAATTGCAACGCTTCTTTTTTCAATGATTTTTTCATGGGATATTTCTACTTTTTTTCATAAAGATGTATAAAGAAGATTCTAACTAACCTGGCCCCTGGCCGATACAAACCAATTTAATCGAAACTCTGGAAGTTTGAAACAGAATAAAGCCCCAAATTCGCAAAAGCTCACACCGATGATGGCACAATATCTGGCCGTTAAGCAGCAATATGAGGATATACTGCTTTTCTATCGGATGGGTGATTTTTATGAAATGTTTTTGCACGATGCGGAAATAGCATCCGAAGCGTTGGGGATTGCCCTGACCCATCGCGGTGAAATTGATGGCAAAAAAGTGCAAATGTGTGGTGTGCCGGTTCATGCCGCTGACAGCTATCTGGCGAAATTAATCAAAATGGGTCACAGGGTTGCGGTTTGCGAGCAATCAGAAACGCCGGAGGCATTTAAAAAACGGGGCGGAAAAGGCCCTTTGCCACGCGATGTGGTGCGGGTAATCACACCAGGCACCTTGCAAGAAGATGGCCTGCTGGATGCGTTTCAAAATAATTATCTGGCAGCCATTGGACGGGTTTCGGAAAAGCTGGCTATCGCCTGGACAGATATGTCCACAGGCAGTTTTCAGGTACAGGAATGTGCCCGCCCGGATATTGAGGCGATGTTAACCCAGCTTAATGTGGCAGAATTTGTCTATCCTGAAGATATTGCAGATATCGTGGCAAGGCTGGGTATCGCGGATAAGGGAACATCGCTGGGGGCTACTGCGTTTAATCAGCGCAAAGCCGAAGCAGCCCTTTGTGCGCAATATCAACTGGCCAGTTTGCAGGGGCTGGGGCAATTTAGCCCGCCAATGCTGTCTGCTGCAGGCGGCTTGTTGGCCTATTTGCACCAGACGCAGCTAGAGGCGATGCCCTATCTAAAGCCCCTATCAGCAGAATGGCCGGATGCCTTTATGGTCATAGATGCCGCGACCCGAAAATCGCTGGAGCTTACCCGCACCCTGGCAGGCGAGCGCAAGGGCAGCTTGTTATCGGCCATAGATAAAACCAGCACAGCAGGGGGTGCGCGATTACTGCATCGCCGGCTATCTGCACCGCTAACCAACCGCCAGGCCATAGAAGCCCGATTGGGGCTGGCCACCTGGTTTGCCCAAAATCCCGTCATCGCTGGCGAGGCAGAGGAGATTTTAACCAAAATTCCGGATATGGAACGTGGCTTATCAAGGCTGGCCACATCCAGAGGCGGGCCGCGCGATCTGGCCGGTCTTGCACAAGGGCTGTATAAAGCTCGCTCTTTGTCTCTTTTATTGAACCGTTCCGGGGCAGCAGAGAGCCATAAGGCTATTCAGGAACTTGCCAGAAACGCACAAGAGCCAGCCCCGCTTGCAGAAAAAATCACCCCCGCCCTTGGGGATGAATTGCCATTATTGGCCAGAGACGGGCATTTTATTCGGCAAGGCTATGACAGCCAGCTTGATGCGCTGCGTCAAATGCGCGATGCAACCCGCAGGCTGATAGCTGGTCTGCAAGCTCAATATGCCGAAACAACCGATATCGCCTCGCTGAAAATCAAACATAATAGTGTGCTGGGCTATCATATTGAAGTGCGCGCTGGCCATGCCGAAAAATTAATGGCAGATGAGCGTTTTATTCATCGTCAAACTACCGCACAGGCAGTACGTTTTACCACAACAGAGCTGGCAGAAATGGAACAATCCCTCAGCTCTGCAGCCGATAAGGCCTTGGCGCTGGAGTTGCAGTTATTTGACCAGCTGGTTCACGAAGTGCTGGCCGCTATCGACAAAATACTGGCCAGTGCAGAGGCAATTGCGGCTTTGGATGTGGCCTGTTCCACTGCCAAACTGGCAGAGATACATGATTATTGCTGTCCAAAACTTTGCGAGGATACATCTTTTACCATTGAGGCGGGTCGCCATCCTGTTGTGGAACAGGCTATCGGCCAGGATACACAGTTTATCGCTAATGATTGCCAGCTATCACAAGAGGCAAATTTGTGGTTGCTGACCGGGCCAAATATGGCAGGAAAATCCACCTATTTGCGCCAGAATGCGCATATGGCTATTTTGGCACAGGCCGGATTTTATGTGCCGGCCAGACAGGCAGAAATCGGTATTGTAGATAAAATTTTCAGCCGGGTGGGCGCATCAGATGATCTGGCACGCGGGCAATCTACCTTTATGGTGGAAATGGTCGAAACAGCTGCCATTTTGAACCAGTCAACGGAAAAATCGCTGGTGATACTGGATGAAATTGGACGCGGAACGGCTACATGGGACGGGCTGGCTATTGCCTGGTCCTGTCTGGAATATCTGCATAATCAGATTGGCTGCCGCGCCCTGTTTGCAACCCATTATCATGAATTAACTGCACTTGAAGGCGAGCTGGAGCGTCTGCGCCCGTATGCGATGCAGGTCAAGGAATGGAAGAGCGAGATTATTTTCCTGCATCAGGTGGCCAGCGGCGCAGCGGATAAATCCTACGGGGTGCATGTGGCGCGCCTGGCCGGCTTGCCAAAAATGGTCACGAAAAGAGCGGCTTATCTGGTCGCCCAGCTTGAAGCAGGCAGCCAGCCATCGCATAGCCCGGCCCTGCCCCTGTTTGATATGCCTGAAAATAACCATAATACGGGCTATGATATCGCTGCCGAGACAGATCAAACCCTTGAAGAATTGCGGCAAAGAATAGAAGCGTTAGAGCCAGACAGCCTGACCCCGAAACAGGCGCTATCTGTTTTGTATGACCTGAAAGCGGTTCTGGCAGAAAATGCAGATGAGTGAAGATGGGCATGGATTTTTGGCAATGAGGGAAAATAGCAAAAGAGGAATGCCGGTAAATCTGTGGCAATCCTGGATGTCACCCTTGCAAACCGCGCGCGCGCGACACGGGGCGGGCATTTTTTGTCCAATAGATGAAGTTAGCCTGGTGCAAAGCCTGAAAGCGCTAGCCGAGCAGGCAAAAAATAAAAATGATGTCCGCGCAGTGATACTGGCAGAAATGAAAATCCGGCTTGCCGCGATGCGAAGCCGGCTGGAAAAAAGGCTGATAGCCGAACGCGACGGGGCAGATTATGTAGGCGCGCACGCGCTTGGCATGGATATGCTTATCAGCAGTGCCCTTAATCTTGCCTGTAGCCATATTTTTAAAAAAACGCCCGGCTTTGGCTTGATGGCGGTTGGCGGTTATGGGCGCGGCGAGCTGGCCCCGCATAGCGATATTGACTTGTTGTTTGTGATGCCCGATAGCGGGGCAAAAAAACAGGAACCCATCATCGAATTTCTATTGTATCTGTTATGGGATATGGGGCTCACAGTTGGCCATGCCAGCCGAACTATCCGTCAAAATCTGGCCGCTGCTGATGAAGATACCACCATCTGTACCAGCTTGCTGGAAATGCGTCCCATAGGCGGGGATAGTATCACTACCGATAAAATGATGGCTACTTTTTCAAAATGGCTGAAACGGCAATCTGTCGCCCCTTTTTTGAGTGCCAAGTTAGAAGAGCGTGACGCACGTATTACCCGTACAGGCGGCACACGTTATGCGGTCGAACCTAATGTCAAGGATGGCAAGGGGGGATTACGCGACTTGCACACGCTGTTCTGGATGGCCAAATATGCCTACCGCGTTAACAGCGCGGCGGAATTTCTGGAAACCGGCATATTGCGTCAGTCCGAAGCCAGAAGCTTTGCTGCTGCCCAGCGTTTTTTATGGACGGTTCGCTGTTTTTTGCATTTGCATCATGGCCGCGAGGATGACCGCCTCAGCTTTGATGCCCAAATGGAAATTGCCCCTAAAATGCGTTTTTCAGACAGGGGCGGCTTGCGAGGGGTAGAGCGGTTTATGAAACGCTATTATCTGGCCGCCCGCCATGTTGGCAATCTTACCCGTATTTTTTGTGCCGCACTGGAAACAGATTTTGACAGACGCCCACGCCTGTCGTTAAAAAAATTCTGGCTGGCAGATGCAGCCTCTGATCTGGATATCGCCCCGTTTATTCTGGAAAAAGGCAGGCTGCATTTGCCTGAAAATAGGCGGTTTCGCGATGATTTGGATCAAATTATTCGGCTGTTCAATTTTGCCCTGATCCATGAGCTGGATATTCACCCGGACACCTTGCGCCGCCTGACACGTGCGGTTCGCGCTGCCAGAACCGCACAATTGCAAACGGCCCAAACCCATGAAATTTTTCTGCAAATTATCAGCGGCAAAGGCAATCCCGAGCGCGTTTTGCGCCTGATGAATGAATCCGGCTGGCTGGGCATTTATATGCCGGATTTCGGGCGTATTGTGGGGATGATGCAATTTGATATGTATCACAGCTATACAGTGGATGAGCATAGTTTGCGTGCGGTTGGCATCATGCGCGAAATTGAACAGGGCAAGCTGGTCGATGTTGCCCCGCTTGCCAGCCAGCTTATTCATGAAATATCTTCCAGACGCGCCCTGTTTGTGGCGATTTTCTTGCATGATATTGCCAAGGGCAGGGGCGGTGATCACTCTGTTCTGGGCGCGGAAGTTGCGCGTAATATTGCCCCAATGCTGGGATTAAATGACGAGGAAACAGAAACGGTTGTCTGGCTTATCCTTACCCATCTTTTGATGAGCAAAACCGCTTTTCGTTATGATCTGAACGATCCGCAAACCATTATTGATTTTGCCGAAAAGGTACAATCGCCTGAAAGGCTGAAACTATTGCTGGTTCTGACCGTTGCCGATATTCAGGCGGTAGGCCCTGATATCTGGAATGGCTGGAAGGCCAGCCTGATGCGCGATCTCTATCACCGCTCCGAGGCAGTGCTTGGCGGGGCAGCCCCGTCTGAAGTATCCAAAGGGGCGGCTATTGATGCGATGCAGGAAGCCAAAGCCCGGCTGACACAATGGGATGACCAGCGTTTTGAAGCGCACGCCCAGCTTTTTTATCCCAGCTACTGGACAAATTTCACTACTGCATCGCATCTTTATCATGCGGAATTAGCGACTAAATTTGACCATTCTGACCAACAGCTATTGGTTGATTTCAAAGTGGATGAGGATAAAAAATCCACCATTTTGGTCGTGATGGCAGCCGATCACCCGGGTCTGTTTAGCCGGATTGTGGGATCGGTCGCCATGTCGGGCTGCAGTATTGTCAATGCCCGCATCAATACCCGTCATGATGGCACGATACTGGATCAGTTCCGGATTCAAAGTCACAATCGCGGGGCGGTAACCGATTCTGCTACCCAGCAGCGCATTGCCAGCCTGATTGAACAATCTCTGGCAGGCGATATTTCCCTATTTGATAAATTGCGGGAAAAATCGGCACAATTATCGCCGCGCCTCAAGGTGATGACAGTGCCGCCGCGCGTGCTGGTAACCAATGGCCGCAGTAAAACCCATACGGTGATAGAGGTAAATGGGGCAGACAGACCCGGCCTTTTATACCAGATTACCTATCATCTTTTGCAGCTTGGCTTGCAGGTAAATTCAGCTACCGTATCGACCTATGGCGAAAAGGCGGTGGATGTTTTCTATGTAAAGGATGTGTATGGGCTGCAAATTGAAAAGCCTGCGACACAGGAAAAAATCAAACAGGATTTACTGTCTATCTTTGAAGAAGATACCGCGATGATGGCGGGAATAGAAAAATGAGCGGGATGAGCCTGAAACGCGCTTTTGGCCAGATAAGCGGCCTAACATTTCTATCCCGAATTCTGGGATTTGTTCGTGATATATGTTTTGCCCATTTTATGGGGGCAGGCAGTGCAGCCGACGCCTTTCTGGTAGCCTTTAAACTGCCTAATCTTTTTCGCCGGCTGACAGCTGAAGGCGCGCTGACCAATGCGTTCCTGCCTGTCTATGCGCTTGCAAAGGAAACGAAAGGCCAGCCCGCTGCCCTTATTCTGGCAGCAGAGGTGCAGACGGCTCTGTTACTGGCATTAACTGTGATTGTGGTAGGGATGGAAATATTTATGCCAGCGATTATAGCGGTTCTGGCGCCCGGATTTACCGCCACGCCGGACAGATTTGCAGCGGCCATAGATTTGGCACGCATTACCATGCCCTATTTACCGATGATCTCGCTGGTTGCGCTATGGGCAGCTGTATTAAATAGTGCAGATGATTTTATCGCCGGCGCCTTTGCACCGGTCATATTAAATCTGTTTTTAATTGGCGGGGCGGTGCTTATTCCTTTCAGCAGCGAATTATTACACACCCCGTCTTCGATGCTGGCTGTGCCGCTAAGCGGGGCATTATTACTGGCAGGTATCAGTCAGATGGCGTTATTACAGGCCAGATTGCATCGCCGGAAACTCTCTTTAAAATGGCGTTTTGGGCGAATGTCTGCTGCGGCGCGGGCGATGTGGGCAGGCTTTGTTCCGGCCGCGCTGGGTGCAGGGGCAACCCAGATAAATCTACTGGTGGATTTGGTGCTGGCCTCGCTTTTGGAGGTGGGCGCGATATCCTGGCTTTATTATGCCGACAGGATAGCCCAATTGCCGCTGGGGCTGGTCGGTATTGCGCTGGGAACAGCCTTGTTACCGCGCCTGTCCCGTATAGAAGCGGCCAGCGATACGGAACGCCGAAAAAAAGATTTTGCCAGAGAATTATCAGCAGGCTTTATGCCGGCTGCCTGTCTGGTCTTGCCCGCTACCGCTGCCTTGCTGATCATAGCCGAGCCGATTATTATTGGCCTGTTTTATTCAGGCGCATTCAGCCTGGATGATGGCAAGGCCGCGGCGGCTGCCCTGATTGCCTACGCTATCGGTCTGCCAGCCTTTGTTGGATTAAAGCTGACAGGGGCGGCACTTTATGCTGTGCAAAAGGCGCGGCTGGTAATGGTGATATCGCTGATTTCGGTTGGTCTGAATATATTGCTCAGCCTCTATCTGATGCAAATTTTGGGTCATGTGGGGCTTGCTCTTGCGACTGTGCTGGTATCCTGGATGGGCTTTATCTGGCAGCTTGGCTGGCTGGCGCGTGCAGAACGGCTGGATAAAACTGCCCTTCGGGCTGTCTTTTTATCTCTGTTTTGTGCCGGGATAATGGCGGCCGGGCTATATTTTAGCGCGCCTTTTATACAAACAGCATTTTTGGATGAACAGCTTGTCCTGATAGCATTGGTTTTCCTTGGCACAATGATATATTTTCTGATGGGCTGGATGACAGGTCTAGTAAGACTGGTTTTTTTCAGCAGAACAACTTAAAACAGCCAACAGCAAAGATGATAAAACAGACTATCTATGGTCTAGATTAAGGGATAATTTCCATCATGGGCGAGGTAAAAACAAGGCGTATTTTTTCAGGCGTACAACCAACAGGCAATCTGCATCTGGGCAATTATCTGGGGGCAATTAAAAACTGGATAGCTCTGCAGGATGAGTTTGAATGTATTTATTGTGTGGTGGATTTACATGCCATTACTGTTCCTCAGGAACCTGCCATTTTGCGCCGCGCCATTCGCGAAGTTGCAGCCTGTCTGATCGCCTCTGGTATTAATCCTGAAAAATCTATTCTTTTTAATCAGTCGCGTGTACCCCAACATGCTGAACTTGCCTGGATATTTAATTGTGTGGCCCGGCTGGGCTGGCTGAACCGGATGACCCAGTTCAAGGAAAAAGCTGGCAAGAACCGCGAAAATGCAACGGTGGGACTTTATGCCTATCCGACATTGATGGCAGCCGATATTCTGGCCTATAAGGCAACCCATGTGCCGGTGGGAGAGGATCAAAAACAGCATCTGGAACTCACCCGTGATATTGCGGTGGCCTTTAATTCCATGTTTGATGCCGATTTTTTCCCTCAGCCCGAGCCGCAAATTCAAAAGACAGCTGCACGGGTGATGAGCCTGCGCGATGGCAACTCCAAGATGAGCAAATCCGATCTTTCGGACGCAACCCGTATTAATCTGACCGATAGCGCAGATGAAATTGCCCAGAAAATCAAACGGGCAAAAACAGATCCCGAACCATTGCCATCTGAAATAAAGGGTCTGGAAGGCCGGCCGGAAGCCGCTAATCTGGTCGGTATTTTTGCCGGGCTTTCCGGGCGAACAGCCGAGGATATATTATCTGAATTTGGTGGTCAGGGGTTTGGTGTGTTTAAACCCGCCCTGGCCGAGCTGTGTGTTAGCCAAATCGCCCCAATAAGTCTGGAGATGAATAAATTGCTGGAACAACCAGAGGAAATTGACAGATTGCTGGAAAAGGGTGCAGGCCAGGCACAGGCCATTGCCGCGCCCATTCTGGCAGAGGTAAAACAGCTGATAGGGTTTTCAGGATAAGGCCTGATAGCGCCAATAAGTGTTCACGTAATAGCCAGGCTTGATAATCCGTGCGGCTCTTCCCATATACAAGGGAGTAGTTTATAGTTGTTCTAAAGTTTGAGATACTGTCGTGCGGGTCTCAAACAGGCTGACATCGCGCGCAATACAGGATACTGCTCATGTTTATTCAAACAGAAGACACCCCTAATCCGGCCACTTTGAAATTTATTCCAGGCGTGGATGTCCTTGCTGGCAGCTCGGCTGAATTCAATAGCCTTGAAGAGGCAAAACCCTCGCCTCTGGCCAGCCGTTTATTGCGCATAGACGGGATTGAATCTGTGTTTTTATGCGGCGATTTTGTTTCTATTACCAAGGCTGAAAATATGGAATGGTTTGCCCTGAAACCTTCTGTGCTGGCCGGGATTATGGAACATTTTGCCTCTGGCCTGCCGGTTATGGAAACCACCCAAAACACCGATGCAGATGCCAATAAAGAGGATAGTGATGATGATGAGGTGGTTCAGCAAATCAAACATTTGCTGGATACACGGGTACGCCCGGCTGTTGCGATGGATGGCGGGGATATTACCTTTCATTCCTTTCATGAAGGGGTGGTAACCTTGCAAATGCGCGGCGCCTGTCAGGGATGTCCCAGCTCTACGGCGACCCTGAAAATGGGGATTGAAAATATGTTGCGCCATTATATTCCCGAAGTGGTTGAAGTACGCCCAACAGAAGACTAGGCTAGATAAGAAGGGCTACAGGCCTGTATAGTCAAAAATTAAATGGATGAAGCCTCCCGTGTCTTTGCATAAACCGGTTTCCATAAGGCTATCGAACAAAACACTTGCCGGCTTTTTACTGGTATGTATGGTATTTGGCCTGCTTTTGCCAGCCATGATAAATCCGCCTTTTTTCCTGTCCGAAGTGGGGAGCAATAAAGCTCTGCTGGCTGAAATTGCCAAGCTGGAAAGCGAATTATTGCGCTTGCAGGAATTGAAAAAACAGCAAGGTCTCAGCCTGGCAGAAAAACAGGCGCTCGAACGGCAAATGGAAATCGCCAGCGTCCAGCTTTCAAAGGGTTTGCAGCTATCTGAACAAAAACATAGCGCTCTGTTAACTGTGCCAACCCGCCGCCCGCCTGTCCCGCAAAATATCCGATATAGTTTGCCAGAAGATGGACAAGGGGTTGTGCCGCGTATCTTTATTCCGCGTATGCCCAATCTTGCCCCGCTGGAGGTTGCAGAGCGCAAGGAGGTTTTTATCAAAATTTTGCTTCCCCTTATTTTGCGGGCTAATGATGAAATTAAAACGCAGAGAGAAAACATCACCCGCGCCTATCAAAAGGGTGACAGAGAGGTGCTGGAACAATATGCCCAGCAATATAAGGTTAGCCTGGATAAGACAGAGGCCGAACTTTATGATGCGCTTATCCTGCGCGTTGCTCCTGTGCCAGTATCGCTGGCTCTGGCGCAGGCGGTGATTGAATCCGGATGGGGTCAGTCCCGCTTTGCGGCAGTGGGTAACGCGCTGTTCGGGCAATGGGTCTGGAATGATGATATGGGCATCAAGGCCAGACAGGCCAGTGATAGCCGGGCATCGGTGCGTGCCTTTCCTGATCTTCAGGCATCTGTGCGCGCCTATATGCTGAATTTGAATTCCTTTTATGCCTATGAAGGGTTTCGCCAGAACAGAGCCTTGTACAACCAGAACAAGGCTAAATTTGCTGATATGCTGGCAGAGCTTTCTGTCTATGCCGAAATTGGCGAAAAATATGTCACAAAGCTGAAAACCGTTATTGCCCAGAATAATTTCAGAAAATTCAGCCAGACCAAACTTGCCCCGCCTGTTTTCTAGGTGAGGGCAACAGCGCGAAATCTGATTTTTTAAAGAATCTAGTTTGTCAGAAATTGCCGACCGAACCAGCGCCATCTGTTCTGGCCGGCTGGCATGGTGCAATTGATGCGCGAACGCCCTTCTTTTAAGGCATCTGGCAGGCGGATTTCAGCGCGTCGTCCAATGATGGATACATCTACCTTGCCAAAGCCACTGGCGAAACAGCGCAGCTGGCCTTCGGGGCGCATATCTTCATGCAGGGTAAAACCATAAAGAGGCGGGTTTTCAGTTAGCACCATATCTTCTGGTGTTAAATCGGTAATTTTCAGGGGCAGACCATTTATGGCCAGCTCCAGCCGATCTGTTGTGCCATAATCTTCGTTAAAGGCAAAACGTGGCAGTTCAAAAAACATATCCTTGCTGTGCATGATGCCCGAATTTTGACCAAAGGCAGCGACAAAGCCGGCTTCCTTGACAATTTCTATGACAAAGCTGGAATATTCCCCGAAAGGATAGGCAAATAATTCTGGCCGAATCCCCAGCTCTTTGATGAAATAGTCATTGGAGAGTTGAATTTCCTCGCGCACCTTGTCCGGGCTTTCACGATACAGATGCGGGTGGGTATGGGTTTGCGAGCCAATAGTAACCCCGGCACTTTGTAATTCGCGCAGCATTTCCCAGCTCATATAGCCGCGGCGGTTCTTTTCTACCGGCTCGGTCGCCACAAATACGGTGAAGGGCAGTCCCAACTCTTGCAAGCGTGGCCAGGCTTCCTCATAGACAGATAAATAGGCATCATCAATGGTGATGGCGACTGTCCGGTCTGGTAAGCTGCCGCCTGCCTGAAGTGTTGCCACAATCTTGGGCAAGGGCAAAACAGTATAATCGCCATTGGTCAACAGCGCTAAATGTTCTTCAAACTGTGCCAGTCTGATATTGGTAGAAGGGTATCTGTCCTCGCCAAAGCGGTGATACATAATCACCGTGGCGCTATCGCGCATTTCCTCTTGTGCGATGGCCGGGGCAGGGGTGATTAAAGACGCGCCGGTAAACAGCCCTAATATCATCAGACAAAAAGCCCGTTTCAGGGCTACAGTAATAAATTGTTGTATGTGCTTGACCATAAATTATCCTGCTCTCATGCAAGTGATTAAGCATTTTTGCTCATCTCGGGCAGAGTAATTTTTTTTGACCTGTGATGCAACAACAGATAGCAAGGAACTGGCCAGCCGGATAGTATGTCAGGCAAAAACTGCCTTTTTATGCTAATCGCTGGGCATAAAGGTAAAAATGACGCCAGGAGCGCGCGAAAATGGCCGAAAAGGCAGATAGTAAAAACCCTGTAACATCCGCGCCGGTTATTTTGGCTTTGGAGGCAAGCGGCAATGCAGCTTCTGCAGCGGTGTTGATAGATGGCAAGATAGTAGGAATAGCAGATCATAAAGCCAGGCATGGTCATGCAGAAACGCTGATTTTGCTGGCAGAAAAGGCCATAAGCGCCGCGGATTGCCCCTTATCGGATATCACACATATTGCCGCTGGATGCGGGCCTGGCTCTTTTACCGGCTTGCGGGTATGTTTATCAGCGGCAAAGGGCTATATGCTGGCAATTGGTGCCAGGCCGATAGGGGTAGGCGGGTTGGCCGCGCTGGCTTATCAGGCACAAAAAGAACAGTATAAAAGCAAAAAAACAGCCTATCTTGCCTGCGCCGATAGCCGCAGGGGCAGTGTATTTGCCCAATTTTTTGATGCTGAAGGCAAAGTACAAGGCACTATTGAGGATATGACAGCCGACCAATTACAAACAGCCTGCGTCAATGTCCTGAATAAGGGGGATAGTGAAAAGCTGATCCTTTGCGGTCTGGCAGACACAGAAATCGCCCGCTCCGCAGATTTTGCCTCCCTATTGGATACCCCGCAAATACAGATTGCAGCACATAATTTAAATGCCGCAGATATTGCAAATTATGCTTTTGCCGCCCTTGGCGCGCCCGATATCTATCCTGTATCCGGGTTTGAGCCGCTTTATATCGCTACCCCAAAGCTGGGCGGCCAGCGTCTGGATGGCTCAACACCATGACAGATACCGCCCATCCCATTAGCTATTCAGACAAAATATCTGGCTGGGATACCCAAATCGGGGCGCTATATTTATCGGTATATCCGGAAAAGAAACCAACAGAGGCAGACAGTCTTACCCGCTTGATGAAAAGCCCCGCCCTTTACGGGATGATAGCCCAAAGAGGTGGTTCATTAGCCGGTTTTATCTTGCTGCTGGCCAGCTTGGACAGCACCGATATTCTGGAAATCTGTGTACACCCTGATATGCGCCGGTCTGGAATTGGCAAGGGATTGCTGGAAGCAGGTCTTTTTCAGGCACGCCAGCGCCGGCAAAGCAGCATAGTACTGGAAGTGGCAGAAGATAATCTGGCCGCCCAAACCCTTTATCACCAGGCAGGGTTTAAACAGATTTCCCGGCGCCAGAACTATTATCTGCGCGGCACAGCCTATATAGATGCTCTTGTAATGGAAAAACAGCTTTTCGGTTCATCCAAAACCAGCCCTTGACGGTAGAACAGCCATAAAGGTAAGAGAGGCCTCTGCCAGATAAAACAGGGCGAATTTTATTTTGCAAAATGCACAAAGATAAGGGATGATCAAGGACAGATGAAGAAATTATATATCAAGACCTTTGGCTGTCAGATGAATGTCTATGATTCCGAAAGGATGGCAGATGTTCTTGCGCCTACCGGCTATGTGCAGACCGATGCGCCCGAAGATGCCGATATGGTCATTTTAAATACCTGTCATATTCGGGAAAAAGCATCTGAAAAAGTATTTTCGGATTTGGGGCGTTTGCGTACATTAAAACAGCGCGCTGCCGAACAGCAAAACCGGCAAATGCTGATCGCGGTTGCAGGCTGTGTGGCACAGGCAGAAGGCGAGGAAATTACCCGCCGCGCCCCTTATGTGGATATGGTGGTCGGCCCGCAAACCTATCACCGTCTGCCGGAACTGGTCGCCAGAGCGGATCCGTCTGCACGCAAATCTGTTGTCGATACAGAATTTCCCCAAGAGGTGAAATTTGATTTTCTGCCTGAAGAAGCCGCCCCCAGAGGGCCGGCAGCCTTTTTATCGGTTCAGGAAGGCTGTGACAAATTTTGCAGCTTTTGTGTTGTTCCCTATACCAGAGGGGCAGAATTTTCACGCCCTGCAGACCAAATTCTGGCCGAAGCCCGCCGGCTGGTTGCCAGCGGCACGCGCGAGATTACGCTTTTGGGTCAGAATGTAAATGCCTGGCGTGGCCAGGCTGGCAATAATGGCGGGGTCTGGGGTCTGGGGCGGCTATTGCGTGAACTGGCCGAAATTGATGGGCTGGATCGTTTGCGCTATACCACCTCGCACCCTCTGGATATGGATGAAGAATTAATGACCGCTCACCGCGATCTTCCGGCTCTGATGCCTTATTTGCACCTGCCGGTTCAGGCAGGCTCTGATAAGATTCTGGCCGCGATGAACCGGCGGCACAAGGCAGATGATTATCGCCGAATTATCGATCGCTTGCGCGAATTGCGCCCGGATATTGCCTTGTCCGGGGATTTTATTGTCGGCTTTCCAGGTGAAAGCGACAGGGATTTTGCCGATACCATCAAGCTGGTATCGGATATTGGTTATGCATCAGCCTATTCCTTTAAATATAGCGCTCGCCCCGGCACCCCTGCCAGCGGGGCAGGACAGCAAATAGAAGAAAAGGTAAAATCCGACAGGCTGGCCGCATTGCAACAGCTGCTGGACGCCCAGCAGCTTGCCTTTAATAAAAAATGTGAAGGCATGACCATGCCGGTTCTGATAGAAAAACAGGGCGGCAGAGACGGGCAGATGACAGGGCGTAGCCCTTTTATGCAATCGGTCTATCTGGAAGGCGAGGCCAGCTGGATTGGTCGTATCATGGAGCTTGAGATTACCCAAGCGCGACAAAATTCGCTATGGTCTGCCCCTTCAGATGCCGCAGCAAAGGGAGCAGCATAAGCCGTGTCAGAGGCACAAAAAACCGTTCGACTGGAATTTGAAAACAACACCCTTATGACGATTATATGCGGTCAGCATAATCAGCATTTGGCGCGTATTGAACAGGCCTTAAATGTACAAATGGACAGTTTTGGCAATCAGATAAAAATTTCCGGTTTGTCAGACAAGGTAGAGCTGGCCAGCAAGACCTTTACCAGCCTGTATCAGCAATTAAGCGCTCAGGATAATCAGGATGAAATAAGCGCAACCCTGGTCGATGATGTGTTGCGCCAAACCGAAAATGGGGTCAATCCGGCAACAACGCCTATTGATAAAAGCCTGTTTGCGACCACCTGGAAGAAAAAAATCTTTCCCCGTACCGCAGGGCAAGCAGCCTATTTTAAATTATTGCGCGACCATGAGGTGGTGTTTGGTCTGGGCCCTGCCGGAACCGGTAAAACCTATATGGCGGTGGCCTGGGCGGTGGATTTCCTGAAACGCCGTCAGGTAGAGCGGATCATTTTATCCCGCCCGGCGGTAGAGGCAGGAGAGCGGCTCGGCTTTTTGCCAGGTGATATGAAAGAGAAGGTCGATCCCTATCTGCGCCCACTTTATGATGCGCTTTATGATATGATGCCATCTGACAAGGTCGATAGAATGATCGCCAATGGCGAGATTGAAATTGCCCCGCTGGCCTTTATGCGCGGACGCACCCTGTCCAATGCCTTTGTGATTATTGATGAGGCACAAAACACCACCCCGGTTCAGATGAAAATGGTATTGACCCGTTTGGGCGAGGATTCGCGAATGGCAATAACGGGCGATCTTAGCCAGATTGATTTACCAAGTGGCCAGCTTTCCGGCCTTTCGGATGCGGTTAATCGGCTGGATGGGGTAAAGGGGATCGGCATAACCCGCCTCAGCGGCGAGGATGTGGTGCGCCACCCGGTTGTGGCACGGATTTTGAAAGCCTATGAGACTGGACAAAAATAGCGAATTTATTCACACTGAACCCATTAACAATTACAGATAAAAACGTGACAAATACACAAGCCCCTGCCCAGACAAATATCCATAAAGAAATCGCTGCCTCTGGCCTATGCGAGGAAAGCGACAGTCCGGCAGATACGCCCGACCACTATGATGAATGGACAAGCCCGGCTGGCCATAAATTTGAACATAATCTGGCAGATAGCCGCTGGCAGCCCTTGCTAGAGGCGGGGCGGCCAATCTGCCTGCCGCTTGCCGATAATTTTGCCCGCCAGATGCAATTGCCTGCCTTTGAAGTTTCTATCCTGTGGACAGATGATACTAAAATGGCCGGGCTTAATCAGCAATTCCGTCAAAAACAGGGGTCAACAAATATCCTGTCCTTTCCGGCATCAGAAAAGTTGCCAGATAATGTACTTTCTCAGTCTGTCTCCTCCGGGCCTGTATTTTTAGGCGATATGGCGTTGAGCTTTGATGTGCTGACAAAAGAAGCGCGGCAAAATGGCCAGAAAGCAGAACATCACCTCGCTCATTTATTTTTGCATGGCCTGTTGCATCTGGCCGGCTATGATCATCAAGAGGAGATGGAAGCAAAAGAGATGGAAACACTGGAAATCCAGCTGTTATCCGAGGTGAATATCGCCAATCCCTATGATGGGGATGTGAATAGAAATGAGGGGAAATAACGCTGATGTTTAACGCGCTTACCCTAAGCTGGAAATGGCCGTTTATTGGCAAGCAAACCTCGGTGCGTGAAGAGCTTACTGGCCTGATTGAAACCTCTATTGGCCAGACAGATACAGAATTTGATAATCAGGAAGGCCTGCTTTTACGCAATATGCTGGGCTTGCGCGATATCACAGCAGAAGATGTGATGGTACCGCGCGCAGATATTGTGGCAGTAGATATTTCCGAAGGGTTTGAAGCGGCTTTTCGCCAGATTAGCGCTGCTGCCCATAGCCGGGTTCCGGCCTATGAAGGCAATCAGGATAATGTGCGCGGTATGTTGCATATAAAGGATTTGGTCGCCCACTCCCTTAGCCCGGAACAGCCTGTTTTACGCGATTTATTGCGGCCGGTATTATTTGTTTCCCCGGCAATACGGCTATTGGATTTGCTACAGGAAATGCGCTTAAAACGCCAGCATTTGGCACTGGTGATAGATGAATTTGGCGGGGTGGATGGCCTGATTACTATCGAAGATTTGGTCGAGGAAATTGTTGGCGAAATAGAAGATGAACATGATGATACCGACGCTCCGCAATTTGAAATCATCAATGAAGATATAGCGGTGGCCGATGCCCGTTTGGAAATGGAAGAGCTGGAAGCGCATATTGGCATCACGCTAGAATGTGACGAGCGCGATGAAATCGATACGCTTGGCGGATTTATCTTTGCGCTGGCTGGCCATGTCCCGGTGCGCGGTGAGGTGTTGCATCATAGCAGCGGCCTGGAATTTGAAGTACTGGATTCTGATCCGCGAAAACTGCGTCTGGTCAGAATAAGAGGGTTGAAATCCTTATCCCTCGATAGGCCGACCCTTGATGAAAAAACAGGCAAATAGATCTGTTTTGAAAGAGTTGCGCGATAGGGTGACAGCATTGCCCCGCCGCCCCTTTGGCCGTTATCTTCTGGTGTTTTTTTGCGGGGCAGTTGCCTCTCTGTCGCTGCCGCCAACCGGATTTTTACCTGCCGCTCTGTTTTTTTCTGTCCCGGTCATATTCGCGGTAAATGAAGCGCATCCGCTAAGGGGTGCTGTTTTGTTCTCGGCGGCCGGATTTGGCTGGTTTACCGCCTCTCTTTACTGGATTGGTCATGCGCTTTTTATCAAGGGCGGCGTGCAATTACTGCTATTGCCTTTTGCCTGTCTGGGCTTGCCTCTGTTGCTATCTCTTTTCTGGGCGATGGCAGCCTATCTTGCCCTCAGGCCGGCTATTGCGCCTGTTGCAAAACTTGTTGTGCTGGCAGGTTTCTGGGGTGCAGCAGAATGGTTGCGCTCGGTGATTTTCACAGGCTTTCCCTGGAATGTGACAGGGCATATTTTTGCAGAAAATTTACTTACCGCCCAAATGGCGGCCTTTACAGGTCAGCATGGCCTTAATCTGTTGGCAGCGATGCTGATTGTTGCGGCCGCGGCCGTTTATCTGCGCGCGATTAAAGCGGCCATTTTTCTCTGCTTGCCTTTATGTTTATTGCTGGGGCTGGGCATATTTCGCCTGGCTGAGGCACCGCCCCTGCCAGATCAGCCGATAGAAAAAGCGGGTCTTATCCGGCTTGTACAGCCCAATATCGCGCAAGCAGAAAAATGGGACAGGGCACGTAAAGCAGAACATATCAAGGCTATGACTGCGCTGGCTGTTCGGCCAGAGCGTCCGGCTGCCCTGACCATTTTGCCAGAGGCTGCGATTGCCGGTTTCTGGCGCGATGATGAGGGGCTGGTGCGTGCGTTGGCAAACGCCATTACGCCGGAAAATGGCGTAATGCTGACCGGCATTTTATCTTCGGACAGGGAAAATAACTTTTATAATTCTGCCTATTTTGTTCATCATTCAGGCGGGCTATTGGGGCAATATCATAAACAGCATCTTGTTCCCTTTGGCGAATATATCCCCTTTCGCCAACTCCCCTTTATCGATGCGATAGCCGGACAAGGGGAATTTAGCAAGGGCGGGGCTGTTGAAGATATTTATATCGAACCTTTTGGCTATATCCGTGTGCTGATTTGTTACGAGATTATTTTCCCTGCCTTTATCGCCAGGGATAAACGCCGCCCCGATATGCTCATTACCCTTAGCAATGATGCGTGGTTTGGTGACACCTCTGGCCCGCATCAACATTTTTATCAAAGCCGGCTACGCGCCATCGAAGAGGGCCTGGCGGTGTACCGGCTGGCAAATACAGGTGTTTCCGGCGGATTTGACGGATTTGGAAGGCTGCTTGGCAAGACAGATTTAGGCACAAAGGCGGTTATTGATTTACCCCATATCAGGGCGCTTGCCCCGCCCTTTTATGCCAAAAACCGTATCATTGCGCCTGTTTTACTCTTTATCTGGCTGGGGATTCTGGCTATTTTTCTTGAATTATTTTCCAAGAGGCGCAATAAAAGTTAGGGTTAAATCACTTTTAGGTTATTTTTAATACAGGAGAAGCGTTGTGAGCTTTCTTTTTACTTCTGAATCGGTATCTGAAGGACATCCAGATAAGGTATGCGACAAAATTTCCGATACAGTTCTGGATCTATTTCTTCGCCAGGAAGCAGAAGCCCGCGTTGCCTGTGAAACCCTTGCCACCACCAACCGCATTGTTCTGGCTGGTGAGGTGCGGGCATCTGAAGATAAAATAAAAAAGATTTTTTCTGAAATTGAACCAGCGGTGCGCGCTGCTGTTGCCGATATCGGCTATGAGCAGGAAAAATTCCATCACGCACATTTTGAATTTCAGAATTATTTGCATGAACAATCTGCCGATATCGCCCAAGGGGTTGATAGCACAGAGAAAAAAGAAGAAGGGGCAGGCGATCAGGGTTTGATGTTTGGCTATGCTTGCCGCGAAACCGAAGAATTAATGCCAGCGCCTATTCATTATGCGCATCAGATTTTAAAAGAGCTGGCCGCCCATCGCAAAGCAGATGCAGATACAATTTTGGGCCCGGATGCAAAAAGCCAGGTCACGCTGCGCTATAATGCGGATGGCTCTATCGCCGGGGTGGATAAGCTGGTGCTATCTACTCAGCATAAAGCCGGGGTTTCTAGCGCGGATATTCGCGCGCTTGTCACCCCTCTGGTTGCAGAAATTTTGCCGAAAGGCTGGATGGTGGGGGCAGATGATTTTCTGATCAACCCGACAGGAAAATTTGAAATTGGCGGGCCGGATGGCGATGCCGGGCTTACAGGGCGGAAAATTATTGTTGATACTTATGGCGGTGCTGCCCCGCATGGGGGCGGCGCCTTTTCTGGTAAAGACCCGACAAAGGTGGACAGATCAGCTGCCTATGCTGCGCGTTATCTGGCCAAAAATATTGTTGCGGCGGGGCTGGCCGAAAAATGCACTATCCAGATCGCCTATGCCATTGGGGTGGCTGCCCCTGTATCGGTCTATGTCAATACACATGGCAGCCAGAATGTAAATGAAGCCAAGCTGTCAGCATTGCTGACCAGCAATGAGGTGATGGATCTCACCCCGCGCGGCATCCGCACTCATCTAGGGCTGAACAATCCGATTTACACGCCTACCGCTGCCTATGGTCATTTTGGCCGCCGCGCAGGTGAGGCTGGAAAAGGCACATTTAGCTGGGAAGCAACGAACCTTGCTGAAAAGCTGCGCGCCGCACTTTAACCAGCCGCCTTTAGCAAAAAGCCCTATCACCAGACGCCTATCACAGGTAAAGGACAGCTCAACAGATGGCGGCCTCTGCTATAGAAAAAATACGTTTTTATGGCCGGCGTAAAGGCCGCCCCCTCAGCCAGAATATGCAAAGGCTTCTGGATGAGGTTTTGCCGGACAATCTTTTGCCAGAGGATATGGATGAAAGCTGGCTTTCAAAGCGGCGCGCCAGGCAGGGCAAAGATAGTGCGCTGATTTTGGAAATCGGTTTTGGCGGGGGCGAGCATCTGGCTAGCCTGGCAGCTGGTCAGCGCGAGGATTTATTTATCGGAGCAGAGCCCTTTATTAACGGGGTTGTCAGCCTGTTGCGCCATATTGAAGAGCAGAAATTAAATAATATTTGTATCTGGCCAGATGATGTGCGCCTTATTCTGGATAAATTGCCGGCTCATAGCCTGTCAGCTGTATATGTGATGTTTCCCGACCCCTGGCCAAAAGCCCGTCATGCCGGCCGGCGTATTTTAAATCAGGAGATGCTGGACAGGCTGGCAGAGTTGTTACAACCAAAAGGGCAGCTTCGCATGGCAAGCGATCATCCTGTTGCAAAAAGCTGGCTATTGGCCGAAGCCATGCGCCACCCGGATTTTGATTGGTGTGCGCGCAGCGCTGCGGATTGGCGTGAACGCCCCTCTGGCTGGCCGCAAACCCGCTATATGCGAAAAGGGGTGGTAGAAGGGCGCTTACCAAGCTGGTTTGAATTTCAGCGTCGATAATGCTGGCCCATCCTTTATATGGCGACGACAAAAGCTTGTAATATTCAGCCAAAAGCGCTATAGTGCAAAAAACGTTTCGGAAAATTGCTGAACGGTGGGTCAAAAGCCCGCCTTTTTTGTTGCCTGAAGGGTCGGATGGCCGAGGCAGCAGCAACGCCAAACGCCAGAATAAGAAACAGGATTAAACACAGGCGATGATACCGCAAAAGCTGGAACAGCTTATCGAACCTGCCCTTGCTGATTTGGGCTTTGAGTGTGTGCGCATCCGCTATACAGGCGGGGGCGGCAAATCGGCACGTGGCCAGCTGCAGATTATGGCAGAGCCAACAGATTTGCGCGAGATGACCGTAGAGGATTGTGCAACCATTAGCCGGCATTTATCTGCTGTACTGGATGTAGAAGACCCTATCACGGATGCCTATCAGCTGGAGGTCAGCTCACCTGGTATGGACAGGCCATTGACCCGGCTAAACGATTTTTCACGTTTTTCGGGCGAGCTGGTGAAAATAACACTCAAACAAATGCTGGAAGGGCAAAAACGCTATCGCGGCCGTCTGGTCGGTGTGGATGATGAAGGGGTTATCCATGTTGAAACCCTTACCGGGCGGGTAAGTGCCACGCTTGATCAAATCGATACCGCGAAAATCGATCCAACTGAATTTTTTTCAACTCAAATACAGCCTGCTAGAAAGACAAAGCAAACAGGCATTAATAAAGAAGAGGCTTAGATCCATGGATACATCGTCAATCCCCGGTCTGGAATTATTGCAAATCGCAGATGTGGTTGCGCGTGAAAAATCTATCGAACGCGAAGAAGTCATCGCTGCAATGGAAGAGGCTATTCAAAAGGCCGGCCGGTCAAAATATGGCCATGACCGCGATATTCGGGCAATGATCGATCGTAAATCGGGCTCTATTCAGCTGGAAAGATGGACAGAAGTTGTTGAAGAAGTGGAAAATGACGCCACCCAGATGGGCCTGGAAGAGGGGCGCAAGCATAATCTGGAAGCCGGAGAGTTTCTAAAACAGCCTTTGCCGCCTATTGAATTTGGCCGTATCGCTGCCCAGACCGCCAAGCAGGTTATCTCGCAAAAAGTGCGCGAGGCCGAGCGTGCGCGTCAGTATCAGGAATATAAAGACCGGGTGGGCGAGATTGTTCTGGGTACGGTTAAACGCGCAGAAAGCTATTCTGTGACCATCGATTTGGGACGTGCCGAAGGGGTGATGCGCCGCGAGGAAATGATCCCGCGCGAAAACCTGAATCAGGGGGACAGGGTGCGCGCCTATATTGTGGATGTTCGCGAAGAGGTGCGCGGGCCACAAATTTTCCTTTCCCGGTCAGCAAATGAATTTATGGCCAAACTTTTTACACAGGAAGTCCCGGAAATTTATGATGGTATTATCGAGATTAAAGCGGTTGCCAGAGAGCCTGGCAGCCGGGCAAAAATCTCTGTCCTTTCTCGCGATCAGTCGATTGATCCGGTTGGGGCGTGTGTTGGCCTGAGAGGCAGCCGTGTACAGGCGGTGGTCAGCGAATTACAGGGTGAGAAAATCGAGATTATCCCGTTTTCGGATGATCCGGTAACCTTTATTGTGAATGCGTTGGCACCGGCAGAAGTGGCCAAAGTGGTCGTAGATGAAGTTGCGGGCCGTGTAGAGGTAGTCGTGCCGGATGAGCAATTAAGCCTGGCGATCGGTCGTCGCGGCCAGAATGTGCGCCTCGCTTCTCAACTAACTGGCTGGTATATCGATATCCTGACCGAGGCAGAAGAATCAGAGCGTCGACAAGAAGAGTTTAAAACCCGTTCTGCACGCTTTATCGAAGCGTTGAATATTGATGATGTGATTGCCCATCTTCTGGTCGCAGAAGGCTTTGTATCGATTGATGATATCGTTGCCACCCCGGTATCTGAACTGGCGATGATCCAGGGCTTTGATGAAGATATCGCAGGCGAGCTGTTAAATCGTGCGATAGAATTTTCCGAAGCCGAAGCCAAGCGTATTACCGAAGAGCTGGAAAAGCTGAACGTTCAGGATGATCTGCGGGATGCAGAATATCTGAGCCTGGCGATGATATTGACACTGGCAGAAAACAAAATCCTCTGCCTGGACGATCTGGCCGAGCTGGACAGTGAAGAGCTGCTGGAACTGCTGGGTGAACATGGTATTGAGGATGAAGCCGCAGCCGGCGATATTATTATGGCCGCGCGCGCGCACTGGTTTGCAGATGAAGACGCTGAAGCTGAAGAAACAGCCGCAGCGGATTCTGGCGATGATGCGCAGTAATGCGACTATTAGAGCAAATAGGCAGTAACCATGAAGCCAACAGCGCCATTTATGGAAACCTCACAGGGGGCAGCAGAAGCTGCCAGCCTGCGGCGCTGTCTGGCAACCGGGCAATCGGCTGAAAAAGACAGGCTGATCCGCTTTGTAGCCAGCCCCGAAGGCGAGCTGGTTGCCGATATTTATGGCCGTCTGGGGGGTCGTGGTGCCTGGGTTAGCGCGGATAAGCAGCATCTGGAAACCGCCTGTTCCAAAAATCTGTTTGCCCGTTTTTTACGCCAATCTGTGACCATTAAAGAGGGGTTCATTAGCCAGGTGGGCGACCAGTTGGCACAGATTTTGATCAATCGGATGAGCATGATGCGCAAAAGCGGTGCGCTGGTAACCGGGCGCGGCAAGCTGGAAATGGCCGCCAGCCGCCTGGAAGGCTTGCTGATAGCAGATGATGCCAGCCAGCGCGAGGCCGCCTCGCTGATACAAATGGTACAGCCTGACTGGTATGAGACAGGCTTGCCCGCGGCCTTGCTGGGTCAGATAGCCGGTGTTGACTCTCTGGCCTATGCTGGGGTTTTGCGCGCTGCTTATCCGTCCGAGCAAAAGCAGATAGACACGCTTTTAGTGGATTTGCAGCGCTGGCGCGCGGTCACACAAACACAAAAAACAAGAGAATAGAAATTGCGGAGAGCTTGTCTTTTAGGGGCAAGCAGGTGTATTACCATGCACAAAGGTGCGAAAGGCTAAAACATAGCTATCCTGTCAAAGCCTAAATTCCAAGGGGCTATGGCTTAGTCTAAATCGAAAAGGGTCATCCATGAGTGAAGAAAATAACAAGCCAAAGAAATTAAGCCTGTCTGGCAGTGGCAAGCTGTCGCTTGGTGGTGGCGCGGTTGACCCGGCAAGCCTTCGTGGCGGTATGGTTGGTTCTGGACGTGGCAAAACAGTTCAGGTCGAAGTGCGGCGTAAACGCGTTGGCGGTGCAGCGGTGCGGCCAGCAGCGGTAAACACCCCTGCCCCCGTAAACGCCCCTGTTGAAAATGCACCTCTGCCGGAAAACACAGCTGACAGATTAGAAGATCGCCTGACCGCGGCTGAACGTGCCAATAGAATGAAGGTGCTGCAAGAAGGTCTGAGCAAATCAAAAGAATCTGTCAGCGAAGCAGAAGAGCCAGCAGAGGCACAGTCTGTTACACAAGAAGGTGTGACAGAAAAAGAAGAAGTGCTGGATCCACGTGATGCGCGCCGCCGGGCAGAGCTGGCAGAATTGGAAGAAATCGAAAAACAGGCCGCTACCCAGCGCTTGACCGAAACCGAAAGATTGGCAGCTGAAAATGCTGCCCGTCAGGCAAAAATGCGCCAGCAAATGCCGGATATGCAATCTGCAGGGCCTGCCCCGATACGTGAAGATGCCCCGATACGCAATCGCCGCAAAACAACCGAGATAGACTCGCCCATGCGCCCTGCCCCGGTAAAGCGCGATGGTGACCGCCGGCGTTCTGGTAAAATGACAATTTCACAAGCCCTTTCAGAGGGTGATGGTCGCCAGCGTTCTCTGGCGTCTGTGCGCCGCCAACGCGAAAAAGCGCGGATGCGCGAAAGCCAGCCCCAGGTAAAACAGGTTCGCGATGTGGTTATCCCGGATACCATCACGGTACAGGAACTGGCCAACCGAATGGCAGAACGGGCAGCCGATGTCGTAAAAGAGCTGATGAAACAGGGCATCATGGCAACGGTTACTCAGTCAATTGATGCAGAAACAGCCGAGCTGGTCACACTGGAATTTGGCCATAAGGTACAGCGCGTTTCTGAATCAGATGTCGAAGAAGGGCTGGCAGGTAGCGAGGATAATGAAGCAGATTTGCGTCCGCGCCCGCCGGTCGTGACCGTGATGGGACACGTCGATCATGGGAAAACCAGCTTGCTGGATGCTATTCGCGCAACCGATGTGGCCGGCGGCGAATCAGGCGGGATTACCCAGCATATTGGCGCCTATCAGATTGAAACTAAATCTGGTAATCTTATCACCTTTATCGATACACCCGGCCATGAAGCCTTTACCGAAATGCGCCTACGCGGGGCAAGTACAACCGATATTGTTGTGCTGGTGGTGGCTGCAGATGATTCTGTGATGGCCCAGACCATTGAGGCTATTAATCATGCCAAGGCAGCCGGATGTCCGGTCATTGTCGCGGTTAATAAATGTGACAAGCCCGAAGCCCAGCCGCAACGGGTCAGAAATGACCTGTTGCAACATGAGGTCATTACCGAAGATTTTGGCGGTGAGGTATTATGTGTGGATGTATCTGCCCATACTGGCATGGGTCTGGAAAAGCTGGAAGAAGCTATCATGCTGCAGGCGGAATTGTTGGAGCTGAGAGCCAATCCGGACAGACCGGCAGAAGGGACAGTTGTCGAGGCAAAGGTTGAGCGTGGACGCGGGTCGGTTGCGACGGTACTGGTTCAGCGCGGCACCTTGAATGTTGGCGATATTTTTGTTGCCGGCGCCGAATCAGGGCGGGTACGCGCGCTGTTGAATGAACGTGGCCAGCAGCTGAAACAAGCCTTGCCCGGCCAGCCGATAGAAATACTGGGCCTAAACGGTACGCCTATGTCTGGTGATATGTTTGTGGTGGTGGAAAGCGAATCACGTGCCCGTGAAATTGCCGAATATCGCAAACGTCGTATCCGCGATAAAGAAGCAGCGGTAACCGCGCGCGGATCTGTTGAACAGATGTTGACCGCTATTGCCGCTGGCGAGGCAGAAGAATTGCCGATAGTGATTAAAACAGATGTGCATGGCTCGCTGGAAGCTATTCGCGCGGCATTTGAAAAATTGGCCACCGAACAGGTGCGGGTGCGTATTCTGACAGGCGGTGTGGGGGCGATATCTGAATCAGATGTCTCGCTGGGAGCTGCCTCTAATGCGATGGTGATCGGCTTTAATGTTCGTGCCATCCCGCAAGCGCGCGATTTAGCCAAAAGAGACGGCATTGAAATTCGCTATCATTCCATCATTTACGAACTGATTGACGAAGTAAAAGGGGCGATGGGTGGTCTGCTCAGTCCAGAACAGCAGGAAAGCTTTATTGGTTATGCAGAAATCAGACAGGTCTTCTCGGTTTCCAAGCAAGGCAAGGTGGCTGGCTGTATGGTTACCGAAGGGATCATCAAACGCGGCTGCAAGGTCAGATTGCTGCGGGATAATGTGGTGATACATGAAGGCAGTCTGAAAACTCTGCGTCGCTTTAAAGATGAAGTCAAGGATGTGCGTGAAAGCATGGAATGCGGTATGGCGTTCGATAATTATTCCGATATTCAGGAAGGCGATATGATCGAATGTTTCGAGGTAAAGGAAGTGGCGCGCACCCTGGATTAAAAAGAATTCAGACGCCCGTTTTTTTATTTTCAAACCGATAAGTGCCAAAGGCAGGTAACATGGTACAGCGTTCAAAATCAGCCCGTTCCGAGCCAAGCCAGCGCCAGTTACGGGTAGGCGAGGATTTGCGCCATCATCTGGCGGCTATTTTGATGCGCCAGGAAACCCACATTCCCGAGCTGGACAAGGTATCTATCACCGTATCGGAAGTATCTGTCAGTCCCGATCTTAGCTCGGCACGGGTCTATATTATGACGCTTGGCGGACAGGATATGGACAGGGTGCTGCCTATCTTGAACCAATATGCTCCTGTCTTGCGCCATGAGGTGGCCAAGCGGGTGCATTTGCGCCGTCTGCCAGCGTTTAAATTTATGCGCGATGATTCCTATGATAATGCTGATAGGATGGCACGGCTTTTTTCCGGCATAAAATCACAGGAATAGTTGAAAAAATTGTCTGCTTCCTCGCGCCCCAATGGCCCGCATGGCTGGCTTTCTATTCATAAACCTGCCGGCATTAGCTCGGCAAAGGTTGTGGCGATTGTAAAACGCTGTTTTGATGGCGTGAAAACAGGCCATGCCGGCACGCTTGATCCGCTTGCCAGCGGTGTTTTGCCGATCGCGCTTGGCGAGGCAACCAAGACTATTTCCTATGTGATGACAGCAGAAAAATCCTATCGATTTTCGGTGAAATGGGGGGCTGAAACCCAGACAGATGATACAGAAGGCGCGATAACCCGCACCTCTGCCTATTTGCCTTCCAAAGCAGAAATAACCGCTATCCTGCCGAAATTTACCGGGCTGATTGATCAGGTGCCCCCTGATTATTCAGCCGTTAAAATTGATGGCAAGCGCGCCTATGCGCTGGCACGTTCACGTGACAAGGCCAAAACAGAAAAGCCGGTAATGGAAAAACCATTATTGGGCGCGCGTCAAATTCGTATTGATCAGCTTCAGCTATTGTCGGCAGATACGCAAAGTGCAGAGTTTGAGGTGCATTGCGGTAAGGGCGCCTATATCCGTTCCCTGGCGCGGGATATTGGCCGGGCATTGAACAGCGCGGCCCATGTAACCGCCCTTGAAAGACGATCTGTGGGTAAATTTCATATAGGTGATGCGATTTCTCTGGATATTTTGCAGGAAATGGGGCAGAGTGCGCGCGCATCTGATGCAATTTTGTCTGTTATGACTGTGCTGGACGACATCCCGGCAGTAGCCCTGACAGACGCAGAAGCCAAAAAGCTTCAATTTGGTCAGAAGCTGTCTTTGGACGGGCAACGCTGTTCGCGGTTGCGTGCCGCATTGAACCAGGCCAGAGACAGAGAGCATACCGATAGAGCGGTAGCTGTTTTTGACGGGCGTCCGGTGGCGCTGGTTGCATTAAAAGACAGCGTCCTATCGCCCCAAAGGGTGCTGAATTTATAAACCTGCTGTTGTGAAAACACAGCGCTAGCATGAAGGAGAATGCGATGTCGATTACGAAGGAACGCAAGGCAGAGCTGATTTCTGCCTTTGGTAAGGATGCAAATGATTCAGGTTCAGCAGCCGTTCAGGTAGCTATTTTGACCGATCGGATTGTTTATCTGACCGAACATATGAAAACCCATAAAAAAGATTTTGCTTCACGTCGTGGCCTGTTGAAAATGGTAGGCCAGCGTCGTCATTTGCTGGATTATATCCGTTCCGGTGATGAAGCAGCCTATAAGGCATTGATCGAAAAGCTGGGTCTGCGCCGCTAATATTGGCACAGCCGCTTATCTGATTTTGAAACTCATTTGATAAACGGGTCTGTTCTGGCAGGCCCGTTTGTTTATCCTGAGTTATATAGAGGTTGCTTTTGTGTGGCGGTCATGTCATATCTGCTGTCATAAAAGATGAATGAAGATAGAGATTTGATAAAAACCGCGAGATAAGCCTTTAAGCGGGCGGGAAAAGACCAGACTGAGAGTCTTTCAATCGTTAAGCGTCTAGTGACACAACCCCCTTACATTTCTCAGCAAACAGCCCTGTTTTCGTGTCAGGCCATGAACGGCATGACAGGCAGGGATACTTCTTCATCATGACCAAAGATAGATGAAACTGAAAAAAGAGAAGAACCAGATGTTCGAAATATATAGAAAAGAAATCGATTGGGGGGGCAAGACCCTCATTCTTGAAACAGGCAAGGTCGCGCGCCAGGCAGATGGCAGCATTATGGCCAGCATGGGCGAAACCACGGTATTATGTACAGCTGTTGCCGCCCGCAAGGCAAAGCCTGGCCAGGATTTCTTTCCCCTTACCGTAAATTATCAGGAAAAAACCTTTGCCGCAGGTAAAATTCCCGGCGGGTTTTTCAAGCGTGAAGGCCGGCCTTCTGAACATGAGACACTTACCAGCCGTTTGATTGACCGTCCTATTCGCCCGCTCTTTCCAAAAGAATTCAAGTGCGAGACCCAGGTTATCTGTACGGTTCTGTCACATGATATGGAAAATGCCTCTGATATTGTTGCCCTGATCGGCGCATCGGCTGCCCTTACCCTTTCCGGCGTGCCGTTTTTCGGGCCCATTGCGGGCGCACGTGTCGGCTATAGGGATGGGGAATATATCCTTAACCCTACTCTTTCCGAGATGGAAGATAGCACCCTTGATCTGGTGGTTGCCGGTACAAAAGATGGCGTGTTGATGGTTGAATCAGAAGCAGAAGAGCTGTCAGAGGAGGTGATGTTGGGGGCGGTAAATTTTGGCCACCAGCAGATGCAGCCGGTTATCGATGCGATTATCGAATTGGCAGAAGTAGCCGCAAAAGAGCCGCGCGAATTGCCGGTTGAAGCCCCGGAAGCAGCAGAATTACGCAAAAGCCTGTCCGGCTTGAACAAAAAACTGACCGCCGCTTACGATATTGCTGATAAATCAGCCCGTCAGGAAGCGCTGGCCGAAGCCCGTGCAGAAGCTGTAACCATGGCAGGTGAAGAGGCAGATGGCGTTCTGGTTTCCTCGATTGTAAAGGAAATGGAATCCGATATTGTTCGCTCCTCTATCCTGAAAACTGGCCAGCGTATTGATGGCCGTGATACCAAAACGGTTCGCCCGATTGTTGCCGAAGTTGGCTTGCTGCCACGCACCCATGGCTCGTCTTTATTTACGCGCGGGGAAACACAGGCGCTTGTGGTCTCTACCCTTGGCACAGGTCAGGATGAACAGATGATCGATGCGCTGACAGGCGAATATCGTTCCAGATTTATGCTGCATTATAACTTCCCGCCATTTTCTGTAGGCGAGGCAGGGCGCGTTGGCTCTCCTGGCCGCCGGGAAATTGGCCATGGCAAGCTGGCATGGCGGGCGATTAATCCGCTTCTGCCATCCAAAGAGGAATTTCCCTATACCATTCGCGTGGTATCTGAAATTACTGAATCAAATGGCTCTTCTTCTATGGCAACGGTTTGCGGTACGTCTCTGGCATTGATGGATGCCGGTGTTCCGCTGGCCCGCCCGATCGCCGGTATCGCTATGGGTCTGATTAAAGAGGAAGATGAATTTGCGGTTCTGTCCGATATTCTGGGAGATGAAGATCACTTAGGCGATATGGATTTTAAAGTGGCCGGAACAGATGCAGGTATTACCGCCTTGCAGATGGATATTAAAATCACCTCTATCACCCCTGAAATTATGGATATCGCATTGGGTCAGGCACGTGATGGCCGCCTGCATATTCTGGGCGAGATGGGCAAGGCTCTGACCGGCGCGCGCGAAGGTCTGGCAGAATCTGCACCGAAAATCACCACTTTCAAGATTTCCGTAGATAAAATCAGGGAAGTCATTGGGCCAGGCGGCAAGATGATCCGCGAGATTGTTGAGCAGACAGGCGCAAAAATCGATATTGATGATGATGGCAGCGTATCTGTAGCGGCTATCAGCCAATCTGCAAGCGATGCAGCCATTGCCCGTATCAAGGATATTGTTGCCGAGCCGGAGCTGGGCGTTATCTATAATGGCAAGGTTGTAAAGACCGTTGATTTTGGTGCTTTTGTAAATTTCCTTGGCGCAAAGGACGGGCTGGTACATATCTCTGAAATGAAGAATGAGCGTGTTGCCCAGACAACAGATGTCTGTAAAGAAGGCGATGTGGTCAAGGTAAAGGTCATCGGCTTTGATGACAGAGGCAAGGTTAAATTATCCATGAAGCGTGTGGATCAGGAAACCGGCGCGGATCTGGAAGCCGATAAGGGCGATGACGAATAAGCGCTCTTAAACACCGTTAAAAGAAAAAGCCGCCTTTTTGAAAAAGGGCGGCTTTTTTATAGGCGATAGGAACGGCCTATTCCCCGATTTCGGCAGGCACGCCAATATGGTGATAGCCGCCATCCACATAATGGGTCTCGCCTGTCACCCCTGAGGATAGATTAGATAATAGATAGGCCGCTGCCCGGCCAACTTCCTGAATATCGGGATTGCGTTTTAGCGGGGCTTGTTCTTCGGAATGACGGAAAATATGGCGCGCCCCTGTAATGGCTGACCCTGCCAGCGTACGCATAGGCCCTGCCGAAAGCGTATTGACACGGATATTCTGTCTGCCTAAATCCACCGCCAGATAGCGGGTAGAGGCTTCTAATGCAGCCTTGGCCACCCCCATCACATTATAATTGGGGGTCGTGCGTACCCCGCCCAGATAGGACAGGGTTAATAAAGAGCCGCCATTTGGCATCATATGCCGCGCTTCTGCTGCCAGCTCGGTAAAGGAAAAGGCCGATATCAGCATGGTTTGTTCAAAATTATTTCGGCTGGTATTGTAATATGCCCCTTTCAGCTCGGACTTGTCGGAAAAACCGATAGCGTGTACCGCAAAATCCAACTGATCCCAATGCTGGCGCAACTGGCCGAAGGCATTTTTAATCCCGTCCTCAGCGGCAACATCACATTCGATAAGGATATCCGAGCCGATAGAGGCTGCCAGCGGCTCCAGCCTTTTGCGAAAGCCCTCTATCTGATAGGTAAAGGCCAACTCCGCCCCGTGTGCGGCGGCCGCCTCGGCAATGCCCCAGGCAGCTGAGCGTTCATTGGCAACGCCCATAATCAGGCCTCTTTTTCCAGCAAGGATACCCATTTTTCAAGAACCCCTTTTTATATATCCGACCTAGATACGAGCAAGTGCCAGAGTGGCATTTGTGCCGCCAAAACCAAAGCTGTTGGATAATGCCAGATTAATGGTTTTATCATCCAGGCGTTCACGCGGCACCGGAATATCGCCAATGGCCGGGTCAGGATTTTCAATATTGATAGATGCGCCAATAAAGTTATTTTGCATCATCAACAGCGTATAAATGGCTTCCTGTACGCCGGTTGCCCCCAAAGAATGACCGGTCAGCGATTTGGTAGAGGTCACCACCGGCAGATAGCCACGCGGGCCAAAAACCGCCTGAACCGCTTCCAGCTCTTTTACATCGCCTACAGGAGTTGAGGTGCCATGGGCATTGATATAATCCACCGGCATTTCCAAACCCTTGCCGGAAAAGCCATCCAGTGCCAGCTGCATACAACGCTGTGCCCCTTCCCCGGAAGGAGCAACCATATCATAGCCATCCGAGTTGGCACCATAACCGACTATTTCGGCATAGATTTTTGCGCCTCTGGCTTTGGCGTGTTCATAATCTTCCAGTACCACCATACCGCCGCCGCCAGCGATGACAAACCCGTCCCTGTCTGCATCATAGGCGCGCGAGGCTAATTGCGGTGTATCATTATATTTTGAGGACATGGCGCCCATCGCATCAAACAGCACAGATAACGTCCAATGCAATTCCTCGCCGCCGCCGGCAAAAACGACATCTTGCATCCCGTAGCGGATAGCATCTGCCCCTGCGGTAATACAATGGGCTGAGGTTGAACAGGCAGAGGAGATAGAATAATTCACCCCCTTAATTTCAAAAAAAGTGGCAATACAGGCAGAGACGGTTGAGGACATACAGCGCGGCACCATATAAGGCCCTACCCGTTTTGGCCCTTTTTCGCGGGTGGTATCAAAGGCGGTCAGCATATTGGCGGTAGAAGGCCCGCCCGAGCCAGCGATAAGGCCACTGCGCGGATTGGAAATATCCGATTTTTCCAGACCTGAATCAGCCACTGCCTGTTGCATGGCGACCACCGCATAGCCTGCCCCCTCGCCCATAAAGCGCATCTGCTTGCGGTCGATATGCTCGCTCAGATCTATATCTACCGCGCCTTTTACCTGCGACCTAAAGCCCAGCTCGGCATAATCCGGTGCTGCCACAATGCCAGAGCGCCCATCGCGCAAAGACTGTGTGACCGCAGTCGCATCATTGCCGATAGAAGAAACAATTCCAATACCTGTAATCACAACACGCCGCATTATTTTGCCTCCTCAGCCCCGAATAATCCGACCCGTATATCGGTGGCTTCAAACACGCTCTCGCCATCACATAATACGCGGCCATCTGCGATACCCATCACCAGACGACGCATCAAAACCCGCTTTATATCAATTTGAAAGGTGACCAGCTTGGCAGAGGGTAAAATCTGGCCGGTGAATTTCACTTCCCCGACAGACAGGGCGCGTCCGCGCCCCAAACCGCCCAGCCAGCCAAGATGAAAGCCGACCAGCTGCCATAACCCGTCCATGCCCAAACAACCCGGCATGACCGGATCGCCTTCAAAATGACAGGGGAAAAACCATAAATCGGGATGAATATCAAATTCGGCTTCAATATAGCCCTTGTCATAGGCCCCGCCTGTATCGGTAATGCGGGTAATTCTGTCTGTCATCAGCATAGGCGGCATTGGCAATTGCGGATTGCCTGGCCCGAACAGTTCCCCTTTCGCACAGGAAATCAGTTCATCATAGGAAAATTCATTTTGATGGGTGAGTGCCATAAGCCCTTGCCTTGTCTATCAGTGAAAACAGTTAAAATACTTTATCTATCTGTTTTTAGTATAGAACGCGCAAAATACCAAATAGAAGCCCTATTTTTGTCAATTCACCTCTTCATCTTCCAGAACGCCCCAAAAATTCTGGCGTGTTGTCCAGCCGCGTACCTGGTCGGTGGCTAGTTTACACCATTGTTTTTCGCAATATTGAACCTCTAGCAATATATTTCGCCCGGCAATTGCGACAATATCTGCGGTCTCGTCTGGCTCGGCATAGAGCCTGACTTCTGCCTTGGTGATCAATCCATAGCGTTTCAGGGATAATAGCGAGCTATGCAGCCATCCGGTTGTGCCTTCATGGTCAACCACCTTGCGCCATACATCAAATTCAGAAATTACCTTTAGCGGCAAATTTTCCCGCACATATACCCAGTCAAGGGGATATTCCCGCCCAGGCCCTACTCGCATATAGGCCAAATCCTTTTTCAAGGTCACAAAACGCGGTACCGGATAGCCCGAGCCGCGAATAACCGTGCGCTCAGTCAGGCTATTTTGGGCATTATTATCTGCTGCCTGAACAGGGGCCGGAAAAAAAAGACCGGATAGTACGAAAATACCGCTAATAGTCAGAAAGAGAGATAGGAATTTCAAGACCTGGCCAATTTTTTTAAAAAATAGCTCAAAAGCTGGCAGAACTTGCAAATGGCGCGACAATCTCATTACTCAGCTATGTCCTTATAACGGTAATATGGCTAAAATAGCCCTAAAATCAGTTCTCTATTTTTTTATTCGATCTATCTGGAGAGACATCTATACTTGATAGCGTAACTTCGGTTACAAGAAAATACGCATTTAATAATGCAGCGGATATATTATTGCCGGATACGCGCTTTTTTACAAGGAAACGCAGTGGATGAAGCCGAAAGTTGTTCTGACCCGAAAACTGCCTGATGTGACAGAAACGCGTATGCGCGAATTATTTGATGCCGAGCTACGTACACAAGATACCCCCCTTGATCCGGGCAAGCTGGTTGCGGCCATGCAAGATACAGATGTTCTGGTGCCAACTGTAACCGACAAGCTGACAAAAGATATTTTATCAAAGGCAGGTGACAGGCTAAAGCTGATCGCCTCCTTTGGGACAGGGGTGGATCATATCGACCTGGCAGCGGCCAAGGCGCGCGGCATCACCGTAACCAACACCCCGGGCGTCTTAAGCGAGGATACAGCCGATGTGGCGATGGCGCTGATTTTATCTGTGCCGCGCCGGTTGGTAGAGGGCGATAGCCGGGCGCGTTCCGGCAACTGGACAGGCTGGTCACCTACCGGGATGCTCGGCCACCGCATTAATGGCAAGCGTTTGGGCATTATCGGTATGGGGCAAATTGGCCAGGCCATTGCCCGGCGTGCCAAGGGTTTTGGTATGTCTGTGCATTATCATAATCGAAAGGCTGTTCATCCGGCTATTGAAGCAGAACTGGAAGCGACCTATTGGGATAATCTGGATGAAATGCTAAGGCGCATGGATATTGTATCTGTCAATTGCCCCTATACAGAAGCCACCAAAGGTCTGGTCAGTGCCGAGCGGCTGGCACTGATGCCTGAACATGCCTATCTGGTCAACACCGCACGCGGTGAAATTGTTGATGAACAGGCATTGGCCCATGCGCTGGAAACAGGGGCTATAGCGGGGGCAGGTCTGGATGTTTATGCTGATGAGCCTTCTATCCCCGAGGGCTTGCGGGCGCGTGATAATGTGGTGTTGCTGCCGCATATCGGCTCTGCCACCATTGAGGGGCGTCATGCAATGGGGGATAAGGTCATTATCAATATCCAGACCTTTCTGGATGGTCATACCCCGCCAGACCGGGTTCTTGCAGCGATGCTCTAGACCATCACAGCTTCTGGCCGCAAACAGGGCAGGCAGGATCGCGGGCTATCTCTATCTCGGTAAAACTGCTTGCCAGCCCATCATATAATAGCAGTCTTCCAACCAGAGGCGTGCCAAAGCCGGCGATTATCTTTATCGCTTCTGCGGTTTGCAACCCGCCTATCACCATGGTGGTGCTGCCCAGAATACCGGCATTGGCACAGGAGGGCGCCTGGTCATAATCCAGCTCGGTTTGCGGAAAGATACAGCGCAAACAGGGGCTGTTCGGATCTAGGGGGATAAAGCTGGTTATTTGTCCATCTGTACGCACTGCCCCGCCAAAAATCAGCGGCATTTGTAATTGCTGACAGACCTGATTGGCCAGATAGCGTGTGTGCGGATTGTCGGTGCAATCAATTACCAGATCGCATGGCTCAATAAGCGTTTTTGCGTTTTCCTCTGTGAAACGCGTGATTTGACAGGAAAGGCGAATATCGGGATTCAGGCCTTTAACAAATTGATCTGCGCTCTCGGCTTTTGGCCGAGACAGGCGCTGCATCGTGTGAATAAATTGGCGGTTCAAATTGGTGATATCGGCTTCATCATCATCTATAATGGTCAGATGACCAATTCCGGCTCCGGCCAGACCGGCAATTACCGGCGCGCCAAGCCCCCCCGCCCCCAATATCAGGACATGGGCAGAGAGTAATTTTTTTTGCCCTTCTTCGCCTATTTCCGGCATCACCACCTGACGGGCATAGCGTTCTATTTCTGCATCATTTAATAGCATTTTATCTGCTTTACTGTCCGGTTGACCCAAAGCCGGATGTGCCTCTGATGGTCTCATCCAGTGTTTCTGCCTCGTCAAATTCTGCCTGTATGACCGGGGCGATAATCATCTGGGCAATGCGCATCCCATGGGTGATTTCAATCGGTTCCTGACCCAGATTAATCGCCAGTATTTTTACCTCGCCGCGATAATCGGAATCAATCGTGCCAGGGCTGTTGACCATGCTCAGCCCCTGTTTTATGGCAAGGCCGGAGCGCGGGCGTATCTGGGCTTCATACCCCATCGGGATAGACATGGCCAGGCCAGTGGGGATCGCCATACGTTGCATGGGGTGCAAGAAGACAGCCCCTTGCGGCAAAGCAGCACATATATCTGCCCCGGCAGCGGCCGCGCTTTCATAGGCGGGCAGGGGCAAATCCTGTGCATGGGGCAATTTTTTAATTTTAACGCTTATGGTCATGAAACCAGGCCTCTATTTTCTGGACTAATTTTTCGGCTATTTCTGTTTTGCTTGCGCGCGGCCAATCTGTCTGGCCATCGCTATCTATGAGGGTAACATGATTGGTATCCTGACCAAAAACAGCGGCCTCGCCCGTGCCGCCTACCAGATTAGCCACTATCCAGTCACATTTTTTGCGCGCCCGCTTGGCCAGGGCATATTCAGCCAGATTTTCGGTTTCCGCAGCAAAGCCGATAACCAGGGCCGGCCGGTTTTTATGCTGGCTAAGGCTGGCCAGAATATCGGGATTTTCAGCCAGTGCCAGCTGCGGTGTAGCTTTCATCGTTTTTTTAATTTTCTGCTTCACGCCATTAACCACGTGCCAGTCAGCCACCGCTGCGGCACAAATCGCGCAATCTACCGGCAGCCGTGCCATACAAACATCATACATTTGTTTGGCTGTCTGTATTTTTATCACCTCTACCCCGTCAGGGTCAGCCAGATGAACAGGGCCTGTCACCAGCGTGACCTTTGCCCCCTTTCGGGCGCAGGCATCGGCCAGCGCATGACCCTGCTTGCCAGAAGAATGATTGCCGATATAGCGCACCGGATCTATCGGCTCAAAAGTAGGGCCGGATGTGATAAGAATATGTTTGCCTTGTAACGGGCTCTCGCTATCAGCTGTAGCTTGCCCAAGCTGCTGATCAATCGCGCGGATAATCACTTGTGAGTCGGCCAGCCGGCCGGTGCCTATCTCTCCGCAGGCGGTATCGCCATCTTCCGGGGCGATAAGCTGCACCCCTCTTTTTATCAGTAAATCCAGATTGGCGCGTGTGGCAGGATGGGCCCACATATTCGGGTTCATGGCCGGGGCTATCATCACCGGGCAATCTGTTGCCAGACAAATGGTGCTGGCCAGATCATCTGCCAGCCCATGAGCCATCTTGGCCATAAAATTGGCGGTTGCCGGGGCAACCAGTACCACATCTGCATCACGTGCCAGCCTTATATGTCCCATCTCAGCCTCATCGGTCAGGGAAAATAAATCGCTATAGACTTTTTCGCCGGTCAGGGCAGACAGGCTAAGGGGGGTGATAAATTCCATTGCCGATCTGGTCATCACCCCGCGTATCTGATAGCCCCTATCCATTAATCGGCGTGATAAATCGAGCGCCTTATAGGCTGCAATACCACCTGTTATCAAAAGCAGGATACGCTGTTGCCTGGCCGGGTTTAGGGGTGTGAGTTGCAATCCTTCCAAATCCAGATGCCAGCCTTTTGCCGCCAGCGCTTCTTCCAGCTTTGCCCGTTTGGCCGCCGGAATCTGGGCGCGCTGGCGATAATTGGACAGGGCGCTAGCGCCAACCGATAATAATTTTTGTACCGCTTCGCGGCCGCCCAGCTGGGCGATAGCTGCGTCAAAAATAGTTTGAAAATTGCTCATTTAGCCTCTCTTTATTCACAGATTTGTGAATAATTCACATTTTAGTGAAGAGATAGAAAGCTGTAAAGGGCGACGGCTACGGAAATGGCGGTTACAATATAGGGCCATTTCGGGGTAGGCCGGGGTGGGGGCGGGTTTTCCAGCTTTTTTATCAGCTTTGGCAGTTTCAGATAAAGCTGGCGCACATCCGAGAGTGCGCGTTCAATCTGGGCGCGTATTGTATCTTCTGAACCTATCCAGCTGCTGGCTAATGGCCGGGCAAAATCCCACATATCTGCAGCCGGGTTCAGGCTTCTTGCCACCCCTTCGGCCATCATCATGGTTTTTTGCAGCAAATTAAATTGCGGCTGAATAGAAATTTCAAAGCGGGCAGAGATTTGCAGAATTTGCCCAAGGACAAGACCAAGCGAAATATCGCCAAGCGCCTTGCCAAGCACCGGATCAGCCACACTGCGCAAGCTTTGGGAAAAAGCCGCAAGAGAGACCGTATCATCCAGCATCCCGGCATCATAATGCAGGCGAGCTACCTCATCGTAATTGCGGTTCAAAATCGCATCCAGAAGCCGGGCTAAAAACAGCCTGTCGGCAAAATCAAGCTGACCCATAATACCAAAATCAATCGGCACCAGCAGCCCGTCTGCGGTGACAAAAATATTGCCAGGATGCATATCGGCATGAAAATAGCCATCGCGAAAGACCTGATTGAAAAAACTGGTTGCGGCTGCTTCGGTGATTTTGCCGATATCATGTCCGGCCGCTTTGAGTGCGCTGACATTATCAATGCGTATGCCGTCTATCCATTCAATAACCAGCATATGGCTGTTGGTGCGTTCCAAATCGATATAGGGAATAAGAATGCCCTTATCGCCAGCCATATTTTCTGCCAGCCGATTACCTGCTGCTGCTTCCATTCGCAAATCCAGCTCAATATCCGAGATATGTTCAAATTGCTGAACCGCGGTAACCAGCTTTAGCCGGCGCAATCCCGGGGCAACCGCCTCTACCAGACGCGCCATCGCCCGAAAAAAGCGCACATCGAGGCGCATTTGATGGGCAATGCCCGGGCGTAATATCTTTACCGCAACAATACGGCCATCTGGCAAGCGCGCTTTATGCACCTGGGCAATAGAGGCCGCCGCCACAGCTGTTTCATTGAAATCTGCAAAAAGCTCGGAGACAGATTTCTGGCTGGTCTCTTCAATAATCTGGATAGCTTGTTTGCCGGAAAAAGGGGGCAGCCTGTCCTGTAGTTGACCCAGCGCGCTGGCCAATTCCGGGCCAATTAAATCTGCACGGGTGGCAAGGGCTTGTCCAAATTTGATAAAGCCGGGCCCAAGCGCCTGCAAGGCTTCACATAAGGCCTGGCCAGCATCCTTGCGTGCCTTGCTTCCAGCGATGAGGAAGTTCAGTATCGCCAGCACACGGCAAAACCAGCGAGGCAGCAAATCTATTTTTGCCAGATGCCCCAATACCCCGGCTCGGCCAAGAATAAAACCCGTGCGCGGCAAGCGCCATAAAAGGATAAGGCTATCCATTAATCCAGCTTCCAGCCGGAATGAATGGCTGCAATACCGCCAGACAGGCTGCGGATACGGATCTGGCCAAATCCGGCTTCCCCAAAAGACGCGGCCAGCGCTTCGGGACGCGGAAACATTCGGATAGATTCGGCCAGATAGCGATAGGCCGCTTCATCTTTGGCAATGTAGCGCCCCAATCGCGGCAAGGCCTGAAACGACCAGAAATCATAGAGCTTTGACAGAGCCTGATTATCGACATGAGAGAATTCAAGGCAGCAAAACCGCCCCCCGGGTTTCAGGATACGATAGGCTTGTGAAAGCGCAGCCTCGCGGTTTGTTACATTGCGAAGGCCAAAGGCAATGGTCACCCTGTCCACGCTGTTATCTGCTATTGGCAAGTCTTCTGCGCTGGCTTGTGTCCATGCCAGCTGGTCAGCATAGACAACAAGATCGCGCCGCTTTTTGCCAGCGGCCAGCATATCAGGGTTTATATCGACGATATGGGCAGACCCGCCGCCGCGGCGCAAAAACCGCAAGGCGATATCGCCAGTCCCGCCTGCCAGATCCACCAGCCTTTGGGCCGGGCGCGGCGCCATCCAGTCCATCAGCGCATCTTTCCATAGCCGGTGAATACCCGCACTCATCACATCATTCATCAGGTCATAAGAAGGTGCAACAGAGGAAAACACCTCTCCTACCCGCGCCTGTTTCTGGCCGCGCGGCACTTCGGAAAACCCAAAATCAATCACATCCTTTTCGGATTGCGCTGTCACGTCAAAGCATCCTTATCTGGTCTGGTCTAATGATTATATCCTGTACGCATGATGGACAAGCTCGCTTCAGGCTGTAATTTATTTTCTTTTACCTGTATTACGTTCCAAACGGCAAGTTAGCCTTGCGGTGACGTTTATTGGAAATATCCATGAATCGCTGATACATCATGACTATAAAGAAGTTGCAAGGGAATTTGAAGAGTGCCGGAATTACCAGAGGTTGAAACGGTGCGTAGCGCGCTTGAACCTGTCCTGCAAGGCCAGCAGATCAGCACCGTTCGCCTTACGCGTCAGGATTTACGCTGGCCGCTGCCCCGAAATTTGCCCGAATCACTCACCGGCCAGAAATGCGGTCTGCCCTGGCGGCGCGGCAAATATATTTTGATCCCCCTTCTGCCGTCCGGCAAAACATTGCTTATCCATCTGGGTATGTCCGGGGCAATAAGGCTATATCAGCACCAGCCGGCGCAATTTGGAAAACATGACCATTTTTCTGTCGGACTGGCAGATGGGCAATGGTTTGTCTTTTCTGACCCGCGCCGCTTTGGTCATCTGGATTTGCTGGAGAGCGGCAAGGAAGAAGCCCACCCCCTATTGTCGAGGATGGGGGTAGAGCCCTTATCCAATCACTTTTCTTCTGCCTATCTGGACAGGGTTCTGGCCGCGCGCAAACAGCCGATAAAAACCGCCCTTCTGGATCAAAGGCTCATAGCGGGTCTTGGCAATATTTATGTCAGTGAAGCCCTGTTCAGAGCCGGGATTTCGCCGCGTAGACAAGCCCGCAATATTGTTGGCAAGCGCACAGAACGGCTGGTGCCTGCGATTCGCGCCACATTGACAGAAGCGATATCGGCTGGCGGGACAAGCCTGCGTGACCATATCCAGCCAGGCGGCGAAATAGGCTATTTTGTGCAGAACTTGAAGGTATATGGCCGCGAAGGTGCGGGCTGCTCGGTCTGTGATAAACCGATTAAAATGCTAAGACAGGGCGGGCGTTCCGGCTTTTACTGCCCCAATTGCCAGCGATAATATGCCTTTGGCTTAAGCAGCAGAAAGGACAAACATTAAAGCGCCATATTCAGCTAGTGCTGTCACGGGTCTGGTAGCTATTTGCCATCCGGCAAAAGGCCAAAAGCCGATACAGGCCATTTTTCATAAAATACTTGACCTATGTCAGCGTTTTCGCGTATCTTGCGCCATCTTTTGGATTGTTAAGTTAGGGAATAGCTTTATGGCTAATCATAAATCTGCGAAAAAGCGGATCATCCGCAATGCGAATCGCGCCGAGATCAATAAAAGCCGGATCAGCCGAATCAGAACGTTCATCAAGAAAGTTGAAAATGCTATCACTTCTGGCGACCAGGCCGCAGCGCAAACCGCATTAAAAGAAGCCCAGCCTGAAATTATGCGCGGCGTAACAAAAGGCGTTCTGCACAAAAACACCGCATCACGCAAGGTTAGCCGCCTGGCAGCACGGGTAAAGGCTGTTAGCGCCTAATCCTGCAAAAGGCTTTCTCATAGAATTTCAAAAAGGGCGCAGTGCTTCTGATGCCCTTTTTTGCTGTCCGGATTCGGATGTATCGCTTTATGCCGACCATATAATGGCCGCACAAATTGTATTTCAGGCCTCTTTTGGGACTCTTGCCGGCTGTGTTGCAGTCACCGCATTCGGATAGGTAGGCATCTGCTGGTGGATCGATAAATAGCAGTTAGCCAGCATTGTTCCCATGCTACTTTGATTCGTCTTTCCTAACTTATTATCTTCTCTTGAAAAAAAGAATAAGACCTGTCTTTGAACGCTTTTGACGTGCCTGGCTGTCAAGGAAAAAAACTGCATAAAACCCAACTTTATTTTCATCAAATGGGCTTTTCGTGACTTGAAAGGCGCGGTCATTTCAGTTTACTTTGGGCTCTATGGCTCATGGTCAGGATGCGTGTTTTTGTGTTTTTCAGAGATAGGCGTTATATCCACCTTCCTCAGCAGTCTATAAACGATAATTTAAAAACCATTTTGGGCGCTAATGCCTGAAAAATAAAAGAAAAGCATAATTTTATGGCGGCATCAGATAAAGATTTGGCAGAGGGTGGAAGAAAGCAGCGTGCTGTCTCTGACCACGATATTTCCTCGCCTCAATCTGTTGCAGGCCTGTCCCGGAATGCTGGCGATCTGGCCGAACAAAACCTTTTATGGCAGAGGGTTTCCCATCGCCTGAAAACAGAGCTGGGCGAAGCCAAATGGCGGGCATGGATCAAGCCGCTTCTGCTGGATGCATTTACCGAAGACCAGCTGACATTGCGGGCATCAACCAGTTTCCTGCGTGACCGTGTCCATTCCAATTATCTTGATAAAATCAGGCTTCTGGCCGCCGCGCAGACAGGTGCATGCACAAATGTGCGAATTTTGCTGGCAAATGAAGGCCACTCCCAGTCCTTTAGCCCGTTAAACAGCCAGACCGCCGCAGGTGAAAATGTAGCTGAAATGACATCAGACCCGGCAGGGGCTAAAAAACATGGCCAGTCTGCTAGTCGCCCCTTGCGTTTTTCGCACGCCCAGAATAGCGATTCAGATAAAAACCCAAGCATTGAAGGGCTGGATACCCGCTTTACCTTTGAAAATTTTGTGGTGGGTGCGCCAAATCAGCTGGCTTTTGCGATTGCAAAGCGGGTCGCTGAAAGCCCGGAAGCGACCTATAATCCTTTATTCCTTTACGGCGGAGTTGGGCTGGGCAAAACCCATTTGATGCACGCGATTGCCTGGGAGATTCATTTCCGCCAGCCACATCGCAAAGTGATGTATTTATCAGCAGAAAAATTCATGTATCGCTTTATTCGCGCATTGCGTTACCGCGATATGATGTCTTTCAAAGAGCAGTTCCGTTCTGTCGATGTGTTGATGATCGATGATGTGCAGTTCATTTCCGGCAAGGATTCTACGCAGGAAGAATTTTTCCACACCTTTAATGCTCTGGTCGAAGATGGCCGCCAGGTGGTGTTGTCAGCAGATAAATCGCCTACCGATCTCTCTGGTATGGAAGAGCGGCTTCGCTCGCGTCTCGGCTGGGGTATGGTTGCCGATATTCACCCCTCGGATTATGAATTAAGGCTGGGAATTTTACAGGCACGCCGCGAAAAAATGGGTGTCGATGTTCCTGATAAGGTGCTGGATTTCCTGGCGCGTAAAATTACCTCCAATATTCGTGAGGTAGAAGGGGCATTTAACCGTATTACGGCCTATGCAACACTGGTTGGCCATGCGGTGACCGTGGAAACAACCAAAGAAGTGCTGAGCGATTTGCTACGGGCCAGCAATCGCAAGATTAGCATTGATGATATCCAGAAAAAGGTAGCAGCCCATTTCAATATCCGGGTAGCAGATATGTTTTCTGCCCGCCGGGCACGCCAGATTGCACGGCCGCGCCAGATAGCAATGTTTCTGGCAAAAAATCTGACCTCTCTTTCCTATCCGGAAATTGGCCGTAATTTTGGAAATCGCGATCACACTACCATCATGCATGCGGTGCGCAAAATCGAGGAACTGATGGAAACAGATGCCGCGCTGGCAGATGATGTAAGCCTGCTGAAATCCATTCTGGCAGACTAAATTTCCCCGCTTTTGGCAAAATTGAGCGAATCACGCAAATCCCAATAAAAAAATATCAATAAAATCATCCATAAAACACAAGAATTAGCCATATATCTGGTGCGTGATTTTGTTTGTACTGCTATATTTTGTGTGTCAAAATAGAGTGATGAAAAACCACTTCCAAATTAAAGGAAATCGCACGAATGAAATTTGCCATAGACAGATTGAGTTTACTTCGTCCTCTCGGGCATGTCAGTTCTGTTGTTGAGAGGCGAAATACCATTCCTATTCTGGCCAATATTGTGATGCGCGCCGATGCAGGCCAGCTATCGCTTACCGCCACGGATATGGAAATGGATATTGCAGAACAAATCAGCTGTTCTGTTCAGCAAGAAGGGGCGTGTACCGTACCTGCCCATCTCTTTTATGATATTGTGCGTAAATTGCCAGACGGGGCAGAGGTCGAGGTCACAGTTGCCGAAGGGACAGCCTCTATCAAGGCGGGTCGCTCTGCCTTTACCCTGCCCACCTTGCCTGTAGAAGATTTCCCGGCTTTTAATGTCAGTGATTTGCCGGTTCATTTTACGCTGACAACCGCAGATTTGCGCTATCAGATAGATACTACCCGCTTTGCCATCTCGAACGAGGAAACCCGTTATTATCTGAACGGTATTTTCTTTCATAAAAGCGATAGCGGGTCTCTGGCAGCGGTCGCAACAGATGGTCATAGGCTGGCTTTGGCACAAATGGACATGCCGCAAGGCGCAGACGGTATGCCGGAAATTATCCTGCCGCGCAAGGCGGTAGGCGAGTTGCGCAAATTGCTGGATGATGAAGAGGGCGAGGTGTCGGTTAGCCTGTCAGAAACCCGCGCCGAATTTGCCTTTGGGCAGGTGCGGCTTACCTCAAAACTTATCGATGGGTCTTTTCCGGATTATACCCGCGTTATTCCCAAGGGAAATGACAAGATATTGTCTGTGGATACAGGGCTGTTTTCTGCTGCGGTTGACCGAGTGTCCACCATTTCATCGGAAAAGTCCCGTGCGGTAAAGCTCAGCCTGACAACCAATTTGCTTACCCTGTCTGCCAGTACGCCAGAAGCCTCTTCTGCGGTAGAGGAAATTGAAGTGTCCTATAACGGGGAGGATTTGGATATCGGCTTTAATGCCCGCTATTTGCTGGAAATTGCCCAGCAGGTTGAAGGGGATGTGATGCAGCTGGCCTTGTCTGATCCGGGCTCGCCAAGCCTGATTTCCACCCCTGATGATGACCAGAATGTGTTCGTGCTGATGCCCATGCGGGTATAGATGATATCTGTTGTCACCCATGCAAGCGCCCCTGATACAGGGATAGGTAAGTGAAACTGGAAGCTATAAACAGGGATATTTTGCCCCCGGACGCTGTGGTCAGCATGACCGCGTCCGGATCTCAGGCGTCAATTGAGACGACCGGCATCCGTAAATTGCGCCTGAATGGCTTTCGCAATTATCCGCAACTGGAAGTACAGACACACGCAAAGGCCGTCTTGCTGACAGGGCCCAATGGGGCGGGAAAAACAAATTTACTGGAAGCGATATCAATGCTGGCGCCTGGCCGCGGATTGCGCCGGGCTGGTCGTGAAGAGCTGGGCTATCGCACCTCGCAGGCACAGCAGCCGGAAAACTGGGCAATTTTTGCCGAAATTCATGGCCATCACGGCCCTTCTTTTATCGGTACAGGTGTTTCAGAACATACAGAAAAAGGCCGGGCTATTCGTATAGACCATGCCCCTGCCAGCCAGAATGACCTGCTGAACAGGATTAGCCTGTCCTGGTTTACCCCGCAAATGGACGGGCTGTTTCTGGCCGCCCCTTCCCAGCGCAGGCGCTTTCTGGACAGGCTGGCCATGACCTTTGATCCGGCACATAATGGCCGATTATTGCGCTATGAAAAAGCCTGGCGGGAGCGCAATCACCTGTTGCAGGAACAGATAAAAGATGAAAGCTGGCTACAAGCTATTGAACAGATCCTGGCCGAAACAGGCGTGGCATTGATGGCTACACGCGCCCAGATGCTGGCAGATATTTGCCGAATTTCCCAAAGTCAGGACAGCCATTTTCCGCAAATCTCCGGCCAGATGACGGGTCAGGTGGCAGACTGGCTGGCCGCTGGCCTGCCAGCTATCGATATCGAGGATCAGATTCTATCAACCGCCCGGCATAACAGGCTGGATGGCGAGGTGCGAATGCCAGGAGCGCATGATGCTGATTTCAATCTGAATTTCAAAGGCCGATCTGCTCATCTTGCCTCGACAGGCGAGCAAAAAGCGCTGTTGATCTCGATGATTTTAGCCCATGCAAAATTACAGCATCAGCGTTTGAAAAAACCGCCTATTTTGTTGCTGGATGATGTAGTGGCACATCTGGATGCAGGTCGGCGCGAAGAGCTGTTTGATTTATGCCAGGATATGGCTGCTCAGACATGGTATAGCGGGGCAGATAAAACAGCCTTTGAGGCGATAAGGGATATCGCAGCACATTTTTATATTGAAGAAGGCCAATTGCGCCAATAGCGCAGCCAGCGAGGGAGCAGAATATGTCAGATGATGCGGTAGAAAATGAAGATTATGGTGCAGATTCTATCAAAGTGCTACGGGGGCTGGATGCGGTACGCAAACGCCCTGGTATGTATATTGGCGATACCGATGATGGCTCTGGTCTGCATCACATGGTGTATGAGGTGGTGGATAATGCCATTGATGAAGCATTGGCCGGGCATTGTGATATAGCCAAAGTTACCCTTAATGGGGATGGGTCGGTAACGGTTTCGGATAATGGGCGGGGTATTCCCACCCAAATCCATGCCGAAGAAGGGGTGTCGGCCGCTGAAGTGATTATGACCCAGCTTCACGCTGGCGGTAAGTTTGACAATAATTCCTATAAAGTTTCCGGCGGCTTGCACGGGGTGGGCGTGTCAGTGGTTAATGCGCTATCTGAATGGCTGGAATTGCGGATTTGGCGTGATAATAGCCGCCATGAAATGCGCTTTGAACATGGCGAAGCGGTGGCTCCGCTTGCGGTAACCGGCGCAGCAGAAGGGCAATCAGGTACCGAGATTACCTTTAAGCCCTCTTCTGAGACCTTTTCCAATGTGGAATTTGATTTTACCACGCTGGAAAACCGCCTGCGCGAGCTGGCTTTTTTGAATTCGGGCGTGCGTATTCGCCTGACAGATGACCGCAAGGCAGAACAAAAGGTAACCGAATTTTATTATAATGGCGGACTGATAGCCTTTGTGGATTATCTGAACAGATCACGTAATGCCCTGCACCCCACTATCTATTGTAATTCGGATAAAGAAGATGTTGGCGTCGAGCTGGCACTGGCATGGACAGATAGTTTTCATGAATCCACCCTATGTTTTACCAATAATATTCCGCAGCGCGATGGCGGCACACATCTGGCCGGATTTCGCGGGGCATTAACCCGTATTATTAATAATTATGCGCAAGATTCAGGCATTGCAAAAAAAGAGAAAGTTGCCCTGACAGGTGATGATTCGCGCGAAGGGCTGACCGCGATTGTCTCGGTAAAAGTCCCTGACCCGAAATTTTCCTCGCAGACAAAGGACAAGCTTGTATCTTCTGAAGTGCGCCCGATTGTCGAACAGGCGGTAAGCGACGCGCTGGGGCAATGGTTTGAAGAACACCCCGCAGAAGCGCGCAAAATTGTTTCCAAAGCCTATGAGGCGGCCGCCGCCAGAGAAGCAGCCAGAAAGGCGCGTGAATTAACCCGCCGCAAGGGCGTTCTGGATGTGGCCAGCCTGCCGGGCAAGCTGGCAGATTGCCAGGAACGCGATCCGGCAAAATCCGAATTATTCCTGGTGGAGGGTGATTCAGCTGGCGGTTCTGCCAAACAGGGGCGGGACAGAGCCAATCAGGCCATTTTGCCCCTGCGCGGCAAAATCCTGAATGTGGAACGGGCCAGGCTGGATAAAATGCTCTCCTCTGCTGAAATAGGCACGCTGATTACGGCTATAGGCGCCGGGGTAGGCAATGATCCGGAAAATGGTATGGATGCAGAAAAAATCCGCTATCATAAAGTTGTTATTATGACCGATGCGGATGTGGATGGATCACATATTCGCACTCTTCTTCTGACCTTTTTCTTCCGCCATATGCGTCCGTTGATAGAGCGGGGATATCTGTATATCGCCCAGCCGCCACTGTTTCGTGCCAAGCGTGGCAGCTCGGAAGTATATTTAAAAGACCAGCCAGCCCTGGATGATTATCTGGTAACAGCGGGTCTCAAAGATGCGGTGTTGAAAAATGAAACAGGGTTGCAAATGGCCGGGGCAGAACTGCGCGATGTAACCGATAGCTGTATTCAGCTTGGCCGAACAATTGACCAGCTCACCATCCAGATCAGCAACCAAGATGTGATTGAGCAGGCCGCAATTGCCGGCATTCTGAATCTGGATATGCTGGGTAATGAAGAGGCTGCCGCCTATCTGGCAAAGCGGCTGGATCAGATATCTGATCCGCTGGAGCGCGGCTGGCACGCCGTGGCAGAAAACGCAAATGATGGCGCACAAATTGTCATATCGCGCAGTTTGCGCGGGATTACAGAAACCCATTATCTGAACCGTAAATTTATTCAAACCAGCGAAGCCCGCCAGCTGGATAAGGCAGCCGGTCTGTTGCAGAAAATCTTTGCCAAAGGGGCGAGCTTTGTCACAGCAAATGCCGAATTTGCGATAAAAGGCCCGTCTGAACTGGCAGCACAAGTTACTGCACTTGGCAAAAAAGGCGCACAAATTGCCCGCTATAAGGGTCTGGGAGAGATGAACCCGGATCAGCTCTGGGAAACCACACTTGATCCCGATCAGCGCACCTTTTTACAGGTGTGCGTGAATGAAGAGGAAGAGGCAAATATGGCCTTTTCAACCCTGATGGGCGAAGCGGTTGAAGAGCGGCGGAATTTTATTCAGGAAAATGCGCTGAAAGTTTCTAATCTGGATATCTGATGGGCAGGTTTGGTTCGAAATTTCGAAACGCTTTTTCTCCTTCGAAAAAGCCCGGCTTGCCTATTATAAAAGATCCGCCAAAAAAATATTCGGCTACAAATCATTCTGTTATTGATACCAGGGCGGTGATAGCGATTCGCTGGCTGGCTCTGGCTGGTCAGACTATCGCCCTGATGATTGTGGCGTTTGGTTTTGGTTTTGACGGCGCCTTTACCACAGCCTTTGGGCTGGTGGCCGTCGGGGCGGCGGTGAATTTATGGCAAAGCTGGCGCAGCCGCTATCAAAGAGTGACCAGCCGGCCAGAATTATTAATGGCACTCTCTTTTGATGTTATCCAGTTATCGGGTCTGCTCTATCTGACAGGCGGAATGGCCAATCCCTTTGCCATGCTGTTGCTGGCACCGGTGGTTGTCTCCGCGGCCTTGCTGGATTTTCGTGCAACGGTTTATCTGGTGTTGCTGGTGGCATTTTGCGCGATTATGATCACCCATTTTTATCTGCCCTTGCCCTTTTCAGAATCAGATTTCACCCTGCCAGCCCTGTATCGTAGCGGGCTGTTTACCGCTCTTTTGGTATCTTGCTTATTTATCGGTTTTTATGTCTGGTATCTGGCCGATAAGGCGCGCCAGGCAAATGCCGCCCTTGCCGCGATGCAGAGCCTTTTGGAACGCGACAGGCGGGCGACCATATTGGGCAGTCTTGCCGCTGCTGCTGCCCATAAGCTCGGCTCGCCCCTGAATACCATTGCTGTCATCAGCCATGATATGGCCGCTGCCCTTAAAGGAAAAATAGCCCCGCAGGATGAAATTCTGGACGATGTCCGCCTGCTGAATGAAGAGGTGGAGCGATGCCGTATGATCCTTTCTGAACTGGACAGGGACGCCCAGGCAGATACTCTGGCGCGCGATGTGGCACTGCCTGTCAGCCAGATGATTCGCGGCCTGCTGGACACAAAATTAACCCGGCTATCGGGACGGATTCTCTTTCGATCCGGGGCGCGCGATGCCAGCCGGGAGCCGCAGGCCAAACCCCTGCCGGATTTAAAATATGCACTGGAAACCTTGCTGGATAATGCCGATGATTTTGCCGCTACCCGAATAGAGCTTACCATCAACTGGACAGAAG
>CBFIAD010000002.1:0-45207 GCA_965660495.1 Puniceispirillaceae bacterium (SeqCode)
TCCTGTTCCAAAACGTTAATCGTTTGGATTCAGTTACTTGGACCACCGTCCCCCGACCTTTGACTTGAAGAAATGGCGCGCTCGGGAAGATTCGAACTCCCGACCCCTAGATTCGTAGTCTAGTGCTCTATCCAGCTGAGCTACGAGCGCTTGAATGCTAATAAAACACTTCCATATTAGCAATAGAGCCGGACAATAATCCACCCCACCGGCTATGTCTAGCGCATTTTTTGCTTCGGGCGCTATTTTTCCTCTCGGGCTATTCTTTTCAGATATCTTCAGTTATCTATCGTTTTACGCTGCTGAACAGCGCCTATATTTAGTGGTACGCTGGCCAGGGTTGGACAGGGCGATAAGTTTCGGTATAAAAATGAAAAAATATCGCTTTGAAAAAAGCATTCCATTGATTTTATGTTTGGATATCCCTGCTGGCCGGTTTATTGGCTAAAGGCAGGGACAGATTTTTAAGAATGGTGAGACGACCATGGCCTATGATGAGAATAAAAATTTTCCGGTATCCTGGGAAGAATTGCACCGAAATTCCAAAGCGCTGGCCTGGCGGCTTCTGGAGCTGGGGCCTTTTAGCGGCGTTGTAGCGGTGACCAGAGGTGGGCTTGTCCCGGCAGCGATTGTCGCAAGAGAGCTGGAAATACGCCATATTGAAACAGCCTGTCTGTCCTCTTATCACGCCCAGGATAGAGGCGAGGTGCAAATTATCAAAGCCCCGGAACAGGCAGGTGATGGCAGTGGCTGGCTGATCATAGATGATTTGGTGGATACAGGCGAAACCGGCAAGGTTTTGCGCAAAATGATGCCAAAAGGGCATTTCGCAACCGTCTATGCCAAGCCTAAAGGCCGGCCGGTTGTCGATACCTTTATCACCGAAGTATCGCAAGATACCTGGATTTTCTTTCCATGGGATCTGGAACCGCGTCCATCTGTGCCGATTGCCGGTAGCCGCTAGTCAGCTTTGCAAAATCACCGCTGGCAATTGCAGGCGAAAGGCGCATCCCTCATTCGAGGTGCGCGCAAGGCTTAACCTGCCTTCAAGGGCAAGCGCCAAATCAAGGCAAATCGCCAGCCCCAGCCCGATATGAGAAGAGCGGCCAGAGGTAAGGGCAGAAAAAATCCGGTCGCGGATAGAATTATCAATACCAGGCCCATTATCGGAAATATCTATCACCGCCAGATGGCCTGCTTGCCAGACATCGATGGTCATCTGTTTTGCCCCGGCATCCTGGGCATTGCGAAGCAGATTTAAAAAAATACGAAACAGCATCATCCTGTCGGTAAACAGATTGTCGGGTCCTGAATAGAGCAGCCGGATTTCTGAGGTAGCCGATAGCTCGTCCATCACCGCAGGCATATAGAGGTTTTCCGGGGCAGGCGGCGGTAATTCAGATAAATAATCCAGCATATTCTGGCAAAGTTCGGTTGCCTGTTCGCTGGCACGTATCACCACCGGGGCAACCTGTGCGACTTGCGGGTCTGCACTGCTTTCCAGCTGTTCTGTCACCAACAGGATAGAAGACAGCATATTGCGCAGATCATGGTTAATTTTGGCGACCGCCTCGCCGGCATCTGCCAGCCTCTGGCGCTGGCGAATGGATTGACGCACTTTTTGATGCAGGCCACGCAGCTGATATTGGGCATCCAGAACAGGCAGGGATATGCGACTGTTTGCGGGCGGGGGCAATAGCTGATCGGGATTGCTGGCAATGGTGGCAATATCCTGTTCCAGCATATTTAGTGGCTTTAGCCAGTAATGCCTAAATAATATCGCCGCCAGAACGCCAAAAAGAATGGCAAGACAGAGAATCAGCAAAATCGATTGTCCCTTAATAAGTAATCGGAAGGCGATATCTGTACTGGTATGCGCCTGAAATCCAAAAAATAATATGGCTGTCAGGACAGGAATAGACAGGATCGCGGCAAGGATGAAAATGCGGAAATGTGTTCTCATATCTCTTTCTTTGAAACGCTGGCCGGGTATTGTGCCGGGCTATGCCAGACCCAAAGCATTACAGTCTAGCTTAAACCAATTTAGAATTGGACAAAACCACACCCAATTTGTGTTTCGATAGGGGCGTGCGAAAAAGATTGACAATTCCATCCAAAATGCCTAGAAACTCAAGCTCGATTATCGAAAATTTTATTTGCAGACAAGAAAGGGCGCGATTATGAAACGCACCTATCAGCCTAGTGTTTTGGTTCGTAAGCGCCGTCATGGCTTCAGATCAAGAATGGCAACTGTTGGCGGTCGCCGCGTGATTCAGGCCAGACGTGCAAAAGGTCGTGCACGGCTATCTGCCTGATAGCCATCAGGCCATCATAGTAGCAGATAGCTGAACTATCGTTCAAGATTTGATGGCGAAAGCCCGAAATACCATAACAAACAAAGCGTTCCGCTTGAAAAAGCGAAGCGATTTTTTGCGTCTGCAACATAAGGGCGTCAAACAGGTCATGGCTGATTTTATCTTGCAAGCCTGTCCCTGCCCCGATGAATTGCCAGATAGCCGTTTTGGCTATACCGCCTCTAAAAAAATTGGCAATGCGGTTGCGCGCAATCGGGCCAAGCGGCGAATGCGCGCCCTTGCAACCCTTAACACCTCTGTCATGCGCACACATACTGATTATGTCTTAATTGCCCGAAAATCCATTTTGTATGCGCCCTTTAACAAACTAGTTGCCGATATGGCAGCTGCCTTGCTGGCTGTGCATAAAAAACTGGATAAAAAGCCGCAAACGCACCTAAAATCGCCCTCGGACAGGTCATCGCTGGCAAATATAAAGGGAGAGTAGTCAGATTATGGCAGATTACAGGGAAAAAAACCCAAAGCGTGGCGGACTGCATCAGCTGATGATCGCGGTGGTTTTAGCCCCCATCATCCTTTATCGCTATTTTATATCGCCCTTGCTTGGAGTAAATTGCCGGTTTTCCCCTACCTGTTCAGAATATGCAAAGGATGCGATAACCCGATATGGGGCATTGCGTGGCGGGCTCTTAACCGTTAAACGTATTTTAAAATGTCATCCCTGGGGCGGATCCGGATATGACCCGGTGCCATAATCCTGGAATTGGCTGTTCTGGCATTACGCTATGTGAGGCGCAGGCCTCAAAAAAAGAGATAAAGTTATAAGAAAGAGTTTTAAGATCATGACGCCCGAAACAAAGAATATGATCGCTGCCATGTCCCTGTCTTTGGCGATATTGATCGGCTGGCAGGTTTATTTTGTCGAGCCGGAGCTGGAAGCCGATAGAGCTGCTTATGAAGCCCGCCAGCAGGCACAGAATGATGCGTCAAATGTTCCGCAGCCAAATGCCGGCGGGTCAGGGGCTGCTGCCAGCCAGTCTCTGACATCTACAAGCGATATAGGCACGCGTCTGGATATTACCGCACCGCTGGTTACAGGCTCTGTCTCTACTATGGGTGCGCGTATCGATGACCTTATCCTGACCAGCTATTCCCAAACACTCGAAGACAGCTCTGAGCCTATCCGTCTGTTCAGCCGATTTGATTCTGAAAAACCCTATTTTGCCGAATTTGGCTGGGTAAATGCAGCCGGTCAGACCCTAACCTTGCCAAATTCAAAAACAGTTTGGCAGGCACAAAATAACAGCCTGACCCCGGATAGCCCGCTTATCCTGACCTATGACAATGGCGAGGGGCTGGTATTTGAGCGGCGCATAGAAATTAATAATGATTATTTAATCACGGTGACCCAGCTGGTGACCTCCAAGCTGGATAATGCGGTTAGCCTTAACCCCTATGGGCTTATTCGCCGCAAGGGCACACCGGCAACAGCCGGTCTATATATCCTGCATGAAGGGCCGCTTGGCGTCTTTGATGAAACCCTGAACGAGCAGAATTATGATGATTTGCAAGATGCCGGCACTGAAGGGATTGTTATCAAGACCAAGGATAATGGCGGCTGGATAGGCATTACCGATAAATACTGGCTGGCAGCATTAATGCCGGCACAAAATCAGCACGTGGCATTTTCTATGCGCGCGCTGGGCACAAATCTGGATAGCTATCAAACTGATTTGCTGGGGGATTCGCAAATATTGAATCCGGGTCAGACCATTTCCTGGCAGACCAATATGTTTGCCGGAGCTAAAAGAGTGGCATTGCTGGATAAATATAGCGAAGAGTTAAAGGTGGCCAATTTTGATCTGGCCATTGATTTTGGCTGGTTTTATTTCCTGACCAAGCCATTTTTCCATGCGGTAAGCTGGCTGAACGGAATATTGGGTAATTTTGGTCTGGCCATTATTGCCTTTACCATTCTGGTGCGTCTTGCGCTGTTCCCTCTGGCCAATAAATCCTATAAATCTATGGCAAAAATGCGGGAATTAGCCCCGAAGATTCAAAAGATGCGTGCCGATATTGGCGAGGATAAAACCCGCCTGAATCAGGAAATGATGGCGCTATATAAGCGGGAAAAGGTAAATCCGGCTGCGGGCTGTCTGCCTATCTTGCTGCAGATACCGGTGTTTTTTGCCCTTTATAAGGTGTTATATGTGTCTATCGAAATGCGCCATGCGCCTTTTTATGGCTGGATTCAGGATTTATCCGCGATAGACCCGACTTCTATTTTCAATCTGTTTGGTCTGTTGCCCTATTCAGTGGATTTTATGCCGCAATTTCTGTCCATCGGTATCTGGCCGATTTTGATGGGGATCAGTATGGCGGTACAGATGCGCCTGAACCCGCCGCCGCCAGATCCTATCCAGGCAAAAATCTTTCAGTGGATGCCGGTCTTTTTCACCTTCTTGCTGGCAGGGTTTCCTGCGGGTCTGGTGATTTACTGGACATGGAACAACACCCTGTCGATTGCCCAGCAATGGTGGATTACACGCTCTATTCAAAAGCAAAGCCAGCAGGGCTAATTGATGACAGAAGCGGCATCGGATGATCAGCTCGATAGCTTTACCCCCGAAGAGCTGGAAAAGGGACGGCTTTTATTTGCCGGTGAATGCCAGTTTATCGCTGCTTCCAATTCTCTGAACAATCTGCCGCCATTGGGCTTGCCAGAAGTGGCCTTTGCCGGACGTTCAAATGTCGGTAAATCCTCGCTGGTCAATGCGCTGACGGGCAGGCGCACGCTGGCCAGAGCCTCGCAAACACCCGGCCGCACCCGCCAGCTGATTTTCTTTTCGCTGGCAGATCGTCTGCAATTGGTGGATTTGCCCGGCTATGGTTATGCCAAAGCCCCAAAGACAGATATCAAGGCGTGGACAAAGCTGACTCGCCAATTCCTTGGCGGGCGTGCCAGCTTGCAACGGATGTTTTTACTGATAGATGCCCGCCGCGGGGTTGGCTCTGGTGATGAAGAGATGATGAAGCTGATGGATGAGGCAGCTGTGCCATGGGCAGCTGTTCTGACCAAAATGGACAAGGTGAAAATAGCCGAACAAAAATCGGTTATGGAAAAGACCACCCAAAAGATAAACCGGCATGTAGCTGCTTATCCTCATGTCTGGCCAACCTCTTCTGAAACCGGCAAGGGCATTGCAGAGTTGCGCGCGCATCTGGCCAGTTATAGTACGGTATAAAATATCTGAATCTGGTGTTTATCCGGCAGCTTTACTATAGTAAAAGGCGTGCGGGCCTGTCCCCTGTTGCAGGCTGGTAAAAACAGGATGCAGGAATATTTAAAAGCCATAGAATGAGGCGCGATTATGACATCACAAATTGATGAATGGATGGAAAAAGCCGGGGTACTTATCGAAGCGCTGCCCTATATGCGCCGTTATGGCAACAAGCCGATTGTAGTAAAATTTGGCGGTCATGCCATGGGCGAACAGGCCTATGTGGACAGCTTTGCTGCCGATATGACATTGTTGCGGCAAATTGGGGCGCAGCCTGTTATAGTACATGGGGGCGGGCCGCAAATTGGCGATATGCTGAAACGGCTGAAAATTGAATCCAGTTTTGTCAACGGGCTTCGGGTCACCGATGCAGCGACCATTTCGGTAGTGGAAATGGTGCTGGCAGGGGCGATCAATAAATCGCTGGTCGCGGCCGTGAATATGGCAGGTGGCCGGGCAGTGGGTCTGTCTGGCAAGGATGGTCACCTTATCACAGCCAGTAAATTATCGTCAGCTTCTGCCAATAGTGACAGCCAGATTGAAAAGGTCGATTTGGGCTTTGTAGGCAAGCCGGAAACGGTCGATCCAAAAGTGATTACCGCGCTGATGGCTGCCGATATGATCCCGGTTATTGCCCCTATTGGTTCAGGTATAGATGGTCAAACCTATAACATCAATGCCGATACAGCGGCCGGGGCGGTTGCCGGGATTATTGGGGCAAGCCGTTTATTGATGCTGACCGATGTGGCCGGGGTGCGCGATAAAAATGGCGATCATATCTCGCGGCTAAAGCTCAGTGAAGCCCGTGCCCTGATAAAAGATGGCACAGTTCAGGGCGGCATGATCCCCAAGGTGGAAACCTGTATCGAGGCAGTGGAAAAAGGCGCAGAAGCAGCGGTTATTCTGGATGGTCGTGCCCCGCACGCCGTACTGGTTGAGCTGTTTACCGAACATGGTATTGGCACGCTGATTACCCGGGATTAAAAATTTATCGACAAAGAGAAAGAGGGAAGACCAGATGAAAAAAGATCTGGAAAAACTTGGTCTGGCAGATGTCAAGGATTGGGTGTTTGATCTGGATAATACTATCTATCCGGCCAATTCCAGCCTGTTTCCGCGTGTTGCTGAACGGATGACAGACTTTATTATGGCACATTTCAATCTGTCCAGAGAAGAGGCAGCAGAAATGAAAACCCGTCTGTTCCGAACCTATGGCACGACCATGCATGGGCTGATGAAAGAACATAATATGTCCCCGGATGCCTTTCTGGCCTATGTCCATGAAATAGATTTATCTGATGTCAGCTATGATGCCGATCTGGATAAATCTATTGCCAGCCTGCCCGGGCGCAAACATATCTATACAAATGGCACGACCCGCCATGCAGAACGCATTTTGGAAGCCTTTGGCATTCGCCAGCATTTTGAGGTTATCTTTGATATTGTCGCCTCTAACCATATCCCAAAGCCCAACCCAGCCCCCTATCAGGTTTTTATTGACCAGAACAAGCTAAACCCGAAAAGCTGTCTGATGATAGAGGATATGGCTCGCAATCTGGAACCGGCCGCTGCTATGGGCATGAAAACTGTCTGGTTGGCAAGTGACCATGATTGGGCGGCCAATGGCAAGGATGAAGACTATGTGCATTATGTCTCGGCGGACTTAAAATCATTTCTTGCAGAAATTGATCAGGCAAATCATCCTTAGGCCAGTATGAAAAATCCCGTAATGCGCTATATAAATACCAGCGCAAAAAAACTATGAAACCCGATTTAAAAACGAAGAATACCGAAATAAAGGAGAATGAGATGAGCAGAGCCGATCTCGAAAAGGCGATAGATACCGCATTTGATAACCGTGATTCGGTAAATGCCGGCACCAAAGGCGAGGTAAGAGAGGCGGTAGAAGAAGCCTTGTCGCTGCTGGATAATGGCCAGGCACGCGTAGCTGAACCGCAAGGCGATCATCAATGGCAGGTTAATCAATGGCTGAAAAAAGCGGTATTATTATCTTTTCGTTTGAATGACATGGTGGTGATGCCGGGCGGGGCAGAACATCCTGTGGCCGGTGCATCTGTCTGGTGGGATAAAGTGCCGTTGAAATTTAGCGGCTGGAGCGATGCTGATTTTACCAAAGGCGGCTTTCGGGCGGTGCCAGGGGCGATTGTTCGCCATTCTGCCTTTATCGCCCCGTCGGTGGTATTGATGCCCAGCTTTGTGAATCTGGGCGCCTATGTGGATAGCGGGACAATGGTCGATACTTGGGCAACAGTCGGGTCATGTGCACAAATTGGTAAAAATGTGCATCTGTCCGGCGGGGCAGGAATTGGCGGTGTGCTAGAGCCGCTGCAGGCAGGCCCTGTCATTATCGAGGATGACTGTTTTATCGGTGCGCGCTCCGAGGTGGTTGAAGGCGTTGTGGTTGAAAAAGGCGCGGTACTGTCCATGGGTGTCTTTATTGGCGCATCGACCAAGATTATCGATCGCAATACAGGCGAAGTGCATATGGGGCGCGTGCCGGCCTATTCGGTTGTCGTGCCGGGCAGTATGCCGGGCAAGCCGCTTGCAGATGGCACGCCTGGCCCGTCTCTGTCCTGTGCCGTCATTATCAAGCAGGTAGATGAGCGCACCCGCTCAAAAACCTCTGTCAATGATTTGCTGCGTGACTAGACAATCCGGAATACAGGTAATTTTTCGATGGCTTCTTTTTCCTATGCTGTTCAGCTAACTCAAGATTTGGTGAAATGCCCGTCTGTCACCCCGGCGGAAGGCGGTGCACTGGATTTGCTGGAAAATCTGTTAACAGAGCTAGGGTTTGACTGTACCCGCCTGCCCTTTGGGGAAGGCGAGGCGCAAATAGATAATCTGTTTGCAAGAATAGGAAAGAGCCATCCGCATATTGCCTTTGCCGGTCATACAGATGTTGTGCCAGCTGGTGATGTTACGGCCTGGTCAAGCGATCCTTTTGCCGGTGAAATCCGTGATGGCCAGATTTACGGGCGCGGTACAGCTGATATGAAAGGCGGGATAGCCGCCTTTGTGGCCGCGGCAAAAAGCTATATTGAAAGCGGCAAATTACAGGGCAGTATCAGCCTTATCATCACCGGTGATGAAGAGGGCGAGGCACGTTTTGGAACAGTTAAGATGGTGGAATGGCTGGAACAAACAGGCCAGCAGCCGGATTTTTGTATTGTGGGCGAGCCGACAAACCCCGAAGCGCTGGGCGATATGATTAAAAACGGACGGCGCGGATCGCTAAGCTGCCGGTTGCGGGTGGAAGGGGTGCAAGGCCATGTCGCCTATCCGCATCTGGCCAATAACCCTGTGCCGGCTCTGTTTGCGATGCTGGCGCCGGTCAATTCTGCCAAGCTGGATGGCGGTACAGAATATTTTGACCCCAGCACCGCAGAAATAACCGATATAGAGCTTACCGGCGGGGCAAGTAATGTTATTCCGCAAGCGGCTTCTGCCCATTTTAATATCCGCTTTAATACCGAACATAGTGTGGATAGTTTGCAAGGCTGGCTGGAAGAGCATTTTGAGCGTATGGCCAAACAATATGAGGTCAGCTATCAGGCTGATTTTGCCTCTAATGCTGCCCCGTTTGTGACCGAGCCTGGAGAGCTGACGACCAAGATGCAACAGGCCATTACTCGCCTGACCAATAAAAAGCCCAGCCTGTCGACAACAGGCGGCACATCAGATGCCCGCTTTATCTGCAAGATTTGTCCGGTCGCTGAATTTGGCCTGGTTGGCCAGACTATGCATAAAATTGACGAGCATGTCGCTATTGAGGATATTGATCGGCTGGCAGATATCTATACAGAAATGCTGGCGGAACTGGACAGGAAATAATGGCACAAACATCTCCATCCAAAGGGATGATTGTAAAATCGCTTATCGCGGCTTTTGATGTTATTGCCGGACGGGCAAAGGTAGAACAGGCGTTTGAATTTACCGCCAGTGGCTTTTGGTATTCGATTATTGCCAGCTGGGGTTTCGGGTTATTTATGAGCCTGCCTTTTGCCTATTTGGGCACACATTTTCTCGCCCTTTACAGCATCAGCTCGCTGGTCTCTTTATTGTTATATGCGCTGATTGTCTGGCATATGCTGGTATTCTGGCAGCGCGGTGATAAATATCTCTACTTCATAATCCCGTTTTTCTGGCTATATGCCTTGCAAATTGTCCTGTTTGGTCTGGTTACCATCATCATGTTTATGACCGGCATCATCTTTTTGCAATTAGCAGTATTGCCAGTGGCGATATGGATATTGATCTGGCAGTTCCGCATTGCCCGCAGCCAGCTACAGCTGGGTTTCGGGGCAGCGATTGGCCTGGTGCTGGGGCGCTTTGGCGTGGATATATTTATTGGCACGATAGGCGGTCTGCAAAGCTCTATGACGCTTGGCTAGAATATTGTCTGGGATATATTCGCGATAGTAACCGGCCTGGGCGCGGCCATTATTTTTGTGCCAGACTTTCGGGTGAATATTCAATCTCTGTCAGATACAGGCCTTGCGGCGGGGCGGTAGGCCCGGCTTTGGTACGATCGCAGGCTTCCAGGACTATGCGTATATCTTCGGCCTGCCATTTACCCGCCCCCACCAGTGCCAGAGAGCCGGCAAAATTGCGTATCTGATGATATAGAAAAGAACGGGCATGGGCGCGAATATGTATCTCATCGTCTGAACGGATAACGCTGAGGCTGTTCAGGGTGCGAACAGGTGAATTGGCCTGACATCCGGTAGCACGAAAGCTGGTAAAATCATGTTTTCCTATCAGATATTGTGCGGCTTCGTGCATCGCACCCTCATTTAATTTTGTGCGGTGATGCCAGACATAATGCCGGCGCAGGGCAGAAGGGGTGCGCCTGTCCAGAATACGATAAAGATAGCTGCGTTCAGTTGCATCAAAACGGGCATTAAAATCCTGTCCTACCCTTCGGGCAGTCAGCACACTGATTTGCGGGCAATCCAGCCAGGCATTCAGACCATTGACCACCGCATTCGGATTCAGGCTTTTCGGTACATCCAGATGGGCGGCCTGTGCGCTGGCATGAACGCCTGCATCGGTGCGCCCCGAGCCCTGAATAGGGGTTTTTCGGCAGGTCAGCTTTTCCGCCGCCGCTTCAAGATAGGCCTGAACAGAAGGGCCATTATTTTGCCTCTGCCATCCCACCAGACCAGCGCCATCATATTCAACGGTAATCAGCATCCGGTGCGTATCTGCCTGGGTTTCTGGCTCTGTGTCTGTCTGGCTCATCCGCCCGGCCTTTCGATAGAGATACCGTTTTGCCAGCCTTGCCCATTTAAAAAGGCATGGCCGCTCATGGCCTGTTTGCCAGCCGGCTTCAGGCGGGTGATTTCCAATACGCTTTGGTCGGCACAGGCGATTTTTATCCCTTCATTTGCCCCGCGACCCAAAAAATGCCCCGGCGCGCCTTGGTGCTTTTCTCCTTCCAGATGTATAGCGGCTAATAATTTCAGCCTGCCGGAAATGGTTTCCACCGAGGCCGCCGGAAAGGGGCTAAAGGCGCTAATTTTGCGTGCCAATATATCGGCTGGCATATCAAAAGACAGACAGGTCTCTGCATTGGTGATTTTATGGGCATAGGTTAGCCCCTCTTCTTTTTGCGGGGTTTTGCTTGCCTGCCCACTGGTCAGTGCGTTGACCGCCTCTATCATCATCTCTGCGGTCAGCTCGGATAATCTGTCATGCAGCTGGCCTGCCTGGACATTTGTGGATAATTCTATCGCCTGTTCCATTAAAACAGGGCCTGTATCCAGCCCGGCTTCCATTTCCATAATTGAAATGCCTGTCTGGCGGTCACCTGCTTCAATCGCTCTTTGAATAGGGGCAGCCCCGCGCCAGCGCGGTAATAAAGAGGCATGGCCATTAATACAGCCCAAAGGCGGAATATCCAGCACCTCTTGCGGCAGAATAAGCCCATAGGCGATGACCACAAAAATATCTGCCTTAAAGGCCTTTAGCCGCTCAACCTCCTCTATATTGCCGCGCAGGCTTTCCGGCCAGAAACAGGGTAGGCCGAGGAAAGAGGCGAGTTCACCAATGGCGGTGGGGCGGGTTTTCATACCCCGCCCTGATTTGCGTGGCGGCTGGGTATACACCGCACATACCTCAAATGCCTCATTCAGCGCCTTCAGGCTGGGGGCTGAAAATTCCGGACTGCCCATAAAAACAATACGGGTTTTTTGCCTTGCACTTGCAGCCTGTTCAGATTGTGTCATGACCGGGCTTTAGCCTCTTTTAAGACTTTACGCCATATCATATCGCGTTTCAGGCGCGAGATATGATCGATAAATAAAACACCATTTAAATGATCAATTTCATGCTGGACACAGGCTGCCAGCAACCCTTCTGCCTGCATCTCATGGATATTGCCATCAATGCCCAGATAGCGCACTTGCACTTCAGCCGGGCGTATCACCTCGCTATTATGGCCGGGGATAGATAAACACCCCTCTTCCAGTTTGGCGGTTTCCTGCGAGCTGGCAATGATTTCCGGATTGATCATCTTCCATAATTCCGGGGCATCGCCCTCTCTGGCACAATCCATGACAATGACACGCTCCAGACGGCCTACCTGATTGGCGGCCAGACCAATGCCCGGCGCGTCATACATGGTATCCGCCATATCCTCTAGCAACGTCAAAATATCATCGGTAATGGCCTCAACAGGCCGGGCGGTCTGGCGCAATACAGGCTCGGGCGTTAAAATTATCGGCAATAAAGCCATTACAAATTTACCTCTAATATAAAATGACAAGCTTCTCGTGCGGAGTATGGATAAACTGCTGCTATTTCGCAAGGTTTGTTCTAAAGCCTGCCTTGCAATAGGATGCCGGTAATTTGCAGATGAAAATTTTGTCAAAAAATGCTAGGTACATGAGATGGATAGCCAAACCCTTATCATGATTATCGCCATTGCTATTTTGATAGCCGGAGCGGCGGTTGGCCTGGGGCTGTTTGTTGTCTTGCGCCAAAAGCCGGCAGGGACAGAAACCGCCTCGTTGGAATTATCGCAATTGCGCGGCCAGCTTTCCCAGCTTGCCCAGCTCTCGCAGCAGCAACAGCAAGGCCATGTTGAACAGATGGCCTCTCTTTCCAAAAGGCTGGAAGAATCGCTGGCGGGGATGAGCGCGCGGATGGGCAGCTCCTTGCAGGAGCAAACAGAAAAAACCCATAAAAACCTTAGTGATCTGGCCGCCCGTCTGGCGGTGATTGATGCGGCCAATGCCAAGATAGGCGAGCTGACCGGACAAGTGACCCAGCTGCACAATATTCTGGCCAATAAAACAGACAGAGGCGCGTTTGGCGAGGTGCAGCTGGAAAATCTGGTGCGAAATGTGCTGCCGCCAAATGCCTATGAATTTCAGGTTCAGCTTTCTAATGGGCGACGGGCAGATTGCCTGTTAAAACTGCCCAACCCGCCGGGCGACATCATTATTGATGCAAAATTTCCACTAGAAGCCTGGCATCAGATGCAAAATGCCAAAGATGAAAATGGCCGAAAAGCAGCCCGCAAGCAGCTGGGTATGGATGTGCTGAAACATGTAAAGGATATTCAGGAACGCTACATCATCACAGGGGAGACCGCCGAATCAGCCTGTCTGTTTCTGCCGTCCGAGGCGGTCTATGCAGAGTTGCATGCCAATATGCTGGATGTGGTGGAAAAATCCTATGATGCGCGGGTCTGGATTGTCTCTCCCACAACCATGATGGCCACCCTGAATACAGTTCGAGCCATATTAAAAGATGCGCGGATGCGCGAACAAACAGCCCTTATTCAAAAGGAAATCGGGATGTTGGTGGGCGATGTGACCCGTCTGGATAAGCGGGTGGATAATCTGGGCAAACATTTCGATCTGGCACAAAAGGATGTTCAGGAAATCAAAACTTCCACCGGAAAAATCAGCAATCGCGGACGACGTATCGAAGATTATGATGTTGAAAGTGACGAGGTTAAAAATGTCGTCTCCAGCCCGCAAGATTTGCTTTCAGCCTCACAGGACACAAATACTGACTAAGCCGGACCTGGCGCTATAAAGTGGTTCTGGCTTTCATCGCTTGTGCCAGCGTGCCATCATCCAGGAAATTTAGCTCGCCCCCGACCGGCACGCCATGGGCAAGACGGGTGATGGTTAGCCCCTGCGCTTCTAGTCTTTCTGCAATATAATGGGCGGTGGTTTGTCCATCTACCGTGGCAGAAGTTGCTAAAATGACTTCTGGCTGCCTGTCTTCTGGCGTGTGCAGGGATTTGGCGCGCATGACTAGACGGTCAATACCCAGCTCGGCCGGGCCGCGCCCATCCAGGGCGCTTAAGGTGCCGCCCAAAACATGATACAGCCCAGAAAAAATCCCTGCCCGTTCAATGGCCCATAAATCAGAGACATCCTCTACCACACATAAACGGCTCCGGTCGCGCCGCCCGTCCAGACACAGGCTGCACTTATCCTGCATATCCAGATTGCCGCATTCCACGCAAGCGCGCACATACCGGCCAACATGATCCATTTCTGCGGCAAGGGGCAACATCATCTGGTCACGATTTTTCAGCAGAAACAATGCTGTTCGCCGCGCTGAACGCGGACCCAGACCCGGCAGGCGCGATAAACGCTTTATCAGCTGATCAAGAGGCGTTTCCGGCATTTTTTACCTATAATTTTTGTCTTTGTCCTAACACAGCAGGCTATCGGTTTTTTAAAAAGGCAGGGACATACCCGGTGGCAAGGGCAATCCGCCTGTCAATTCTTTCAAGGCTTCAGCCTTTTTGGCTTCGGCCTCAGCACGGGCGTTATTGACCGCCAGCTTTATCAAATCAGACAGGGTTTCGGTATCCTGGCTATCGCATATCTCCGGGCGAATGGCTAAATCGACCAGCTCGCCCTTGCCAGAGACCACCGCAACCACTGCGCCGCCGCCCACCGAACAGTCAAATCGGCTGGCTTCCATCTCTGCGGTCAGGCTTTGCATTTTTTCCTGCATTTCCTGGACACGTTTCATCATTCCGCCAATATTACGCATTTTACTACCTACCTCATTTGGCTGGATGTTTCAGGGGAAGGTGCTTCTTCTTCACCTTCTTCTGCTTCTTCTATGGCCTCGCTGGCTTCCGGAACTGGTGGGCTATCCATCGCCTTGATAGCAGTGATTTCAGCCCCGTCAAATATTTCCAATATACGCGCAACCAAAGGCAGATCTTCTGCTGCCTGTTTTTCTTTAACTTCTTTATCGGCATCTTCTTCGGCAATGGTTTTGCCGCCGCCTGTCTCGCTGACAGAAACCAGCCAGGCTGAACCGCTTGCCTCAGACAGGGTTTTGGCAAGCTGTTGGGGTAAATCCTCAGCATTATCGCCTGTAATCATGACTTCCAGCTTTTGTGTGCCAAAGCTGACCGGACGCAGATGGCGTTTTATGCGTGCGGCAAGTATATGTGCGCCCTGTTCTTCAAAATAGCTGGCAATATCGCGCAAGCTGGCAAAAGAAGGCACAAGCGATGCTGGCTGGATATCTGCCTCTATCGGGACGGGCGATGCTGGCAGGCGCGCGCTATCGTTATTATCCTCTGGAAGGGCGGTTGATGCTGGCGCGTCATCAGATGGCGCGGATATCAGCTTTTCCTGAAAACCAGCAGGGCTGTTCGGGGTTGCCTGGCTGGCAACAGAGGGGTCGCCTGGTCGTGAAGAAGTGGCTCTATCGTCTTGCAGGTTTTTGATAATATCTGCCGGGGTCGGCATGGGTGCTAAATGGGCGAGTCGAATAAGAACCATCTGGGCAGCGGCCTTTGGGTTTGGAGCGTCTTTTAGCTCGCGATGGCCATTAAGCATTAACTGCCATGCCCGGCCTAATTTGGCGATTCCCATATCGGCAATTTTGCGCAGCTCGTTCAACTGGTCTTCTGGCAAGTCAGCCGGTGTTGCTCCTGCAGCTATCAGGCTGGCCTGATGCAGAATATCCAGCATATCGGCCAGCATGGTTTCTGCTTCTGCCCCGCCCGCATCTGCGGCGCTGAATAAATCAACGGCCTCGGCTGTCTTGCCGACAAAACAGGCATCCAGAATAGCCATAATCTGTGATGTTTCTGCCTGACCCAGCATATCGATAATGGCTGCTTCATCAATTTTATCTGCGCCCATTGCGGCGGCTTGATCCAGCAAAGAGAGCGCATCACGTACCGAGCCTTCCGAAGCACGGGCAATTTGTGCCAGCGCGCCCTGCTCGGCCTTCATGCCTTCTTTTTCCGCGATGCCGGCCAGATGGTTTATCATCATTTCCTGCGGAACACGGCGCAGATCAAATCGCTGACAGCGCGACAGGATAGTGACCGGTACTTTGCGGATCTCGGTAGTCGCAAAGATGAATTTGACATTATCTGGCGGCTCTTCCAGCGTTTTTAGCAAGGCGTTGAAAGCATTGCGCGAGAGCATATGCACCTCGTCAATAATATAGATTTTAAAGCGCGCAGAGACAGGCCGATAATTTGCCCCATCAATAATTTCGCGCACATCATCCACCCCTGTATTGCTGGCCGCATCCATTTCCAGCACATCAATATGCCGACTGCTGGCAATATCCTGGCAATGCTGGCACATCCCGCAGGGGTTAAGGGTAGGCCCGCCTGTCCCATCTCTGCCTTCGCAATTCAGCCCCTTTGCCAGAATTCTGGCCGTAGAGGTTTTGCCAATGCCGCGAACCCCTGTCAGCACAAAGGCATGAGCCAGCCGGCCAAGTGCCAGCGCATTGCTAAGGGTGCGTACAAGAGCCTCTTGTCCGATAAGCGTCTCAAAACTGTCCGGGCGATATTTACGCGCCAGAACGCGGTAGGGTGTAGATGGTTGCTCGCTCATAAAAGCGAAACTAGCATTTTGTGAAAGCCATGACCAGAATTATGCGAATGGTTTTACCATAAGGCGCAACGCATTTTGGCCTTTACATTCTGTCTTGTGCGGATAGGGGGAATATGAAAGACTGGATGACCCGTTCAAACTATGCTTTGGCTGCTTCCTTTCGGATCTCGCCAGGGTGAGCGCAGATAATCGTCCACCCAGCCTTCCAGCGCGGATTATGCGCTATTCGGGCAATAGAAACAAGTTTTTTTCCTGCATTCCTGTTTGGTTATCTGGCTATTCGGCGCGATGGGCTGGCAGGGTATGTGCCTAAAATCTGTACCCCCTCATCCTTGCAATAAAACCGCAACTCCTCAAGAGCACGTATCATCGCTTCGGACTGAACATGACCTTCACAATCGATATAAAATTGTGCGGCCTGCATAAAGCCATCTTTCATATAGGATTCGATTTTGGTCAGATTGATTCCGTTTGTCGCAAAACCGCCCAGCGCTTTATATAATACCGCCGGCACTGATCGCACTTCAAAAATCAGTGTGGTAATGGCAGGCAGGGATATATCTGTTGGCACTTTTGGCTTTGGAGCCATAATCAAAAAGCGGGTGGTATTTGTATTGCTGTCCAGAATATCGGCATCCAGAATATTCAGCCCGTAAATATCAGCCGCTAGGGCAGAGGCAATCGCCCCTATATTGGGGTCACCCAGCAGGGCAATATCTTTTGCAGCGCCGGCGGTGTCGGCGTGAATAACCGGTCGGATACCCATCTTTTCCAGCGATTTTCGGCATTGTGCCAACCCCTGTTCATGGCTATGCACTTCGGTAATATCTGCCAGCTTTGCGCCTTTTATTGCCAGCAATTTATGTTCAACGGGCTGGTAATGCTCGCCAATGATATATAAGCCTGATTCGGGCAGAATATGATGGATATCCGCTACCCGGCCAGCGGTGGAATTTTCCACCGGCACCATGGCAAAATCGGCCTTGCCCTGCTGAACGCTCAAAATCATTTCAGAAAAACTGCTGCAAGCCAGCGTCTCTGCCTCTGGCATGACCGCGCTGCACGCCAGATGTGAATAAGCGCCCGGCACACCCTGAAATGCGATTTTTTTACCCCTGGCCATGATAGTTTTCCTGTTTTCTTCTAATAAATGTTTGCGGACAGTTCAGCCTATGGTCTTTCTGCCCCAAATTATACTCTATTGCAAATTGCCTGGTTGTTCGTTTGTCCAGATTGCCTGTGATTGAAATCGTCATTTTAGCTGGCAAAACGGCCGCGCACCTCGTCTAAATCCTCTTGTGTATCGACCCCGCCAGGGGCATGGTCAACCACCCCTGCCCCGATGCTCATTCCGGCTTCCAGTGCGCGTAGCTGTTCCAGCTTCTCGGACAGCTCTAATGGGGAAGGTGGCAAGGATACAAATTTTTTCAATGCTGAAACCTGCCAGCCATATAGCCCGATATGATGATAAAAAGGCGCGTCCCCGTCTGGTATGGCTGCCCGGCTGAAATACAGGGCGCGGCCAGTTTTTTCAGGCCCGTGCGGAAAGCTGATAGCAGCTTTGACAATTTGCGATTTTTTCGCATCTTCAGCGCTCATCGGGGCAACAAGGGTGGTTAAATCCCATTTGTTTTCGCCCAGCAACTCTGCCAGCTTGTGCAACAGGCTCGGATTCAGTTCAGGTAAATCGCCTTGCAGATTAATCACCTGCCCTGTTTGGGCAAATTCAGGCGATTTTTGCAATGCCTGATAAATCCGATCCGAACCAGAGGGCAGGTCTGCATCTGTCAGGATGGCCTGTCCGCCTTCTGCCTCGATACAGCTGGCGATTTCCTGGCTGTCGGTTGCCACACATACAGGCCCCAGCTTGGCGCGCATTGCCTGTTCCCAGACATGCACGATCATCGGCCGGCCAGCAATCTCCAGCATCGGCTTGTTTGGCAGGCGGGTTGCACGCATCCGTGCCGGAATAAGGGTTAAAATAGGGTTCTTTTTTATCGTCATATTACAGGTTTTTTCATAATTTGACGGATCACGCAAAGGAAAAGCAGTGATCTGGATGTTGAAGGGCTTGAGAGCAAAGAAAAATTGCGTTATCACAGTCAGGCATAAAGACATATTCAGGGTTTTTATCAAACCGCTTTTGCGTTCATGGGAATAAAACGCAAATTTACATACCAACGGTGGGGATATTCAAAGAATGGACGATCTCAAATTTAACAAAGTTGCGGCCGGTTTTTTGCTGGCAGCCTTATTGGCAATGGCTGGCTACAAGATTTCTGAAATGCTGGTACCGCATCAGGAATTGGCAGAAAACGCCTATCCGATTGAGGTGCAGATTGCCAGCACAAGCACAGATGCCCCGGCTGCCGAACAGGGCCCTGAGCCTATTTTAGCATTGCTGGCGTCGGCAGATGTGGATGCCGGTATCAAGGCGGCGAAAAAATGTACCGCTTGCCACGTATTTGAAAAGGGCGGCCAGAACAAGGTAGGCCCGGCTCTGTGGAATATTGTCAATGCAGATAAAGGTGCGGTAGATGGCTTTGGGTATTCCACTGCTCTGGCAGAAATGGAAGGCAATTGGGATTACCAGGCACTAAACGGTTTTCTGTATAAGCCAAAAGCCTATCTGGCAGGCTCAAAGATGAATTTTGCCGGCCTGAAAAAGCCGCAGGACAGAGCCAATGTGATTGCCTATTTGCGCAGTCTGGCAGATAGCCCTGCTGCTTTGCCATCTGATGCAGATATTGCCGCAGAGGCCAGCCAGCTCGCGCAATGAGCGCAGAGCCCAACATAAGCGCAGAGGCTGAGATACTGCTGGCAAAATTGCCGGCGATTTCTCGGCCTCTTATCGCAAAATATTTCCGTAGTGATTTCGATGTTCTGCAAAAAGCAGATGACAGCCCGGTCACCATTGCCGATAAATCTGTAGAAACAGCCTTGCGTGCCGTGATCGCAAAAAGATTTCCAGACCATTCCATTATTGGTGAAGAAGAAGGCGGACAGGCCAGCCAGCCCTATTGCTGGGTAATAGACCCAATCGACGGTACCAGAGCCTTTATCATCGGCAAGCCATTATTCGGGACATTGATCGCGCTCTCTTATCAGGGGATGCCGATTTGCGGGCTGATAGATATGCCCGGCCTGGATGAAACCTATATCACCAGGGGGGGCGAGGCTTTTTTACTTTCCGGCGGGCATGAAAAAATGCTGGCAACGCGTCAGACAGATAGTCTGGCAAATGCCCATATCGCCACCACCAGCCCGGAGGCCTTTACCGACAGGGGCTGGCAGGTTTTTCAAAAATTAAGCGCGGCGTGCCGCTCCAGCCATTATGGCGGGGATTGCTATAATTATGCGCTATTGGCTGCTGGTCATCTTGATCTGGTGGTAGAGAACCAGCTTGCCCCGCATGATATTATGGCACTTGTCCCGGTGATGCAGGCTGCCGGTGCGGTGGTAACAGATTGGCAAGGCAGACCGGTTCGCCTGGAGGGGGATGGCTCTATTCTGGCGGCGGGCAATGCCAGCTTGCACGAACAGGCGCTGGCCTATCTTGGGTAGGTAAAGCAAAACCATGACAGATAATACGATTAAAATTGCCTATTTTGATAATACAGGCCGCGACGACAAGCGCCAATGGTGGCAAGCCTGCCTGAGCGAGAGGCTGGGCCCATGCACGCTTGTTCCTTTGACAGAAGAGGAGGCTCTAAGCTCTCAATTCGCCCTTGTTTGGTATCCGCCAAAAGGCCGGCTGGCCGAGCTGGTAAATTTAAAAGTGATTATCTCGCTCGGGCAGGGGGTAGACCATTTAATCTCCGATCCCGACCTGCCCGAACAGGCCGCTATTGTCCGCCTGGTCGATCCAGATATGTCCCATGCCCTCAGCCAATGGGTAATTTTAGCAATTCTTGATCATCTGCGCGATGGTCCCTATTACCGCAAGATGGCAGAACAAAAACGCTTTGAGGGGCGCGATCAGCGTCAAACCAAAAATTTGCCGGTAGCGGTTTATGGCATGGGGGCCATTGGCCTTGAGATCGCCCAGCGTCTGGCAGGGCTGGGATTTGATGTATCTGGCTGGTCGCGCAGTGAACGCCAATTTCCAGAGCCAATAAAATCTGCCCATGGCCGCAAGGGTTTTGAAAATCTGCTGGCCAGCTGTGATATCCATGTCTGTATTTTGCCCCTGACGCCCGAAACAACAGATCTGTTTAATGGCAAGAGTTTTGCGCAGATGAAAAAAGGCGCTTATTTTATCAATGGCGGGCGCGGCAAACAGGTGGTAGAGGCAGATTTGCTTGCCGCTATTCGCTCTGGCCATCTGGCCGGAGCCTGTCTGGATGTGTTTGCAATAGAACCGCTGCCGGCTGAGCATCCTTTCTGGGAAGAGCCAGCCATTACCATCTGGCCGCACGTGGCAGCCCAAACCAATCCCGATACGGCCGCTGATCAGGTGGCGGCCGCGATAACAGCGACTGTGAATAACCAGCCCCTGTCCAATCTGGTCGATAAGAAGCGCGGCTATTAATCAGCGTTATTTTTTGGCCGGTTTTTTTGCCCGTTCCTGGATAAAGGCAAACAGGGTACGCAAGCCCATTGCCTCGCCGCCCTTTGGCCGTCCAGGCCGGCTGGATAAATTCCAGGCCATCACATCAATATGTGCCCAATCGGCCTGTTTGCCGACAAAGCGGCGCAGGAATAATGCGGCTGTAATCGCCCCGCCAAAACCGGAATGGCCGGTGCTGGACAGCCCGGCTTGTCCGGCATCCAAAAACCGGTCATAGGCTTCGAATAAAGGCAATTGCCAGAGCGGGTCATCCAGGCTGGCGCCCAAATCCATTAATTGGCGAGCCGTGCCAGGATGGTTGCAAAACAGCGCGGGGCATTCGGTGCCCAATGCGACCCGTGCCGCCCCTGTCAGCGTGGCAAAATCGACCACAAAATCGGGACTGGGATGGTCTTTGTCATGCAGGGCATAATAGAGGGCATCTGCCAGTACCAGCCGGCCTTCTGCATCTGTATTGCCGACCTCTACGGCAATGCCGGCCGCGGTATCAATGACATCGAGCGGACGCATGGCACGTTCAGATATGGCATTTTCAGCTGCCGCGACCAAAACGCGCAGACGGATATTGACCTTTGCCGCCATCAGTGCGGCGGCAAGCCCCAGAACATGGGCTGCTCCGCCCATATCCTTTTTCATCATTTCCATCGCCCGCGAAGGTTTGATATCCAGCCCCCCTGAATCAAAGCTGATGCCTTTGCCAACTAGCGTAATGACAGGCCCCTTATCGCCCCAGCTCATATCGATAAGGCGGGGCGGAATTTCAGCTGCCCGCCCGACAATATGAATGGCAGGGGCATAACTTTCCAGCACCTTGCCTTTGGTGACCTTTATTTTGGCAGAAAAAGTCTGGGCAATTTTCTTTGCGGCTGCCTCTATGCCTTGCGGGGTCATTTTATTGGCAGGCTGATTGATCATTTCACGCACAATATGAATGCCCCTGACTTGCGCATCCACTGCTTTATCCTGATCTTTTTTTGCGATTGCCAATAAAGCTTTGCGATCGGCCGATTTTTCCGGCTTATGTGGGGCGAAATGATATTGTGCCAGCCCCCAGCCAAGCTGAATGTCGGCTGGGCAGGCCTGTCCGGCAAAAGCCATATCAGCTATCCAGCTGCCGGCTGGCAGGGTATTGGCGGCCAGGGCGCTCTGCCAGATAATATTTTCATCTATTATCAATGCAGCGGCCTGAATATGGCCATCTGAACCCGGCAGGGGGATACAGCTTGCGACCTTTGCCGGCATGGCGGTTTCGCGCACCCAGTTTTGGGCTGTCTCGGACAGGCTGTCCAGCCAGCTATCAAACTTGCTCAGGTGAATAATATAAAGCGGCCGGCTATCTTTTTTCGGGGTGGTTATACCGGACTGATATTCCAGAACTGACATTTTTTATCCATCTGCTTTGGTGCTAAAATTATCAAAATCTTGCTATGTTGCATCCTGCCTTTTTATATCAGCGCGATCTATCAATGCTTTCCTCGTCAATATATCGGGCGAACATCTGGCGCAAATATAATGCCAGATAAATCCCTCTGGCCAGCAGATAAACAATAAAGGCGAACATCAGCCCGTCAAGCCCTGCCCGGCCAAATCCATAAACCAGACCGGCAAACAGGATAAAGGATACCAGCATCCCGTTCCGCATATAATGGCTGGCCGCCGCCCCGACATAAACCCCGTCCATCTGAAAGGCCAAAAAAGAAACAGGCGGCATAAGCACACACCATAACCATAAATCTGAAATGGCCGCTTGCAAGGGGGCTTGTCCGGTCAGGATGGACACAATAAGCCCATCAAAAACAAATAAAAAAGCTGCCATGATAAACGCGGCAATCGCCGCCAGTAAAGTGGTGCGTCGCAAAATAAGCCCTAGCCTGGCGCGGCTTTTTGCGCCAATGGCCGCCCCGACCAGCGCTTCGGTAGCATGGGCAAATCCATCCAGGCCAAAAGCAATAAAGCCAAAGATCACCAGCATCATCTGTATCGCCGCAAGCGAGATATCGCCGCTGCTGGCCGCTTGCGACAGAAGAAGGGCTTCTACCGCCCATAACAGCAAGGTACGCGCGCTTAAATCGCGGGCAATTTTAAACATACCCAGCCATTTATCTCTGGCAAAAAAGATGGTTTTATCCAGGCTATTCAGGTGCAATGGAAAGCGGCCGGGCTGGGCGCGGACAATAAAAAACATCAGGATAAAGCCTGCCCATTCCGCGACCAGCGAGGCAGTTGCCACCCCGTCTATATCCATGCCCAACCCCAGCACAAATAAAAAATTCAAAGCGATATTTACAATATTGATAAAGATAAGCTGGGTCATACATAGCCGCATGGCTTGCTGGCCAAATAGCCAGCCTATCATCACCGCATTGCCCAGCGTGGCAGGCAGCCCCCATATCCGAATGGAAAAATAGCTGTCCATATGGGCAGAGGCGACATACGAGGTATCTATCCAATGCATGGCGAGCAAGAGGATGAAAGGATGAATAAGGATAAAAAAGACGCTTCCCAACAGGGCGACAAGCTGGCTGCGGATAAAGATATGGCTTATTTCTGCTGTTTGACCTGCCCCCAATGCGCGTGAGGTCAGCCCCGTTGTTCCCATCCGCAAAAAGCTGAACGCCAGAACAATTGCCCCGAATATCAAACCGCCCAACGCCACCCCGCCTACATAGGCCGGATCAGGTAAATGCCCCATCATCGCTACATCTACCGCGCCTACCAGCGGCACGGTCATGGTAGATACCATCACCGGCCAGGAAAGCGCCCAGATATGCGAATAGCTGGTATCCGGCAAGGCGGTGATGTTTTTATCTGTTGGGCGCGATAGTGTCATTATCTGCGCTTGTACGCTGATTTAAAAAAATTTCAAAATACTATTATCGCCTATGGCCTATCTCTTTGCTAGCGGTGCGGGGCTATTTTCGATAGGGTTGGACAGGAACAAAAAATAGATAGTAATCAGATACAGGCAATGATGGGCAGCGATGCGCTTATCCGGAAAATCATTTAACGAAAACTGGCAATATTGGCTGGCAGAAATAGCCCCGCGTCGCCCTTTTTTCTGGATAGTGCTGGCCGGGATTTTTCTGGCGGTTCTGATAGGTCATCAAAGCCTGGAAGTCATCGACCGCGATGAAGCCCGCTTTGCTCAGGCCAGCAAGCAAATGCTGTTAAGCGGCGATCTGATAACGCCCTATTTTATGGATGAGATACGCGCCAAAAAACCGATTGCTATTTACTGGCTGCAATCTGCTTCTGCCGCTATTTTTGGTCATTTTGATATTGCCAGCTATCGCCTGCCATCTTTGCTGGCCATGCTGGCCGGACTTGTCCTGACCTATCGGCTGGGCGCGCATATGTGGCCGGATTTTCGTTTATTGCCGATCCTCTCGGTTTTATTGCTGGCCGCCAGCCCGGTGATGATAGCCGAAGCCCATCTTGCCAAAACAGATGCGGTGCTATTGGCGGTTATATTATGTCAGCAATTTTATCTATGGCGGCTTTATCAGCATTATCAGCTATCGGACAGGCCGCCTTTTGCCAGCCGCCTGTTTATCGGATTTTGGATGTTTATGGCGATAGGTATTTTGGTCAAGGGGCCGATTGCACCCCTGATTGCCGTGACCACAATTGTGATGCTCTGCCTATTGGACAGGCAGATTAAATGGCTTGTCCATCTGGCCTTTATTCGAGGTATGCTTATTGTGGCTATAATCACCCTGCCCTGGGTGGTGGCGGTTTCCTATCAAACAGACGGGGCATTTCTGGATATTGCTATTCGCGGGGATTTTATTTCCAAAGTGCAATCGGGACAGGAATCGCATGGCGCGCCTTTTGGCACCTATTTTGGCTTGCTTGGGCTGTTGTTTTTTCCAGGCATTGCCTTTGCCGGATTTTTATTCTGGCAGGGGCGCGAGATGCTGCGCCATCCTGCCAGCCGATTTTGTTTTGCCTGGCTGGCCGGATATTGGCTGGTGATAGAGCTGGTGCCCACCAAATTGCCGCATTATATTCTGCCTGTTTTGCCCGCCCTTGCGCTGCTTATCGCCAGTGCGTTGCTTCGCCCGCCTGCCGCGCCCGGCCGGGTGCAACATATCCTTGTTCTGGCAGGCTATAGCCTGGCTGTGCTGTGGGGACTGATTCTTGCCGGGGTCAGCTTTTGGCTGGCGATAACCTATGGCGGGAAGTCCGGCGGATGGGCCTTTATCTTTGCGATGCTTGCCGGCTTGCTGGTCAGCTTTATTTTGTGGCGGCTTTGGGTATGGTATCGCGGCCGGCAGCCAGGCGATTTGCTGGCGATTTGCGGGGCAGGGATCATTCTGCATCTGGTGCTGATAGCCGGCCTGTTTGCCAGCCTGTCCCAGATTCATATCGCCAATCGTCTAAAAGCCCATATTGCCAGCTTGCCCAATCGGCCAGCCGCGATTGCCCTAGTTGGCTATCACGAACCTTCGGCTGTCTTTCATCTGGGTCAGGATATTCTGCTGCTCGATGTCAAACAGGCGGCTTTGTTTATGGCCGAAGCCCCGGACGGGCTGGCCATTATCGAAGAGCGGCATCGTGCTGAATTCATCCAGCTCTCCGAGCAACTGAAACAGGATTTGGGGGTTAGCGATACGCTTGCCGGAACAAATATTTCAAAAGGGCGCAATATTCGCCTGTTTTTCTATCAACATACGGCCGGCTCAAAAGGCGGCTGATTGACACTGGCCAAGCCTACAGTCTATAGGAATATAGACATTTTAAACCAGCAGATAATCTTATTAAAAAATCACAGCAGGTGTTAACGAAAAGATGGCGCGTATTTCCAAGCAGACACCTGAAAAATCTGTTCCTGAAATATCTGTTTTGGTGCCGGTAATGAACGAGCAGGGCAATATTCGCCCGCTGATAGACGAAATTGCCGCTGTCTATGCCGGGCGGCCCTTTGAAATTATCTATGTAAATGATGCCAGTACAGATGGCACATCAAGAGATTTAACAGAAGCCCAAAAACATATTCCCCAATTACGGGTTTTGCATCACCAGCATCGTTCCGGGCAATCTGCTGCGGTGCGTACCGCCCTGCTGGCGGCAAAAGCCCCGCTGATTGCGGTTCTGGATGGCGATGGCCAGAATATTCCATCTGATCTGCCTGCGCTGGAAGCTGCCCTTTTGGCCGCCCGTCCGGCAAGGGGGATGGCAGGCGGGGTGCGCGTCACCCGCAAAGATACCGCCCTTCGCCGTCAGGCATCAGCGGTCGCCAGATGGCTTAGGCGCAGCCTGTTAAATGATGACCATCCCGACAGTGGATGCGGACTAAAGGTGGTGGATAGGGATATCTTTGTTAACCTTCCTTTTTTTAATCATATGCATCGATTTATGCCGGCGCTGGTTCGCCGTGAGGGGGGCTGTGTCATCGCTGTGCCAGTCGGGCATAGAATACGCGCGCGCGGCCAGTCAAAATACGGAATTCTGGACAGGTTGCTGGTCGGTATTTCAGATATGCTGGGGGTTATCTGGCTGTTGCGCCGGATGCCGCAAACAGGGAAAGTTACAGAAGATAGCGCTCGCAAAGCATCTTCCAAAACCGCTTCCACACCATCTTCAAAAAAATCATCCGGGACAAAATCTTCCCGGAAAGCGAAAAAGGCAGGGGCAAGAGGCTAAATGTTAGATGCAATTTCTGCGATGATTGGCGCTGTTGCCCTTTTTATCGGGCAAATTTTGCTCAGCCTGTTTCCGTTTCTGCCTGCTTCTATTGGCACTAACCCGGAACAGCTGATGCTGATTATCGGTTTTGCCGGTCAGGGGCTGTTTGCGATGCGTTTTATCATCCAATGGCTGAAATCCGAAGGCGAGGGGCGGTCTGTTATCCCACTGGCTTTCTGGTATTTTTCGATTGGCGGCGGACTGGTGCTGTTTTTATATGCGCTCTGGCGGCAAGACCCGGTGATCATTTGTGGTCAGGGGCTGGGTCTGTTTATTTATCTGCGTAATCTGTTTCTGATTTTTAAAGAAAGACGCAGTCTGGACGCCTGAAAAATCCCGTTTACAGACGGGTATCACCCATTTCCAGCAACAGCTTCCAATCTGCTGCGCCAACCGGCACAACCGACAGGCGCGATTGCCTGACCAATGCCAATTCTGACAAGCGCGGCTCGGCCTTTATTTCTGCCAGGCTAACTGGCCGGGTCATGGATTTGACGGCCCGAACAGTGACCATACCAAAACGGCCGGATGCATCGGTCGGGTCTGGATGCCACAGCTCTATCACATCGACAATGCCGACTATTTGTTTTTCTGAAACAGAATGATAAAAAAAACCCAGATCGCCAATTTGCATGGCTTTCATATTATTGCCAGCCTGATAGTTGCGTACCCCGTCCCAGCCTTCCCCGATATCACCCTTATCCAGCTGATTTTGCCAGGACCAGGTATTTGGTTCGGATTTAAAAAGCCAATATGCCATATGCTATCGCTCCTGTTTGGGGTTTTTTACCAGAGATATATGTTTATATAGATGTCAGATTATTCAAGACCAGCGCGGCGTGCCAATAGTGCGGTGATGGTCGCTTGAATATCTGCATGGTGATTAACAATTTTATCTACGGCCGCGCAAACCGGCATTTCTATATTTTCATAATTTGCACGGGCACATAAATGGGCAGCAGAATGACGTCCTTCTGCCAGTTTTTCAGATATTTTTGCCCCGCTTCCAAGAGCCAGCCCATAGGCCATATTACGGGAATGGTCATTACTGCAAGACAGCACCAGATCGCCTATTCCTGCCAAGCCGGACATGGTGGCACGGTTAGCGCCAAGCGCTTCGGCCAGTCGCATGGTTTCGGCCAGCCCTCTTGTTATCAGTCCGGCACGGGCATTGTCGCCCAGCTTTTGACCAGTACAAATGCCGGCAGCGATAGCGATAACATTTTTCACCGCCCCGCCAAGGGCAGCTCCCATCACATCCTGCCCCTGATAGATACGCAATTTACTATTGTCGAAATGGCTCGCCACCCGTGCAGATAAGGTGCTGTCACTGCTGGCCGCCAGCAAGGCGGTCGGCAAGCCCGATAATACCTCATCGGCAAAAGATGGCCCGGTAAAGAGTGCAACTGGCCGGTTGCCCAGCTCTTTCTCGGCGTATTCCTGCAGAAAAATACCACCTCTATCCTCATCCGCCAGCAAGCCTTTTGCACATAATATGACCGGACAATTTTCTGATGTGTGCGTCTTTATCACCTCGAACATTTCGCGGTGGGCCGCCACAGGGACAACCAGATACAGAATATCGGCCTGTTTCAGGCAGGCTGTATCGGTGGTGGCCGTAAAGCCTGGCAGGCCGGTAAGCTGGGGATATTGGCGCACCTTGCCCTGTTTCAGGTCTTCTGCGGTGGTTTGCGCGCGCACCAGCAATTCTATGTTATTTTGGGGGTGACTGCGTAATTGATGGGCAATCGCTGAGCCCCATGCGCCGCCGCCAATTATCACAATATTTTCTTTTCCGCTCATATCCCCGATTATAAAGCCCGCTTAAGTGAAAACCAGAAAATTATTCCAAAAAAAATTATGGAACAGGCCTTTGGGTGCCTGAAGTTTGTTTGCCCGTCTTTAGATGCGTACACCGCGACCGGGTGGCGGCGGGGCATCACTGTCCAGAGGCCAGCGCGGGCGCGGAGCAAAATCAAGGGGCGTATCCCTATCCAGCGCCATATATTCATGACCTGCCCAGGCTATCATCGCCGCATTATCGGTACACAGATAGGCAGGCGGGATAACCAGATCAAAGGACAGCTCCTTTGCCAGAGTTTTCAGCCGCGTGCCAATTTCCAGATTGGCTGCTACCCCGCCGGCAATGACCAATTGTCTGGTGTTTGTTTCATCGTCAAATTCCTGCATCGCCCGCCTAGTTCTATCTATCAGGCAATCAGCGATAGCCGTTTGCAAACTGGCGGCAAAATCCGCGCGGCTGGATGCGCTTTTATCTTCTGCTTTTTCCCATTTTTGTGCCAGCGCAGTTTTCAGGCCGGAAAAGGAAAAATGACAATCTTTTGCCCCTTTGCGCGGGCGCGGCAGCTGGATTGCCCTTGCATCGCCCTCTTGGGCTGCTTTTTGTATGGCAGGCCCGCCTGGATAGCCAAGCCCCAATATAGCCGCGCCCTTGTCAAAGGCTTCGCCGGCCGCATCATCCATCGTCGTGCCCAGCCTTTTATATTGTCCTGCCCCATATACGGCCAGCAATTGGGTGTGCCCGCCTGAAACCAGCAATAACAGATAGGGAAAGGATATCCCGTCTGTTAATCTGGCGGTCAGTGCATGACCTTCCAAATGATTAATGGCAAAAAAGGGCAGCCCCCTTGCATGGGCAATGGCTTTGGCTGTCATGGTGCCAACCAGAACCCCGCCTATCAGTCCCGGCCCGCCGGTTGCGGCTACCGCGTCTATATCGGCCATGCTCAGCCCGGCCTCGGCAAAGGCTGCTTCAACAACCTTGTCAATGATATCCAGATGCTGGCGGGCAGCAATTTCCGGCACAACCCCGCCAAAGTTGGCATGAATTTCAGCAGAAGAGGCGATGTGATGCGACAGAATCTCGCGATCAGAGCCTATCAGCGCTGCAGCGGTTTCATCACAGCTGCTTTCGATCCCCAAAATGATGGTCTGTTGCCGGCGCATAATCTGTTCTTTCATCCTTGCTATCGGGTAGCTTTATCCCGGTTATAAAGGATTAACAGCGGCGGGTAAATCAACCTGTCAGAACCGATTGCCGGAAAAATGCGCCTGACTGTCCTAACAGGTGAAATCGCGGTTGCACCAATTGGGTAAATTCGTAACACTATGATGCGGGAAGAGGCCGTTTACAAGAAGGGCGGCCAGGACAAGACAGCATCACCTAATTTATAGGTCAGATGCTGGAAATCAGGGGTGCAAAAAGACATAAATTGTCTAGTGAAGAAAAAACAACTTGTTTAAATGATTTTCATATTGCGCATGGTGCGCGCATGGCGTCTTTTGCTGGCTATATGATGCCGCTAAACTATTCAGATGGCCCGTTAAAGGAGCATCTGGCCTGCCGTACGGGTGCGGCTGTTTTTGATGTATCGCATATGGCACAGCTGGATATCACCCACCCTTCTGGTCAAGCAGCGCCCATTCTGGCCGCCCTTGAAGGGGTTATCCCGGCAAATCTGATCGATTTACCTGAATTTCATCAACGCTATGGATTATTACTGAACCCGCAAGGCGGCATTCTGGATGATGTAATGGTCATTAATGCAGGAAGCTATGTGCGGATGGTGGTTAATGCGGCCTGTGCGGATAAGGATATAAGCTGGCTTGCTGCCCATCTGACAGGCTTTAAGGTATCGCGCCTGCAACGCGCCCTTGTTGCGATACAGGGCCCGGCAGCGGCAAAAGCGGTAGAACAGCTGGTATCCCTGCCAGAAGAGGTGCGCTTTTTACAGGTGGCGGTCAGCGAATTTGACGGCCAGCAAATAGAATTATCGCGCTCTGGCTATACAGGCGAAGATGGTTTTGAGGTCAGCTTGCCAGAGACGGTAGCTGAGGGTTTTGTCAACCGTCTGATTGAAAATGAGGGTGTGCAGATGGCTGGTCTGGTCGCGCGCGATAGTTTGCGGCTGGAAGCAGGCTTGTGCCTTTATGGCCAGGATATGGATGAAGATATCAGCGCGGTGACGGCCAGTCTGCACTGGTCTATTCCAAAAATACGCCGAGCGGGCGGGGCGCGTGAAGGCGGCTTTATTGGCGCAGATGTTACGCTGGCAGAGCTGGCGTCCGGCAGTGCGCAATGCCGGATAGGGGTGACCGCCCCAAAAGGGGTGCCGCCGCGAAGCGGTACACAAATCTTTGATAGCCCGGCAGGTGGGCAGCAAATCGGTCTGGTCACGTCCGGATCACCTGCCCCGTCGGTAGGCCAACCCGTTGCGATGGTCAGAATAGAACGTGATTTTGCTACTGGCGATGCGCCGCTATTTGCCGAAGTGCGCGGCAAGCGTTTGCCACTCACGCGCTGTGATATGCCTTTTGTGGCGCATCGTTTTTATCGCGGTAGCTAGGTTTTAGACAAGGTGAATAAAACGGTATTTTTGGATATTGAAAGGAGCTGAAGGATGGAAAAATTTACCCAAGAGCATGAATGGATTCGTCTGGAAGGCGAGGTGGCAACTATTGGCATCACCGATCATGCACAGAGCGAGCTGGGGGATATCGTCTTTGTTGAGCTGCCGGAAGTTGGCACGAAAGTTACCGCTGGCGGCGAGATGGCAACGGTGGAAAGCTTTAAGGCTGCCTCTTCGGTTTATGCCCCGGTCACCGGCGAGATTGTCGAGATTAATGAAACACTGGGCGATGATCCGGCACAGGTGAACACCGAGCCGATGGGCGCTGGATGGTTTGTTAAAATCAGGCTGGAGGATGTCAGCGCGCTGGATGAATTAATGGATGAGGCAGCCTATCTCGCTCTGGTGAGCTAGAGAGAAACACATAACAGGCCATAAAGATAATTTTGCCATAATGAACAGGATAAATAATGCGCTATCATGAGCTGGAACATCATCGCGAGGAAGATTTTATTCAGCGCCATATCGGGCCTGCTGCCCATGATATAGAGACAATGCTGAAAATAATCGGTTTTGATTCTCTTGATAAGATGACCGATGCGATATTGCCGAAAAGCATCCATATGTCAGAAGGGCTGAAGGTTTGCCCGCCTGCCTCTGAAGATAGTTTGCTGCACATAATGAAAAAATTTGCTGGCCAGAATAGAGTGCTGAAATCGCTTATAGGTCAGGGCTATTATGGTACAATTACCCCGCCTGTCCTGCAGCGCAATATTCTGGAAAATCCGGCATGGTATACCGCCTATACGCCCTATCAGCCGGAAATTAGCCAGGGGCGACTGGAGGCCTTGCTAAATTTCCAAACCATGATTTGCGATTTGACTGGATTTGATATGGCCAATGCCTCGCTTCTGGATGAAGCAACCGCCGCCGCAGAAGCAATGGCGGTGGCCAGGCGGGTGTCAAAATCCCAAAGCAATGTATTTTTTGTGGATGAAAATTGTCATGCCCAGGTCATTGAGGTGATAAAAACACGTGCTGAACCGCTTGGCTGGCAGGTGGAAATAGGTGATCCGCAAAGCCTGATATCTGCCTCTGACTATTTTGGCGTGGTGCTGGCCTATCCCGGAACAGATGGGCATATTGCAGAGGTGAAAGCCCCGATTGAGGCGGTGGCGGCAGCGGGCGGTTTTGTTATTATGGCCTGCGATTTGCTGAGCCTTGCCCTGCTCGTACCGCCGGGTGAATTGGGCGCGGATATGGCAATAGGCTCTGCCCAGCGTTTTGGCGTACCTATGGGATATGGCGGGCCACATGCTGCTTTTATGGCAACCACAGATGCCTATAAAAGAATGCTGCCTGGCCGGATTATAGGCGTGTCCATCGATAGTCAAGGCAAACCGGCCTACCGGCTTTCCTTGCAAACACGTGAGCAGCATATTCGCCGCGAAAAAGCGACCTCTAATATCTGTACTGCACAAGCCCTGCTGGCGATCATGGCGTCCATGTATGCTGTCTGGCATGGGCCTGATGGCCTGTATCACATCGCTGCCCGCACCCATCGGCTTGCAAAAATATTTGCAACCGGCCTTGCAAAAAATGGCTATCAGGTCAGTGACAGATTTTTTGACACTGTCTTGATTGAGACAGATAAGGCAGCACAGATAGCTGACCGTGCGATAAAAGCCGGGTTTAATTTGCGTCAGACCCGAAAGGGTCTCACCTTGTCTTTTGATGAAACTTGCGATGCCACTACCGTATCGGCGGTGTGGCAGCTTTTTGATGTAACAGCAGATTTTACCCAGATAGATGACCAGCTGGACGCGCAAACCCTGCCAGAAGAGATGCGCCGTCAATCTGACTATCTTACCCATCCTGTTTTTCATCTCTATCGTTCCGAGACAGAAATGATGCGCTATTTGCGCCGTCTTTCTGACAAGGATTTGGCATTGGACAGAACCATGATACCGCTTGGCTCTTGCACCATGAAGCTGAATGCGGCGGCAGAAATGATGCCGGTTACCTGGCCGGAATTTGCCAATATGCACCCTTTTTGTCCGGCAGATCAGGCGGCCGGCTATATTGCCATGATAGAAGAGCTGAAAGACTGGCTATGCACCATTACAGGCTATGATGCTATTTCGATGCAGCCTAATTCCGGGGCGCAAGGTGAATATGCCGGCTTGCTGGCTATCCGAAGCTATCTGAAAAGCCGCGGCGAGGAAGATAGAACCATCTGTCTGATTGCCGCTTCTGCCCATGGTACCAATCCTGCCTCTGCCCAGATGGCAGGTATGCAGGTTGTGGTGGTAGCCTGTGATGAAAATGGCAATATTGATCTGGCAGATTTGCAGGAAAAAATTGACCAGCACAAAGACAAGCTGGCGGCCATGATGGTAACCTATCCCTCTACCCATGGGGTGTTTGAAAAGGATATCACAACCATTTGTGACTGGGTACATTCAGCCGGCGGCCAGGTATATCTGGATGGGGCTAATCTGAATGCGCAAGTAGGGTTGGCTCAGCCTGGAAAATATGGTGCAGATGTCAGCCATTTAAATTTGCATAAAACCTTTTGCATCCCGCATGGCGGCGGCGGGCCGGGCATGGGCCCTATCGGGGTGGGCGCGCATCTTGCCCCGTTTTTACCGCATCATGATTTTGAACCGAAGGCGGATGCTGCGACATCATCACGGCAGATACAAACAGGGCAAATTGCAGCCGCCCCTTTTGGCTCGCCTCTGATATTGCCGATATCCTATAGCTATATCCGCATGATGGGATCAGATGGCTTGCGTAAAGCCAGTCAGATAGCGATTTTGAATGCGAATTATATCGCGGCCGAGCTGGCTTGTGATTATGAAGTTTTATATGCAGGGGAAACTGGCCATGTTGCCCATGAGGTGATTTTGGACATCCGGCCGTTAAAACAGGCTGCCGGCATTGATGCAGAAGACATTGCAAAAAGGCTGATGGATTATGGCTTTCATGCCCCGACCATGAGCTTTCCTGTCGCCGGAACCCTGATGATAGAGCCGACCGAGAGCGAATGCCGTGCCGAGCTGGATCGTTTTATTCAGGCAATGAAATCTATCCGGACAGAAATCAGGCAGGTGGAACAGGGTAAATGGCCAGCCGAAGATAACCCGCTTGTCAATGCCCCGCATACCGCAGAAATGGTGATGGCTGAAACATGGTCGCACCCGTATGACCGCCATCTGGCCGGTATGCCAGCAGGTCAGGTTACTATCGATAAATATTGGCCACCTGTGGCACGTATCGATAATGTGTTCGGGGATCGTAATCTGGTTTGTACCTGTCCGCCCTTATCAGAATATGCCGAAGTTGCAGAATAACCTTGCTCTATAGCGTGATAGAGGCTTTACAGCCCCGGCCATTCTATGAGAGTAAACCTGCATGACAGACAATCTGCTTTCCATTTTTGAAGATGCGCCGCTTGTTCTGGCCAGCCGGAAATCACAACTGGCGATGGTGCAAACAGAGCTGGTTCAATCTTTATTATCGCCTTGCCGGACAGAAATTCTTGGCCTGTCCACTAAAGGGGATGAAGTACTGGACAGGCCGCTTGTCGAGCTGGGCGGCAAGGGAGTCTTTGTAAAAACCCTTGAAGCAGCATTATTATCCGGTCAGGCAGATGGGGCGGTTCATTCCATGAAAGATATGGAAACCACCATTGCAGAAGGGACAATTATCGGGGCTGTTTTGCCGCGCGAGGACAGGCGCGATGCGCTGGTAGGGCCATATGCAGATTTGGATGCCTTGCCAAAGCGGGCGCATATCGGCACCGCATCGGTGCGGCGGTCAGCGTGTCTGCATCATTATCGTCCGGATTTGCGTATCAGCCTGTTACGCGGCAATGTGAATAGTCGGCTGGCGCGTCTGGAAGCAGGCGAGTTTGATGCCATTATTCTGGCCACAGCCGGTTTGCGCCGCCTGAATATCAATAGCGGTTATCAGCCATTGGATGAAGCGGTGATGCCGACAGCGGCGGCACAGGGCGCGCTGGCGATACAGCTGCGTGTCGGCGATGCACGCAGCACCGCAGCGATTGACCTTGTTCAAAGATTAAATTGCCAGAAAACACAGACTTGTGTGATAGCAGAGCGCGCCCTACTTGCCGGGCTGGACGGATCATGCCGCACACCGATATCGGCCATGGCCGATATCACAGCAGATGGCCGTTTGCATCTTCGCGGGACAGTATTGTCGCTGGACGGGGCAGAGTGTTTTCGCGCAGATAGCTATGCCGGCCAGCAAGAGGCAGCCGGACTTGGACAGGAACTGGCAAAAGAATTACTATCTGCCTGTGGCGGACGTGGATTTCTGGCCTGAACAGGGCAGATAAAAAAATTGCCCGAAAAAAAGCTATCAGAAATAGAGGCAGAAATAGAGGCAGGAAATGTCGAAGCCGGTAATATTCAGCTTGCGCCCGGAACCAGATTCTCTGGAAGATGCCGCTTTTTTACACGCAACAGGCCTGACCGCCTTTGCCTTGCCGATGATGTCTATCCAGCCAGAACAGGGCGGGCTGAAAGCTGCATTTGCAGATATCCTCGCCCGACCGCAAGCAGAGCTTGTCTGTACCAGCAAACAGGCTGCCAGATTTCTGTCAAAGGCTGATAGTTCGCTAAAGGACAGGCGGGTCTGGTGTGTGGGCAACGGCACAAACCAGGTTTTAGCCGATGCCGCTTTTTGTGATTTGGTGACGGCCGGGGGAAATGCCAGAAGCCTGATAGAAAAAATCACCGCCTCCCATAGAAATAATCGCCAGCGAGACGGGCAGCATTATCTCTGGCTTTGCGGGTCAGATATTGCGGTGGATATGCAGGCAGGTCTGGCGGGCGCGCCCTGTTCTGTTACCCGCCATATCCTCTATAAAGCTGTGCCGAATATCGATAAATCTTCAGATTTTCAAAAGGCTATTGCCGCTGGCCAGATGATCGCGCTATGCGCGATGTCTGAACGCAGCTTGCAGCTTTTCATGGACTGGCTGGCGATGCATTATCCAGATTTTCCAGCAGCCGATATCAGGGTTTTTGTGCCCTCGCCCGCACTGGTAGCGACGGCAAATAAACTGGGTCTAAACGCCTCTGCCCCGCCAGAGATAAGCCGCCTGGTTTTGCTGGAACATATCCGTAACTGGGCAGAAACCGGCCAGAGTTAAAAAAAGCACCAAAGATTTAAGAGTGGAAATTGACCAGATGTGCTAGCCTATAGATACTAATATCTAAGCGCTATCATTTAGAAAGGCTGCCAAGCATTGGCAGAGGCAATATCCAGATGGTCAAACGCAAGGCACAAGCCAAACAGTCAGTATCAGATGAGCCGGAAATAACAGCTGGCGAAACCATCATTGATGCAGAGATGGAGACCGCAAAATCTGGTCAGCGCTTTAGCCGTTCAGAGATAATGAGCGGTGCTGCGCTGGGGCTATCTGTGGCGGCGATAGCCCTTGCCCTGTGGCCGGTATTTACCGCAAAGCTGGCCACTGAAAAACAGCAGGAGCTGAGCCAAAGGGTGGAAACCCTCTCTGTGGCGGTGGAAAGCTTGGCCAGTGCCCAAACCGAGCTGGCGCAAACGGTGATTGACCAGCAAGGCCTGAACGGCGCACTGAAAAAAGATATTGAAAGTTTGACGGAGCAAGCCAATAGCCTGACCGAAAATCTGCGCGCCGAAATTGAAAATCTTGCCCGGCAATTGGAACAAAATCAGCAAGACTGGCTGGAAGGGCTGTCCCGGAAAAACAGCGAAAATATATCCTCTGAAACCGCACAGGCGGCAAGCCCGGCACCAGAAAAAAGGTCAGAACCCGGAGAGTCTGTATCGGATATTTCCGGAACAGACCAAACATGGCTGCCGAAATGGGTAGAAGTGCCTGTCGATAATCTGGCCGGATGGTTTTCCGGGCTGATTACCATTCGCAAAGCAGAGGATGGCAAGGATAGCGGGGCATCTGATAGCGCGGTAACAGGCGAAGGCAGCACCCGATAATGTTGCGTCTTCTCCAGTTCCTTGTTCTTTCCACCCTTGCCGCGATATTGGTCAGCTGGCTGGCAAAACAGACTGGTGTGACGATTATCAGCTGGGCAGGCTGGCAGATAGAAATGCGTACCAGCCTTCTGGTTGCCGGGCTGGTGATAGCTGTTGGCTTGTTATTGCTGATATATCGCCTCTTGCGTATGTTATTTCTGTGGCCTGGCTGGCTTGGCCATAATTGGCAAGCCCGTCGCCAGAAAAAAGGCGAGCGTGCGCTTTCTCTGGGGATGGTCGCCTTTGCCGCCGGCGATCATAAAATGGCCAGACGCCAGGCGCGCAAGGCTGAAAAATTATTAGGGTCTGGCCTGTTGCCGGATTTGTTATCTGCACAAGCTGCCCATGCGGCCGGCGATGGCAAGGCCGCAATGCGCTATTTCTCCGCGCTTTCAAAAAATGAAGATACCAGCTACTTTGGCCATTTGGGGCTGATGCGTCTCTATCAGGAACAGGGCAAGGAGTCACAAAGCATAGAGGCAGCCCATAAAGCCCTTGCCCATGCAGAAGGATTAACCCCTGCTGCGATAAGGGTGCTGGCCGAAGAAATCAAATCACACCAGTGGCGCGCGGCACTGGACAGGCTTTCAGCCTTTCTGCGGAAGGACAAAGAGGCGCTTTCCAGCTTTGGCGCACAAGATGGGCTGGCATCAGGCCAGCTAAATGATCCGTCCTTGCTGGCGGCACATTTATCTGTGTTATTGTCTGAAGACGCAGCAGAGGGAGATAAAAAAGCCTATCTGGAACGGGCACTGGATTATAGCCCGCGCATGATAGAAGCCAGCCGCCGACTGGCATTACTGGCAACAGATAGCCAGAAGAAATCAGCCATAAAGCGGCTGGAAAAAGATTTCAAATCCTTTCCACATAGCCAGCTTGCCGATATGCTGGCCAAATTATCAGGCGATAATGAGGGGCAATTTATCGCCCGTCTTGGCAAGCTGGCACAGGCCTCTGCCTATCCGGATGCGGGTCATCTGATTGCCGCAGAATGGGCGCTGAAAAGCGGGATTTGGGCCTCTGCCTCTTCCAGCCTGGCAGAAATCAGCCCGGCCGGACAAACCAATAAATATTTCCTGCTGGTTGCAGATTTGGCAGAGAAAAAACATAAATTTGCCACAGGCAATGATACCCCCGTTACATCAGCAGATACCCAAAATCAGTATGCAGGGTCTGCCACAGATAGCAGCCGTGAAAAAGAAGAAGCCCTGAAAGCGGCCGCGCACGCCCCCCATGCGGCCGGCTGGCATTGCCGGGCTTGTTATAAGGGGCTGATAGAATGGGAGATGGTTTGCCCCGCCTGTTCTGTTTTGGGGCAGGTTGACTGGTGTCAGGCTAGTATATCTGCGCCGCTGGCCATTGAACGCAAAGACGCCGGCTAACGCGAAGAAGATTGAAAATTCCTCAAAAATAAGCTAGCTCTTAAAGACAGAGGCTTCAGACTGTTGTAACCAAGAGTGTGACGCCGGTTAAACGGCCTATCTGGATAGGTTTAAGCTAGAACATAAAATGACCTTTGGTACATTTTTTGGGAGGAAACGGGATGAATAAAAATATTGTGATCCTTGTAGGTGTGGCGGTACTTGCCGGTCTTGCCTATATGTTTGTCGGTCAGGACAAGGGCGGTATGCAATCTGCCGAAGGGCCAAAAATTGGTATTATTCTTGGCTATACAGGGCCAATTGAATCGCTGACACCTGATATGGCGCTGGGCGCAGAATTGGCGATTAAGGAAGCCAATGATTCTGGTAATTTCAAACTGGGGACAGCGACATCTGTTCGCGCGGACTCAACCTGTATCGACTCAGCAGCCGCGACCGCGGCCGCAGAACGTCTGGTCACCTCGGACAAGGTTGCGGCAATGGTTGGGGCGGATTGTTCCGGCGTCACCACTGCTATTCTGGAAAATGTGGCCGTGCCAAATGGTGTTGTGATGATCTCGCCTTCTGCGACATCCCCGGCGCTTTCAACGGTTGCGGATAATGATTTGTTCTTCAGAACCGCTCCATCAGATGCCCGTCAGGGCGAAGTGGTAGCTGATATCTTGCAGTCAAAAGGCTATAAGACAGCCGCAATGACCTATACCAACAATGATTATGGCAAAGGTCTGGCTGATTCTATCAAGAGCAATTTTGAATCAAGAGGCGGTACGATTACTATCTCTGCTGCCCATGAAGATGGCAAGGGCGATTATGGTGCAGAAGTAGCCGCACTGGCGCAGGCTGGCGGCGAGATTCTAATCGTGGCCGGCTATCTGGATCAGGGCGGCAAGGGCATTATTCAGGCCTCTCTGGATGCCGATGCCTTTAGCGTATTTTATCTGCCAGATGGCATGATCGGCGATGCCTTGCCAGCGGCAATCGGGCCAGGTCTGGATGGGTCAATTGGTGATGTGCCGGGTACTGACAGCCCGGGTGCAGCAAAATTTGCTGAAATGGCCACTGCCAGTAACTTTAAAGCAGGGCCATTTGCTCCGGAAAGCTATGATGGTGCGGCACTGATTTTGCTGGCTATGCAGGCGGCAAATTCAACCGATAGCAATGTCTTCAAGGCAAAAGTGATGGATGTTGCAAACGCCCCTGGGGAAAAGATTTTCCCGGGCGAGCTGGGCAAAGCCCTGAAGCTGATCAGCGAAGGCAAGGATGTGGATTATGTTGGTGCCTCTGCGGTTGAGCTGGTAGGCGCAGGCGAATCTGCTGGTAACTATGCTGAAATAGAAATCAAGGGTGGCAAGAATGTCACTGTTGGTTATCGCTAGGCTAAACGGATAAATAAAGCAAAGCCCGGGTATCTTAGACAGGACTCCCGGGCTTTGTTATATATGTATATAGAATTTATTTTATGATTACGGTCTCGCATTTGCATAAATCATTTGGCGGTATTCACGCTGTCAATGATGCGTCCCTTACAATTGAAACAGGGTCGATAACCGGTTTGATAGGACCAAATGGCGCGGGTAAAACCACGCTGTTCAATATTATTGCCGGCCTGTACAAGCCAGATAGCGGACAGGTTGTGCTGGATGGCAAAGATATTACCGGCCTGCCCCCGCATGAGCTGTTTCATCGCGGATTGTTGCGAACCTTTCAGATAGCCCATGAATTTTCTACCCTGACGGTGCGTGATAATCTGAAGATGGTCGTTGCAAATCAGTCAGGGGAAAAATTGCTGGAGGCCTGGTTTCGCCCCTCAAAGGTGCGTGCCCAAGAAGAGGCGATTGCCGACAAGGCAGAAGAGGTAATTAAATTTTTGCAGCTGGAAGCGGTAGCAGATGAACTGGCAGGAAGGCTGTCCGGCGGCCAGAAAAAGCTGCTGGAGCTGGGGCGCACCATGATGGTCGATGCAAAAATCGTCTTTTTGGACGAGGTGGGCGCCGGGGTTAATCGCACATTGCTCGGGCATATTGGCGATGCGATTTTGCGCCTGAATGAAGAAAAAAATTATACATTTTGCATGATCGAGCATGATATGGATTTTATCAGCCGCTTATGCAATCCGGTGATTGTGATGGCAGAGGGCAGTGTGCTGGCCAGCGGAACCGCCAAAGAGATTCGCAAAAATGACGAGGTGATCGAAGCCTATCTGGGTACGGGATTGAAAAACCGGCCAAAGGGAGGCAAATAATGGCCTATCTGGCAGGCGAGCATATGACCGGCGGCTATGGCGATGCAGATATATTGCATGACTGCACCATCAGTGTCGAAAAGGGCGAGATAGCGGTGGTCGTAGGGCCAAATGGCGCCGGCAAATCCACAGCTATGAAAGCAGTCTTTGGTATGTTGCCGCTGCGCCAGGGGCAGGTCATGCTGGATGGCGAGGATATCACGGCTCTGAAACCGCAAGAACGTGTCATAAAAGGGATGGGGTTTGTGCCGCAGACACAGAATGTATTTCCAGGCTTAACTGTTCTGGAAAATCTGGAGATGGGCGCTTTTATCCGCAAGGATGATATTCACCAGACATTAGAGCAGATTTTTCAGCTTTTCCCCATTTTGGCCGAAAAAGCCGACCAGCCCGCAGGCGAGCTATCAGGGGGGCAGCGCCAGCAAGTAGCTGTTGGCCGCGCGCTGATGACCCGGCCAAAAGTATTAATGCTGGATGAGCCGACCGCCGGCGTATCGCCTATTGTAATGGATGAGCTGTTTGACCGTATTATAGAGGTGGCGCGTACCGGCATTGCTATATTGATGGTCGAACAAAATGCGAAACAGGCACTATCTATAGCGGATAAGGGCTTTGTGCTGGTACAGGGTCGAAACCGCTATACTGATACAGGGGCTGCCCTGCTGGCAGATAATGATGTGCGCAAGGCGTTTTTAGGGGGGTAGCGAGGCGATGACAGATATCCTGAACGCTTTTGTATTACTGGGGAATTTTGTTGTCATCCCCGGCCTTGCCTATGGCAGCCAGCTGGCATTGGGCGCGCTGGGCGTGACGATGGTCTATTCGGTGTTGCGTTTTTCCAATTTTGCGCATGGCGAGCTGATGTCCTTTGGGGCGATGATTTGTGTCTTGCTGACCTGGTGGATGAATTCAGCGGGGATCGGCATTGCCCCGCTACCAACCGCGCTGTTGGCGTTGCCAGTGGCGATTTTGCTGACCATTGGCCTTGCGCTGGCAACTGACAAGCTGATTTTTGCCTATTACCGCGCCAAACGCGCAGAGACAGTTACCTATCTGATTGTATCAGTGGGGGTGATGTTTTTTACCGGCGGGCTTATCCGGTTTATTATTGGCCCGGATGATAGAGTATTTGCAGATGGCGAGCGTTTTTGGCTGAAAGCCCGCAGCTTTAAAGAAGTAACAGGGCTAAGTGAAGGGCTGGCGATCAAAGCCAGTCAGGGAATAACCATCGTTCTGGCAGTGATTGTAGTGGCCGCGCTGTTCTGGTTTTTGAACCGCACAAAGACCGGCAAATCCATGCGCGCCTATTCCGATAATGAAGATCTGGCCTTGCTTTCGGGAATTAATCCGGAACGGGTAGTGCTGATCACCTGGGTAATTACCGGGGCATTGGCCGCCTTGGCCGGCACGTTATACGGGCTGGATAAAAGCTATAAGCCCTTTACCTATCTCTCGCTACTCTTGCCGATTTTTGCTTCCGCGATTGTGGGAGGGGTGGGCAGCCCCGTAGGCGCAATCGCAGGGGGTTATGTTATTGCCTTTTCAGAATTGCTGGTCACCTTTGCCTATAAAAAGGTGCTGAGCTATCTGACTTTTGAAAATTGGGTGCCAGAAGGATTGGTACAGCTTTTATCCACCGATTATAAAATTGCGGTTTCTTTTGTGATTTTATTAATCGTTTTATTGATTAAACCAACGGGGCTGTTTTCTGGCAAAACCATATAGCCAGCCATAGATGGAAATGAAGAAGATGAATATCCCTTCAGATGATGCCAAAAAAAGACAGGAACGCAATCTTACCCTATTTGGGGTGTTGGCAGTGTTGTTTGTCTTTGTCGGGATGGCGCAAAGCTGGAATGTATCACTGGCGATTTTAAATCTTTGCCTGATCTCTGCCATTATGACGCTGGGCGTTAATATCCAGTGGGGCTATGCCGGTATTGTTAATTTTGGCGTGATGGGTTTTGCTGCGCTTGGCGGGCTGGCAGGAGTGCTGGTGTCGATGCCGCCGGTATATGATGGCTGGCAGGCAGGCGGGATGGAATTATTGCTTGGCGGCCTTGTGATTATGCTGACTATTGTGCTGGCTATCTTTATTGCCAGCCGCACCAAACATTTAGGTCGCTGGCGGTTCTGGCTGATTGTCGGGGTCAGTATGTGCGGCTATTTTTTATTGCGGATGCTGGTTGATCCGGCGATTACGGCGATTGAATCTATCAATCCGGCCAAGGCCGGTCATATTGGCGGGCTGGGCTTGCCCATTTTGCTATCCTGGCTTGTTGGCGGTATTTTTGCCGCAGGGGCAGCCTATGTTATTGGCAAGGCCTCGCTTGGCTTGCGCTCGGATTATCTGGCTATTGCCACGCTGGGCATTTCGGAAATTGTCGTCTATGTGCTGAAAAATGAAGACTGGCTGGCGCGGGGGGTTAAAAATGTCAATGGCTTGCCGCGCCCTGTCCCCTATGAGGTGGATTTGCAAGTCTCGCCCCTTGTGCTAGATATCGCGGCAAGGCTGGGTACAGATGTAGCAGAATTATCCTCTATCATCGTCAAGCTCTGCTATGCCGCCTTGTTTATTGTGGTGTTGGCGATATTATTCTGGCTTTTTGAAACCGCCTTGCGCTCGCCATGGGGGCGGATGATGCGTGCTATCCGCGATAATGAAGTGGCGGCAAATGCGATGGGTAAGCACGTCACAGCCAAGCATTTACAGGTATTTATTCTCGGCTCCGCGGTGATCGGGGTGGCCGGTGCAATGCTGACAACGCTTGACGGGCAATTTACACCGGCTTCCTATCTGCCGCTTCGCTTTACTTTCCTTATCTGGATCATGGTGATTGTGGGCGGGTCTGGCAATAATTTTGGCTCTGTTCTGGGCGGATTTATTATCTGGTTTTTCTGGGTAGAGAGCGAGCCGCTTGGCCTCTGGCTGATGGATGTCATCACACTGCCTTTGGAGGCAGGCAATCCGCTAAAAACACATTTACTGGAATCAGCCGCACATATGCGGTTGATGACGATGGGGCTGGTGATGTTATTGATGTTGCGCTTTGCCCCGGAAGGGCTTATCCCCGAAATAAAAAGATAACCCTGCTATTTCAAAAAAGGAGACAGATTATGGCCAATGCGAATAGAGATAAATCGGTTGCGGTGGTTGGTCTGGGCAATGTCGGGGCAAAACTGGCAGGCTCGCTTCTGCGAAACGGAGTCGATTTAACGGTACGCGATCTGGATAAAAAGGCGGCCGCCCCATTGCTAGCCGCCGGGGCAAAATGGGCAGATTCAGCCGCTGAAATGGCGGCCAGCTGCGATATCCTTATCACCTGCTTGCCCTCGCCCGTGATAAGCGCACAAGTATTGGAAGCCGAAGACGGGCTACTGGCAGGATGGGCGGGCGGCAAAATCTGGGCAGAGATGAGCACCACCGATGAAACCGAGATTCACCGTCTGGGCGCAAAGATTACCGCGATGGGCGGGCGGGTAGCCGATTGCCCTGTATCAGGGGGGTGTCACCGTGCGGCAACGGGTAATATCTCTATTTTTGCCGGCTGTACGCGCGATGTATTTGACGATATGCTGCCCTATTTAACCAAAATGGGCAGGCGCATCTTGCATACAGGGCCACTTGGTTCGGCAACTATTTTGAAAGTGGTTACTAATTATCTGGCGACGGCCAATCTGGTATCAGTGGCAGAAGCGCTATCCACTTGCGCAGCTGCTGGCATGGATTTGCGCACCAGCTATGAAGCGATCGCTATTTCCAGCGGGACAAGTTTTGTGCATGAAACCGAAGGTCAGGTGATTTTAAATGGCAGCCGCGATATTAATTTCACGATGGATTTGGTGCTAAAGGATATCAGCCTGTTTCAGGATGTTGCGGTGCGTGCCGGCTTAGCGCTGGAACTCGCCCCCTTGCTGATAGATATTTTCAAGGACGGGATTGAAAAATATGGTGGGCGTGAATTATCCCCCAATATTATTCGCCGTCTGGAAGATGCACATAATCTGGATGTAACTGCGCCCGGATTTCCTGTTGAAATGACCGATGATGAGCCTGAAGCGCCAGGCTATGAGGTAGTATTATGAAAACTGTGGATAGTTTTATACCCGTTTTCGCCCTCAAAAGTTAACCATGTTAGAATGAAGTTGTTAAGGTGGGGGGCACGCGCAATCCCTGACCTTGTTTTAACATACAAAACCCGGCCAGATGGGCGCTTATATGCCGCTCCGGCTGGGAATAACTTTTGGGTGAAAATGAATATGACCGCACTATTTGCTGTGAAAAGTCTGCCACCTGCCCGACCGACAGGCTATGGCCTGTTTGCCCTGATGCTGTTTGTTTTTGCCAGCCTGCCGGTCAAGGCAGGTGAGGTACCTGTTCATATCGCTGCCAAATTGCAGGCCGCCCTCAGCCAGTTTATTTCAGATGCCAGCGCC
>CBFIAD010000003.1:0-45194 GCA_965660495.1 Puniceispirillaceae bacterium (SeqCode)
CTGTCCAGGCTTGCGCCCGCGTCGATTTCAGCCCGGACGGCATACCATCTTTGAAAGGCGAGTTCGCAAACAGGGCAGTGGCAATTGGCTGAAGCGCAAGAGAGGTTCTGAATTTGCGCACCATATCGCGTTCATCTGCGTAATCCAGATTCACCTGAACCGTACAGGAACGCAGCATCATATCCAGACCCAGATTACCGCGCTTTGGCATATATTCGCGCATAATTTTATAGCGCCCCTTTGGCATCCAGGAAATATCGCCGCGCCCCCATAAGGGCTGGAAGCCTACCCCCAGCATACAGATATCCAGAGGGTTTGTGACCTCGCGCATCTGGCGCAAATGCGCCCCGGTTTCCGCGCACGTTTCATGCAAGCTGACCAGGGGCGCACCCGACAGCTCTAATTGGCCGCCCGGCTCCAGCGTCACAGACCCACCATCGGCACTTTTCAGGCCGATAATATGCCCTTTTTCGATAATGGGCTGCATATCAAATTGCTGTTCAAGCAGGCTTAATAGCTGGCCAACCCCCTGCGCCCCTTCATAGGCAACAGGTTTAAAACTGCCCTTGTGGAAAAGGAATTTTTCATGTTCTGTTCCGATGCGCCACGCTGATTTTGGCTTGCCTTTTTGGGCGAACCAGTCGACCAGTTGGGCGCGGTCGGTTACGGGCTGGGCGCTCTTATGTTTGTTCATATCTTCAGTCTCTTAATGCTGGTCGGTGACAGCCACAGGAATAATGCATAAAGGCAATGACATATAAGGACGCAGAAAACAAGAATTAGAAACTGTCATGCCAATCCCCGCACACTGCCTGATACAGGCTAAGCGCAGCCAATGCCGCTGTATCACTTCTTAATATACGAGGGCCAAGGCTGATTTGAATCACTTCCGGACATTCCAGGATAAGGGTACGCTCCTTATCCGAAAAACCGCCTTCCGGGCCTATAAGTAACGCAGCCTTGCGCCCTTTTATCTGTTGCAAGGCCGCTATCATATCAGGGGGGATTTCGGCTGTATCTGCAGCTAGCTGGCTGGCAAATATCTCGTCGCAAAATAAAACAATCCTGTCTTCCGGCCAGTTTGAGAGGTATTTTTCCAGCGCTATAAATTCCCCGATTTCCGGTATATCCAGCCGGCCTGTCTGTTCGGCCGCCTCTATTGCATTTGCCCGCAAACGGTCTGTTTTTACTCGCCCGACCTGACAGAAATCTGTATCCACCGGCTGGATCAGGCGTGCGCCCAGCTCGGTTGCCTTTTGTGCCATAAAATCAAGGCGGGTGCGCTTTATCGGGGCAAATAATAGCCAGATATCGGGGGAGAGGGTCATTTTGCGCCCTATTCCAACGAGACCTACCATAACCGATTTTTTGCTGACCTCGGTAATCTCTGCCACAAAGCTGTCATCTCTGCCATTAAACAGCTCAATCTGGTCGCCAATGCGCCGGCGCATTACGTTAGCCAGATAATGGGCTGCCTCGCCTGTTAGCTGGATAGCCGTGCCTTCTGTCAAAGGCTGGTCAGTAAATAGTCGGATAGATGGTAAGCCGGCATTCATAGCTATCAGATGTAGGATGAAACCGCTTGTCAAGGCAAGTGCTTTTATACGCGTCCTTTTCGGGCGACAAGTTGCTATTACCGGGGCACAGCCTGTCAGGCAAAACTTTCATGGACATCGCTTGCTGGCTCGGATAGTTGTAAAGATTATGACCAAACACCCTCAAAAGCCGAAAAAACCAGCCCCATCTGCCAGCGATATTCGCCTGGATGGTTTTTGGCACTATTTGCCCACATCTGCCTATCCCTATATCACGCTGGCACGGCTGGACAGGCCAATAGGCTGGTGGCTGTTATTATTGCCCGGATGGTGGGTTTTGGCAGGCTATAGCCCGGATTTTGCCACCGCCCTTTTTCTGATGGGAATATTTTTAATCGGCGCGATTGTGATGCGAGCAGCGGGATGTGTAATCAATGATTTATGGGACAGAAATATTGATAAAAAAATAGCACGCACCAGCACGCGCCCGCTTGCGTCCGGGCAAATCAGCCTGTTTTCTGCCTTTTTATTTCTGGCATTGTTAGTCGCCATTGGCCTTGCCCTGCTCTTGCAATTTCCGCCGCGCAGCTGGCTGGTCGGGCTATCGGCTGGCCCGCTTATCCTGTTATATCCGCTGGCCAAACGGGTATTTGGATTTCCCCAGGCTATTCTGGGGCTTACCTTTAGCTGGGGCGTTCCGGTCGCTGCCTCTCTTTTATGGGCAGGATGGCCGCCTTTTGGCCTGATGCTGATTTATATTGGCACAGTTTTCTGGGTTATCGGCTATGATACAATTTATGCTGTCCAGGATATGGCAGATGACAAAATAACCGGGGTGAAATCCTCTGCCCTTACACTTGGCCAGCATTTGCAAATAGGGGTAGCCCTATCCTATGGCCTTGCAGCAGGCTGTTGGTCCATCGGATTTTACAGCCTGTCCGGCACAGGTTTCTGGATGACAGGGATGGTATTGGCTATCTTTCATCTTGGCTGGCAAGCTCTGCAAATAGAGACAGACAATCCCGATAAAGCCTTGCGCCTGTTTAAATCCAACCGCGATACAGGCTTGCTTCTGACGGCCGGCTTTCTGATAGACCAGTTGACCGCCTAGCCTTATCAGCCTGTTAATTCTGTGCTTTTGTGCCAGGGGCAATTTTCAGGCTGAACTGCCTGTTCGGCCAACAATCGGCGAATAGAATGGCGCAAGCTGGCCTTATTTTGTACCTGTTGAACAAAGCTATCCAGGTCCGGGACTTCCCCGCCGATTGCCGCAAAAATCTGTTCCTGTATCTGATATTGGGTGGCTGAGGCAAACTGCCTGTCTGTTGCCGCGATTTTGTCTAGGGCAAATGGCCCTTCTCCGGATAAATTAAATGCCCCGGCAATAGCCGAATAGCCGAATAATCTGGCGGGCAGTGCATGGGACAGGGGCGTTACCGCACCTAAATCCCATTCCACCCAGTCATAGGCCTGACCCAGAGATTCGGTGGCATGCATGACTGCCAGCTGATCCGGCAATAGCCAAGCGATATTCAAGGTGATAGACGCGCCAGCACAGGGGAAAGCAGAACAGGGCACAGCACCGTAATCTGCTAGATTGGCAACATGGACAATATCGCAATCCTGAACCTTAACAGGGGTTACTGGCACTTCTGCCTGATCACCAAATTTGCGATAAAGCTGGGCAGGGGCGCGGTTCGAGCCGACCGATAACACCGCCACGCGGCCGCTAAAATCATATTCTTCTGACAAGGCCAGTTGATAGCCATTTTGCAAAAGATATGGCCCTTGCGGCGCATCATAGGGATAGCCAAAGGCACGTTCCCGCATCGTCATTTCCGGAATTTTCAACATGGCTTGTACCGCAAAACATTTCTGCCCATAAGATTGATTTACAGCTGCAAGCCGCTCACGCTATCTATGCCCAGCATCAGATTCATATTTTGCACGGCTGCTCCGGCTGCCCCCTTGCCCAGATTATCCAGACGCGCGGTCAGCACAAATTGGCTGGCTTCAGCATTGGCAAAGACACATAGCTCCATAATATCGCGCCCGGCCAGCTTTTCTGCCACCAGAAAATTATGGGCATCCAGTGCGCTGGCATCCATCACAGATATTAGCGGCGCATCCTGATAGGCGGCCTGATAGCATTTCAGGATATCATCTGCGCCAACCGCTTTGGTAAATTGTGCCTGATGCAAGGGGATATTCACCAGCATCCCTTGTGCAAACTGGCCTACCGAAGGCAGAAATACAGGCTTGTCTTTCAGGCCGGAATGTCTTTGCATTTCTGGCAAATGCTTGTGGGCAAGGCTCAGCGCATAGGTGACAAAAGCCGGGGCATTGCCTGCCTCATAACGGGCGATCATAGCCTTGCCGCCGCCACTATAACCGCTGACAGACGGGGCGGTAAGGCGTGTTTCCGGGGCAAGAAGACCAGCCTCTATCAAGGGGCGTGCCAGTGCAATAAATCCGGTTGGATAGCATCCTGGATTGCTTACATAACGGGCATTGGCGATTTTTTCTGCCTGGGTTTTTGTCATCTCGGCAAAGCCATAGACAAAATCAGCGTGAATACGGTGGGCAGAAGACGCATCTATCAGCCGGATGTCGCCTTGTAATTCTGCTACCATCTGCACGGCTTCTATGGCCGCCTCGTCGGGGAGGCATAAAATGGAAATATCAGCTTCGGCCATCGCAGCTTTGCGCGCGGCACTTTGCTTGCGCTCTTCCTCGCCCAGCACAAGGATTTCAATATCATTACGGGCAGCCAGCCTGTCTGCAATTTGCAGACCGGTTGTTCCTGCCCCGCCATCTAGAAAAATTTTGTAGCTCATAATATTTTCACTGATAAACTGCGCCCGTTCGTTTGGCAAGCAGTTGCATCTATGGGTAATCCGTACTATTTGAATGGCTATGGAAACATATGATAAAAAAATCGTAGATAAAATGCTGAACGCGGCAAAAAAAGCTGGCGCAGACGAGGCAGATGTCAGCTTTATTAAGGGCCATGGGCTGGATGTTCAAGTTCGGCTTGGCAAGGTAGAATCAGCCGAGCGTTCAGAAGATTATCAGGTGGGTATGCGGGTTTTTGTGGGCAGGCGTTCTGCCAGCATTTCAACAGGCCAGCTGGATGATGAAAATATCGCTGAACTGGCAGAGCGGGCGGTCAGCATGGCCAAAATCGCGCCTGAAGACCCCTATGCGAGGCTGGCCACTAAAGCAGAACAGGCCACCAGCCTGCCTGAAATCGAGCTATTTGACGATACCAGCATTCCGACCGAGCAATTAAGCGAAATGGCGCTATCTTGCGAGGCGGCCGCGCTTGACGAGGCTGGCATCAGCAATTCAGACGGGGCATCAGCTTCTACCGGCATGACAGAAATACTGATAGGCACCAGCACAGGCTTTACTGCAGCCTATAAACGTTCCAGTTTTGGCATCTCTGCGGTGGTTCTGGCCGAAAAAGATGGCCAGATGGAACGCGATTATGATTATAGCGCATCTGTTTTTGCCGAAGATTTGGAAATGCCGGAAAAAATCGGCAAAAGCGCGGCCAAACGCACCCTGGCCAGACTGGGCGCACGCAAACCCCAAACAGGCAGCTTTCCTGTCATTTATGACAAGCGGATTTCGCGCTCTATTGCCGGGCATATTGCCAGCGGCATAAATGGGGCAGCTATTGCCAGAGGAACAAGTTTTCTAAAAGACCAGCTTGGCAAGGCCATCGCCGCTTCGTCTATTTCCATTATCGATAACCCGCTCTTGAACAGGGGTATGGGATCGCGCCTGTTTGACGGGGAAACCCTGCCGGTCAGCCAGCGTTATATGGTTGAAAAGGGCGTGTTAAATGGCTGGCTACTGACCTTGTCTACCGCAGCCCAGCTGGGCATGACCCCGACCGGCAATGCGTCACGCTCGCTATCCGGCCCGCCCTCGCCCTCTGTTTCCAACTTCATCATGGAAAATGGCGAGACAGAGCTGGATGATATGATAGCTGATATCAAACAGGGGCTATATATCACCGAATTAATGGGGTCATCTGTTAGCATGACCACCGGCGATTACAGCCGCGGGGCATCCGGCTTCTGGATTGAAAATGGCAAGCTGGCATGGCCAGCCACCGAAGCCACAGTTGCCGGTAATTTAAAGGATATATTCATGAATATGACCCCGGCCAATGATCTGGATTTGCGCCAGTCTATTGCCGCACCCTCTTTATTTGTCAGTGCGCTGACTGTGGCAGGCAGCTAGCCGATGACGCCTCCCCCCTCTACCAGCTTCACAGATTGGGCAGAGCTGATGCTAAAGGATCATGGGGTGTTACGGCTGGCCTGGCATAATCTGCATCAGATTGACGCGCAGATGTGGCGCAGCAATCAGCCAACACCCGGGCGGGTGGAACAGGCAGCCAAAGCTGGCATTAAGACCATCATTAATCTGCGTGGCCCCAGAAATGACGGGGGCTGGAAGCTGGAAGCAGAGGCTTGCAAAAAAGCCAACATCACCTTGATAGATTTCACTGCACGTTCGCGTGCTGCCCCGGATAAAGAAATGCTTTACGGGGCGCGCGATTTGTTTAATTCCATTGAAAAGCCAGCCTTGATGCATTGCAAATCCGGGGCAGACAGAGCCGGGCTGATGGCTGCGCTTTATGTGCTTATCCACTGCAAAAAGCCCGTTGCCGAGGCGGTGAAACAGCTTTCTTTTCGCTATCTGCATGTACGGCAAGCCAAAACGGGTATGCTGGATAGTTTCTTTGAAGCCTACGCCCCCTATGAAGCACAAGGCACGGCATTTTTTGACTGGGTGGATAACATCTACGACCCGCAAGCATTGCATGATGAATTTATGGCACGGCCCTGGGCTGAAAAGCTGGTAGACGGAATTTTACGGCGCGAATAGAGCGCTATATGCCCGGTTATTATGTCCCGGATACCTTCCCCGACAATTCCCCGCTGGCAAGAGATTGCAAGGCGCATAATTCGGCATAGAGGCCTTTTTTAGCCAGCAAATCTTCATGTTTGCCGCGCTCGACAATCTTTCCCGCCTCCAGAACCAGTATCATATCGGCATGGCGAATAGTGGCCAGGCGATGGGCAACCACCAGGCTGGTGCGCCCTTCTGATAGCCGTTCAATCGCGTGTTGCACCTGTTTCTCGCTCTGGGCATCGAGTGCGCTGGTCGCCTCGTCCAGCAACAGGATAGGCGCGTCTTTTAGCATCGCACGGGCAATGGAAATACGCTGTCGCTGGCCGCCTGACAATCGGTTGCCTGTTGCGCCGACCTGCGCCTGATAGCCGCCTTCCAATTGCTGAATAAATCCGTTGGCAGCTGCTGCGATAGCGGCCTTTTTTATCGCGGTATCTGTTGCATCCGGCCGTCCAAAGCGAATATTGGCAGCGATGCTATCGTCAAATAATATCGCTTCTTGCGAGACCAGTGCCATTTGCCTGCGAAGGCTGTTCAGACTGACTTCGGCAATATTCTGTCCATCAATGCTGATCTGGCCTGAGCTGATATCATAAAAGCGCGGCAACAGATTGATGATAGAGGATTTACCGCTGCCACTTGGCCCGACAAGGGCAACTGTTTGCCCGGCACCTAACTCAAAGCTGATATCATCCAGAACCGCACCTTGGCCATAGGAAAAACCGACGCCCTCAAACCGGATATGGCCTTTGGAAACAGCCAATGCCGGGGCAGAAGGCTGTTCTGTAATAGTGTTTTTTCTGTCCAGTAGCTGGAAGATACGTGCAGCCGCTGCCATCCCTTCCTGAGTGACCGCATTTAGCGTGCCAAGGGCGCGAACAGGCTGAACCAGCATCAATAGCGCGGTGATAAAGCCGACCACATCGCCTACCTGCATCGCCCCTGCTTGTACCTGCCAGGCCGCTACCCCTATCACGCCGGCAATGGCAAAACCGCCCAGCACTTCTAAAATAGGGTCAATCCGCGCGCGCCCGGCCAGTAAATGCACCAGCTTGTCATATAAAATATCAAAGGCCGAAGCTGAACGGGCTTTTTCTGCTCCCTCACGCTGATAGGCCTTGACCATTCTGATCCCTTGCAAGGTTTCACCAAGCAAGGAAGTCACCTCTTCCAGATGCTCCTGCAATGCCCCGGATGCGGCGCGTTGCCGCCTGCCTATGCCGATAATCGGGCGCATGGCCAAGGGATAGACCGCCAGCACAAGCAAAGATAATAGCCAGCTAAACCACACCATTACCGTAACCATCACCAGAATAGTCAAAATATCGCGCACCAGATTATTCGCCAGGCGCACCAGAGCCTCGCGCACCAGATTCAAATCATTCATAATACGCGAGATAAATGCCCCTGCCGGCTCTGCACTGACCACCGCCAAATCCGCCCCTATTAAATGGGCAGACATCGCTTTTTGAATATCAGTGGTAATCCGCAAGGCAAGGCTGTTGACGCCCAGCACTTGAAAATACATGGCCGCCGCTTTGATAGAGGCGACCAGAATAATCAAAGCCGGTATCGCAATAAACGGGTCATCAGGCAGAGACAAAAAAGCAAATCGATCCCTGTGGGCATCGCTGGCGCCGGCCAGCAAATCAAATACATGACTGATAAGGGCAGGATACAGGCCACCTGCTGCGGCCACCACGACCATCAGCAGGAAAATCATCCCCAAACGCCCGCGATAGATCAGCACCCAGTCTGTCCAAAGCCGTTGCAATATCTGTCTGTCTGTTTTTCTGATCAACGCTCTCGCACCCTAGCACAGACAAAATTATAAAAATCCATTTTTTGTGTGTAACATGACGGGCGCTGGCCTGTATAGACAGAATGGCAGCCAGAGGTATTTTGACTAGACGCTAAAGGCTTTGAAAAGGTCGCCTGGCGCACGCCTCTATATAGACACAAAAATTTGTTTTCTTTATGGTAATCGGGTCATGCTGAAATCTGTTCTTCGCTCTTCTATTGGCTCTATTACCCTCAGCTTGCTGCTGGCAGGGGTAATGGGTCTATTGGTAGGGCTTCGGCGCTGGCAGATAGAGGGGCGCAGCGCTTTGCAGACGCGAATGAAAAGCCAGCCGCAAATTATTATTTTCTGGCATGAACATCTATTTGTGATGAGCCCGCTTCTGCCCAAAAACTGTTCTGCCCTGCAGTCACCGCACCCCGATGGAAAGGTACTGGCAGGGGCATCGCGGCTGTTTGGCTTGCGCCCTATTTGGGGCAGCAGCAACCGCCAGGCGGCCTCTGGCTTGCGCCAGCTGGTAGGCGAGATTAAATCTGGGCGCTCGGTTGTCATCACCCCCGATGGGCCGCGCGGGCCTGCCCGTACATTATCAATGGGCCCTGTTAGCCTCTCGCAATTAACCGGCGCGCCCATTACCCTTGCAGCCTGGTCAGCCCCGCGATTATGGCGGGCAAAAAGCTGGGATAAAATGCGCTTTCCCAAACCTTTCGGCATAGCAAAGCTCGTCTATTCCGAGCCGATTATGCTGGCAAAAACCAAGGATAGAAAAAAGCTGGAAGCCCAGAGAAAATCCATAGAAAAACAGCTAAATCAGCTGGTGATGAATTGTGATGCAATAGCCGAGGGTGGCAAGGGATGAGCGCACAAGCCCTGGCAGGTTACAATCGCATCTGGAGGCTGTTACGCCCGCTTATCTGGCTATATCTTCAGTTTCGGGTATGGCGGGGGCGCGAGGATAAAACACGGCTTTCAGAACGTTATGGAAATGCCCGTATCGCCCGGCCAAATGGCGTACTGTTCTGGCTGCATGCGGTTTCGGTGGGCGAGAGTGTTGCTGCCCTTAACCTGGCGGCCAGCTTGCGTGAAAGGCGCGGCGATGCAACCATTTTAATCACCACCAATACAGCCACCGCCGCGGCCCGCATAGCCGAGCAGAAAGACCCGCATATCCTGCACGCCTATCAGCCGCTTGACCATCCCGACTGGGTAGATAAATTCCTGCGCCATTGGCAGCCGGATTATGCGGTGATGCTGGAATCCGATTTCTGGCCAAATTTGATCAGCTGTACGGCGGCCAAAAATATCCCGCTATGTTTTGCCTCTGCCCAGCTATCCGATAAAGCCTTTCAGGCCTGGCAAAATCGCTCGGCTCTTGCTCATATTATCTTTTCTGCCCCGCAGGATATATTTGCTGTTGACCAGAGCCAGGCAGATAAATTCCGCCAATTAGCCGGAAATTCCGGTAACAAACCAGACCTGCATATAGGCGGGTCACTGAAAATAAATCCTGCCAGCCTGACCCCGGATAAAGAGCTGATAGCGATGTTGAGGCAGGCGGGCGAAAACCGCCCTATCCTCCTAGCGGCCAGCACCCATAAAGGCGAAGAAGAGATAATCCTTGCTGCCAGCCAAAAGGTCAGGCAAAACGGCCAGCCGCATTTTCTTGTTATTGCTCCGCGCCATCCTGAACGCGGCCAGGAAGTTGCCAGACTTGCAGGCGGGGCTGGCCAGCGGCAAAAAAATATGCCCGCCCGGCCGCAGGATGACATCTATATCTGCGATAGTTTGGGCGAGATGGGCAGCCTGTATACCGCAGCAGATATCATTGTTCTGGGCGGTACTTTTTCAGATTTGGGCGGGCATAATCCGCTGGAAATTGCCCTGTTTGAAACCCCGATACTGGCCGGAACATCCCGATTTAAAAATAAGGCTATTTTTGAGGCGCTTACACAAGCCGGCCTGATAGAAGAAACAGCAGACAGCGATTTGCTTGCCAGCGCTTTAGAAAAAAAGCTGGAAGAACTGCACCATAAACGCCCCCTGATAACAGATAAAAACAGAGAACAGATTGCCGATATTGTTCGCCGCGCTTGTGGTCAGGCAGCAAATACGGCAGACTATCTGTTGCAAAATCTGGCCAAAACAAAATATCAAACCCATGCATAAAGCGCCTAAATTCTGGAACAAAAAGACATATATATCGTCTTTACTGCTGCCGCTTAGCTGGCTATGGCGCGGCCTTGCGGCTGCACGACTGGCATGGATCACCCCGATAAAGGCATCGTTGCCGGTTATTTGTGTTGGCAATATCAGCGTTGGCGGAACAGGCAAAACCCCCTTTACCGCCTATCTATGCCAGCATTTACGCAGCGAGGGCTTTCGGCCAGCTATTTTAACGCGCGGCTATGGGGGCAGCCTGAAAGGCCCTGTAATCGCAGACCCGGCCATATATAGCGCGGCCGATATTGGCGATGAAGCCCTGATGCTCAGCCAGAATGAGATGGTGTGTATCAGCCGCGACCGGGTCGCAGGGGCAGCCTTTATTGCGGCCAATTTACCGGCTGATGTGATTATCATGGATGACGGGATGCAAAATCCCTGGCTGGGCAAGGAGATCACACTGGCTGTTTTTGATGGCGGGGTAGGACTTGGAAATGGACGTGTTTTCCCCTCTGGCCCGCTTCGCCAAACGCTGGCATCTGCCTTGCCGCTATTTGATATGGCGGTGATTAACGGAGAGGACAAAACCGGCTTGCGCGCTGTCTTGCCACAACAAACAGCCTGTTTATCTGCTGAACTTTTGCCCAACCCTGAAACTGCCAAACAGATAAAGGAACGCACCCTGCTGGCCTTTGCCGGTATTGGACGGCCAGAACGGTTTTTTGAAACGCTGCAAGGGTGCGGGGCAAATCTGGTCAAATCTCTTCCCTTTGCTGATCATCATCCTTATAGCGAGGCAGATTTAACGCGCCTGCATCTGGAGGCCACCCAGCTAGGTGCAGAGCTGATCACCACGCAAAAAGATTGGGTACGCCTGCCCCCTGAATGGCGGGACAGGGTACTGGTTCTGGATGTCTATCTGATTTTGGACAAGGGTGACGCTAAAACCCTTGATCAGCATCTAAAGCCGCATCTGAAGAAAAAGGGGCGATAGTCATGTCCCTTTCCTATCGCCGCCTGCCAGCCCGCCTTTTTTATCGCTTTATCCTTTGGCCATTAGAGACATTTTTGCTTGGGGTATTTTTGGCGATGAATGCGATATTAAACATCCGCGGGGCAAGCTATCTGTTTGGGCTGATATTTCGCATGATAGGCCCTTTGACCCCCTGGCATCGCCGCGCCAACCAGCAATTACAATGGGCAATGCCGGAATTAGACGCACAAAAGCGGGCAGAAATCCTGAACGATATGTGGCAGAATTTAGGGCGCAATATCGGCGAATATCCCAAGCTGGAAGCGATGTTGCGCCAGGGCTATATTCGCTTTGAAGGACAAGAGCATCTGCAAAAAGATAAAGGCGGCTTTATCATCGGCGCGCATCTGGGCAACTGGGAGGCATTGGCGATGATTGGCCCCTATCTGGGGCTGAAAACCGGGCTGATTTACCGGCCGCTTAATAATCCCTATATCTCGTTTTTGCTAAAAAAACGGGCAAGGGCTGCCGAGGCCGATATTTACGAAAAAGGCCGCGAGGCCGCTATGGGCATGATTTCAACCGTACGCAAGGGCGGCTTTATGATGATCTTGGCCGATCAGCAATTGCGTGAAGGCGATGATATACCCTTTTTTGGCCATCCGGCACGTACCGCGATTGCCCATTTCAAAATCGCGGCCAAAACAGGTGTGCCGATTTATTTTGCCCGGACAGCGCGCAGCAAGGGCTGTCATATCACCGTGAGCTTGTCACCGCCTCTTTATCTAATTCCCAGGGCGAGTGATGAGGAAATCCGCGATGCTGCCCGGCAGATGAATGACAGGTTTGAGGCATGGATACGCAGCTATCCCGAACAATGGTTGTGGCCGCATCGCCGCTGGGGCAAAAAACCGGGCAGAAAAGATACCGCTAAAAACAGCTAAAACAGCTCACTCTGGGAGGGGCTGCCCTTCTTCTGTTCTGATTTTCCGGAAGCGTGTTTTGCGGCTGGCTTCTGCGGCGGTTTGGGTGTTGTATCTGTGCCATCCAATACGCCCTGACGGGTATCATCGGCAAATTGCAGGATAATCTTAGCGCCCTTCGGGGCGTCTGCACTACGTTTTATGGCCTGCCCGCCCTTGTCGGTGACAAGCACAAAGCCGCGATCCAGAACCCGTTGATAGGAATTCGCCTCCAGCAGCCTTGATGCCTGATGCAGGCGCTGGGTGCTCATATCTATCCGACGCGTCATAAATACATCCATCTGATTACCGCAAAGCATTAAACGCTCGCTTACCTCTGCCAGACGCTGGCTGGGAGAACCCAGCTTTTCTGCCAGCCCGGACAGGCGGATATTCGCCCCTTCCAGTCGGCGCAAGATAATATTATCCAGGCTGGATGCCGCCATATCCAATGATTGCTGATGGCGGGCGATAAGTTCGCGCGGATGCAAAAGGCCGCGTTCCAGCCCGCGCAAATTTTGCTTGGCCACCTCTATCTGGCGGCTGGCCGCGCGTTCCAGACGGGCCTGTTTATCGGTCAGGCTGGCACGGATATCGGCTGCGACAGGGGTTGCCAGCTCGGCAGCAGCTGTCGGGGTGGGCGCGCGCAAATCAGAGGCATAATCGATTAAGGTAGTATCGGTTTCATGCCCCACCGCAGATATCAGCGGTATTCGCGAAGCAGCCGCCGCCCGTACCACAATTTCTTCGTTAAACGACCATAAATCCTCAACAGAGCCACCGCCGCGTGCCACAATCAACAAATCTGGCCGTGCAACCGCGCCTGTTTCCGGCAATTGGTTAAATCCGTTAATGGCCGCGGCAATTTGTTCGGCCGAGCCTGCCCCTTGTACATTTACCCCCCATACCAGCACCCGCACACCAAAACGTTCCGATAGCCGATGTAAAATATCGCGAATTACCGCCCCTGTCGGGCTGGTCACTACCCCGATAGTTTTGGGGAAACGGGGCAAAGGCCGTTTTCGAGCCTGGTCAAACAGCCCTTCTTCTGCCAGCTTGCGCCGCCGCGCTTCTAGCTGTTTTAGCAATGCGCCTTCACCGGCAATTTCCACATCGCTGACAATCAACTGATAGCGTGACTGGCCGCCAAAAGTGGTCATCTTGCCAGAGCATATAACATCCAGCCCTTCTTCTGGCTGGACAGAAAGCCGGGCAGCAGAGCCGCGCCAAATCACCGAAGAGAGGGTGTTTTTTTCATCTTTTAGCGCAAAGTAGATATGCCCCGATGATGGCACGCGCAATTGCGATACCTCGCCGCGCACCCGCACAAATTCAAAACTGCCCTCAATCGTGCGCTTCACTGCCGAGCTAAGCTCGTCAATGGTCATATAGGGGCTATTGGATAGAGCATCTGATTGAGTGGTTAGCATTTGCAGATTATGATACATCACGTTAGGTTAAGCCAGAAAAAACCACGCATGGTTTTTTAAGATTTTAAAAAGAGGCAGGCATGAAAATTATCCTTGTAGGCAGTGGCGGGCGTGAACATGCGCTGGCATGGGCAATATCGGATTCGCCCCTATGCGACGAGCTGATTGTCACACCAGGCAATCCAGGCACGCAAGCCTATGGCAGGCGCGCAGATATTGCTGCAGAGGATATAGAGGGGCTGGTGCATCTGGCACAATCCGAGCAGGCTGATATTGTGGTTATTGGCCCGGAAGTCCCTTTGGTTGAAGGGCTGGCTGACCGGCTGGAAGAGGTTGGTATTCGCGCCTTTGGCCCTAGCGCGGCAGCTGCCCGGCTGGAAGGCTCAAAACGCTTTGCCCGCGATTTTTGCAAGCGTCATCATATCCCGCAACCGCAATGGGATTATTTTAGCACAGCTGAACCTGCCAAGGAATTTGCCGCCAGCCTGTCCGGCGGTGCGGTGGTCAAGGCAGATGGTCTGGCCGCTGGCAAGGGGGTTACGGTTTGTGATAATGCCGAGCAAGCTGCTGCCAGTATCGAGGAAATGCTGGCTGGCCGCTTTGGGGCGGCAAGCGCACAAATTCTAGTCGAGGAACGCATTAGCGGGCCTGAATTTTCGGCCTTTGCCTTGCTGGATGGGGAAGAGGCGGTCTGGCTGGCATCGGCACAGGATCATAAGCGTGCCTATGATGGCGATGAAGGGCCCAATACAGGCGGTATGGGCGCGGTCAGCCCGTCCAGATTTGAGACAGACGAGCTGCGCGAACAGATTATGAGAGAAATTATTCGCCCGGTCGCCAAGGGCATGGCAGCAGAAGGCAATCCCTATCGCGGGATTTTATATGCTGGTCTGATGCTCACCGATAAGGGCCCGCAAGTGATTGAGTTTAATTGCCGTTTTGGTGATCCCGAAGCACAGGTTATTTTACCGCGCATGAAATCTGATCTGCTTTCTGCCATTTATACCGTCACTGAAGGCGGCTTGAAAAATTTTGATATGCGCTGGGATGAAGATAGCGCCGTCACCATTGTGATGGCGGCAAAAGGCTATCCGGGCAGCTATGAAAAGGGCAGTCCCATTTACGGGGCAGACCAGCTGGAAACTGCCTCTGGCTGTCTGGTTTTCCATGCCGGTACCAGCCAAAATGTCGATGGCCAGATCATCGCTAATGGCGGGCGGGTTTTATGTGTGACCGCCTGTGGGGCAACCCGCCAGCAAGCACGAACAAAAGCCTATGCAGGGGTTGGCGAAATCACATGGGATGACGGGTTTTACCGAAGCGATATCGCCGCAGAATAATAATAAAGACAGTGTCTCAATCTGCTAGCTATCGCGTTTTTCCTTGAAAAAATTCCTGAGCAAAGCTGCACAGGAACGTTCATGGATGCCGCCCAGAATTTCAGGCTGATGATGAATGGTTTTCTGGCTAAACAGGCAAGGGCCATGTTCAACCGCCCCGCCTTTCGGGTCATATGCCCCGAAATAGAGGCGGCGTAAACGCGCATGACTGATCGCACCGGCACACATCGCACACGGCTCTAATGTTACCCAAATATCACAATCTGATAGCCGGCTTGCCGCCATTTTTGTCATCGCCATCTGAATAGCCAGCATTTCAGCATGGGCCGTGGCTTGTCCCATCGCCTCCATCGCATTGGCCGCTTCGGCAATAATCTGCCCTTCGGAGTCGGTAATAATCGCGGCAACCGGCACTTCGCCTGCTAGCCCTGCCGCAGTGGCCAGAGCCACAGCACGGGTCATTATTTTGTCTGACAAGCTATTATCGGTCATAATTTTACTCTACTGTTATCCAATGTTATTTGCCAAGACTGTCTGGCTGGCTTACAACAGGCATTATGAAAATCCGTCCTAAAAAACCCGCGCCCTTTAATCCGGCTGCTTCTGACAAGCCGGAACGTATTGCCAAGCGCATTGCCAGAGCCGGTATTTGCTCGCGCCGCCAGGCAGAAGCCTATATCGCAGAAGGCCGTGTAAAAGTGAATGGCCAGCTTTTGGACAGCCCGGCTTTTACCGTCATCGCAAAAGATATTATTGAGGTAGATAATGTCCAGCTGGGCAAGGCAGAGCCACCGCGCCTGTGGCGATATCATAAACCGCGCGGATTAGTGGTCTCCAACAAGGATGAGAAGGGGCGCGATACCATCTTTACCCATCTGCCTGAAAATTTGCCGCGGGTTATCTCTGTCGGGCGGCTGGATATTGATTCAGAAGGCTTGCTGTTGCTAACCAATGATGGCGAGCTGGCACGCCATCTGGAATTGCCGGCAACCGGCTGGACACGAAAATATCGGGTTCGGGTACATGGCCGGGTGGAAGAAAAAAAACTGGAAGAAATTGCAGAAGGCGCACAGATAGACGGGGTGCAATATGGCCCTGTCCTCGCCCGGCTTGATAAACAGATGAACAGCAATGCCTGGCTGACCGTTGCCATAAAAGAAGGGCGTAACCGTGAGGTACGCAATATTATGGAATATCTGGGCTATCCGGTGACACGGCTTTTGCGCCTGTCCTATGGCCCGTTTTTGCTGGGTCGTCTGGAAGCCGGCAAGGTAGAAGAAGTCAAAGCATCTGTTCTGGCAGAACAGCTTGGCCTGTCCCCGGATGCAATAGAAAAACTGGATGGCCCGGAAAAAACATCCCCGACATTGCGGCTAAAGACGAAAAAAGGCAGCAAGGCGCGCCCGCCCAAAAGCAAGGATAGTCAGAGAAGTAAAGGCCCAAAAAATACTGGCCGCAAAAATACTGGCCAAAAAAAATCAATTAACTTCAGCAAAACACGCCCGCCTGCCTCATGATCTCTATCCTGGCAGGCACAAAAAAAGGCACCCGTTTAACCGATTGTGACAGCCCATCGGTGCGCCCCACTGCCCAGCGTACCAGAGAAGCCCTGTTTAATATCCTGAGTGGCGGGCGTTTTGAGGTGAGGCTCGAAGGCGGGGTGGTGATAGATGTCTTTGCAGGCTCTGGAGCAATAGGTTTTGAAGCCCTCTCACGCGGGGCAAGCCAGGCCATCTTTATTGAAAAAGACCATAAAACCGTTGAGACTATCACCCGCAACCGGGATAAATTGGGGTTTGCCACGACCACCCATCTTATACAGGCCGATGCCTGTCAGCTTTCGCAATGGCGCTTTGGGGTAGCAGATATTATTTTTTGCGATGCCCCTTATGATAGCGGGTTGAGCCTGCCTGCCTTGCTGGCCTTGCAACAACTGGGCGCGATAGAGAAAAACACCCTTCTTGTGGCAGAGACGCGCCGCAAGGAGCCGGACAGCATTGCTGAGGCATTTCACCTGATCGATAGTCGTCATTATGGCATTGCCAGATTGAGCTTTTATCGAAGCGCCCCTTTATAGCTTTACAGAAGGCTAGCGCCGACCAAATAATTTTTCCAATTCCATCAGGCTGAGGCTGACATAGGTTGGCCGCCCGTGATTACATTGTCCGGCCGCTGGCGTGACCTCCATCTGGCGAAGCAGAGCGTTCATCTCGTTCTGGTTCAGACTGCGCCCTGCCCGCACCGAATTATGACAGGACATAGTCGCCAATATATGGCCAAGCTTGTCTTCCAATGCAGAGGATCCACCCAGTGTCACCAATTCTTCTGCCACATCGGCAATCAGCGGCTTTATGGCCGCATCTGATAGCAAGGCTGGAATTTCGCGCACCATCACCGCCCCTTCGCCAAAGCCCTCGATATACAGGCCAAGGCGTTGCAAGGGGGCTTCCAGTTGCAGCAAGGCTTCGATTTGATCGGCTGGCAGCTCTACAATTTCTGGAATAAGCAAGGCCTGGCTAATGATTTTTCCGGCAAGATGCTGTTCTTTCATTTTTTCCATCACCAGCCTTTCATGTGCAGCATGCTGGTCAATCAGGCATACACCGTCTGCGGTTTCCGCCAGAATATAGGTTTTGTGAAGCTGGGCACGTGCTGCCCCAAGCGGATAGGCGCTCAAAGCCTGCCCCTCTTCAGCTTCAGGAACTTCATAACGCGCTTGCGGGCTTGCCTCATTCAGGAAACCCGAAGCAGCAGAAGATACAGGCGATTGAAACTGGCTGGCATATTGACGGCCGGGGACAGAGGCAGGCCGACCAGAATAGCCAGTAGCTGATTGCCCGCCTGATATACCCGGCATCAAAGAGGGGCTGAACTGGCGTAGCGCTTCCTCACCGCCTTCGCGTGTGGCCTGCATCGCTGCCTCTCGCAAGGCAACAGAAAGTGCCCCGACAATCAGCCCGCGCACCGTTGCGCTATCACGAAACCGTACCTCTGCTTTGGCGGGGTGGACATTTACATCCACCTCCGAGCTGGGCAAATCGATAAAAAGCGCAGCGATAGGATGGCGGCCACGCGGTAGCATATCCTGATAGCCTGCCCGAACCGCCCCTAAAATCTGGCGATCGCGTACCGGCCGATTATTTACAAAAAGATATATCTGACCTGTTGTCGGACGGTTCATGGTAGGCAGCCCTGCCAGACCATGCAGATGCACTTCCTGTCTTGTGGCATCTATCTGCACTGCTTCTTTGGCAAAAGCTGTTCCCATCAGCGCCGCCAGACGGGCTTGCCGGCCTGTTTCATTATCTAGCTGCGCGGCAAGGCTAAGCAAATTTTTGCCCGTATCGCGCAGGTGAAAGGCAATAGACGGACAGGCCATCGCCAGCCTTTTAACCACATCCAGACATTGTGCGGCTTCTGTCTTTCTGGTTTTCAGAAATTTCAGCCGCGCCGGAATAGAGCCAAATAAATCAGATATCTCGATTTGCGTGCCAATATCCGAGGCGGCGGGCTGTATCTCTGCCAGCTTGCCATGCGAGACGGTTAATTGCCAGCCATGTTCAGCCCCTTGCGGGCGCGAGGTCATCACCAATACCGCCACCGAAGCGATAGAGGGCAAGGCTTCGCCGCGAAATCCAAAATGGGAAATAGCAATCAGATCATCATCTGCCAGTTTGGAGGTGGCATGACGGGTTACGGCCATGGCCATATCCGCATCGCTCATCCCGCAGCCATTATCACTGACCCGCAATCCGGCTAATCCGCCTTCTTCGAGCGTGACATCAATGCGGCTGGCCCCCGCATCAATGGCATTTTCGACCAGCTCCTTTAAGGCGCTGGCCGGTCGTTCAATGACCTCACCGGCAGCGATTTGATTAATCAGCTGTTCTGGTAGCAGGCGAATAATAGGGGGCATGAGCCGTTATGCCTATTCCACGAGAGTAGGTTCGTTAAAAACTTCATCAATGGCAGGGGTCGCCCCTTCATTAATGGCTTTTTGCTGTAATTGATTGCGCCGGATTCGGGCATCTTCTGCCAATGTATCGACCACCGGGCCAACATTGGGCAAGCCGCCAAAAATTACCTGAAGCGGCAAACGCTTCTCATAGATAATACCAGCGGTTTCTTCATCAATCTTTGTGCGAATATCTTCCTCGATTTTATCAAAGGCAAAGACATCATTAAAACTGCTTGCCTTGCCAGCGCGCGGACGCAGCAAATCTGTTTTGCTGGCAGAAGTGACAGGCGCAAGCGCAGCACTCTGGCTGGCATTATTGGCCTGTGGGCGCGCCCCGAAATCAGGCGGCAAGGATAGAGGCGGGCGAATAACAACTTCAAATTCATCTGGCGATGATTTTTCTGTACCAATCGCCTGGCGAAAATCAGAACAGGCAGATAGCCCAAGCGCCAGCAAGGAAAAAGCCGCTATCGACAGGCTGGAGGAGAAAAGGTTTTTACGCATGGGTGTCCCCTTCTGATTTGGGTGCGCTCATAATGCCATATAACCACGCTACAACGCCAATAAATATCGCACTATCAGCAATATTAAAGGCTGGCCAATGATAGCCTAGCAAATGAAGGTCAATAAAATCAATCACCCGGTCAAAGCGCAGCCTGTCAACCACATTGCCAAGCGCCCCGCCGGCGATAAACCCTGCCCCGAAGCGTTGCACCGCTTCCAGCTGGCTGAGCTGCAAATATAGCCAGGCCACCACCAATAGCGCAAAAACAGGAATACCAAGCCCGGTAACCGATGGAAAATCAGCCAATAGCCCAAAGCTGATTCCACTATTCCAGACAGGGGTTAAATTAAAAAATGGGGTAATGACTATCTGCTGGCCGGTCACGAACAGGGCTGATAATGCCCAGCTTTTGGTCAGCTGATCCAGCACCAACACCAAAAGGGTCAGCAAGATAAATTGCCGCCCAAGAACAAAACTGGGCAGTGAAAACATTATCCTGCTCCCTGCTGGGCGACCACATCGGCACATCGCCCGCAAATTTGATTCTCGCTATCGGCCGGAATCTCTGAAAATTGCTTCCAGCAGCGCGCACATTTACCGCCTGTGGCGCGTGCCACCTCGATTTTGGTTGGCGTATCGCCTGCGTCAATCAATTCAGCCGAAGAGGTGATACATAAATCTGCCAGATCGATCCCTTCCAGCAATCCAGCGGTTGCAGCCGATGTCGTTACCCGAATATCGGCAGACAGGCTGCCGCCTATCAGCCCTTCATTACGGGCAGCTTCCAGTGCGGTTGTAATCTCCGAACGCACTTTGCGAATGGCGGCCCATTTCTGGCCGAGTGCTGCATTATGCCAGCTATCCTGTGTCTTGGCATATTCATGCAAATGGATAGAATCTGTATCATCCCCGCGATAGGCCATCCAGGCTTCATCTGCGGTAAAGCACAAGATAGGGGCAATCCAGCTAATCAGGCATTTCAAGGTTTCATCCATTACGGTGCGGCAAGCGCGGCGTTCAATCGAGGCCGGGCTATCGCAATAGAGCGTGTCTTTGCGAATATCAAAGTAAAAGGCCGAGAGATCGCCATTACAGAAATCATGGATATGGGTAAAAATCGCGTGGAAATCATACCGCTTGGTTTTTTCGCGTACCAGCTTGTCCAGCTCGGTCAGGCGATGCAATACCCAGCGTTCCAGCTCTGGCATTTCTTCTGCGGCAAGGCCTTCTTTTTTTGCGTCAAACCCTTCACCAGCCCCTAAAAGATAGCGCAGGGTATTGCGGATACGCCGATAATGATCGCTTTGGCGTTTAATGATCTCCGGCCCAATACGCAAATCATCATAATAGTCCGAGCTGACCACCCAGAGGCGCAAAATATCTGCGCCATTTTGCTCGATTACCTTTTGCGGGGCAACCACATTGCCCAGCGATTTGGACATTTTGCGCCCCTGTTCATCCAGCACAAAACCATGGGTCAGAACGCCCTTATAAGGGGCACGCCCGCGCGTACCACAGCTTTCCAGCAAGGAAGAATGAAACCAGCCGCGATGCTGGTCAGAGCCTTCCAGATACAGATCCGCAGGCGATTGCAAATCATCGCGTGTTTCCAGAACAAAGGCATGGGTAGAGCCTGAATCAAACCAGACATCGGCAATATCCTTGACCTGTACATAGTCCTTTTCATCATAATCAGCACCCAAAAAGTCCGATGCTGGTCTGGTAAACCATACATCACAGCCATCTTCTGCAAAGGCGGCCACAATCCGGTCTACCACCGCCTGATCGCGCAAGGGCTCGCCTGTCCTTTTATGATAGAAAACCGGGATAGGCACACCCCAGGCACGCTGGCGCGATAAACACCAGTCCGGACGGTTGGCGATCATCGCTGTTAAACGGTTCTGGCCAGAGGCAGGATAGAATTCGGTTACCTTCAATGCTGCCAGGGCAGTATCGCGCAAGCCCGTGCCATCTGACTGCCTATCGCCCATCGAAACAAACCATTGCGCGGCATTGCGATAAATTACCGGCGCGTGCGAGCGCCAGGAATGGGGATAGGAATGGGTCAGCGATCCAATGCCGATTAGCCCGCCTTTTTCTGCCATAATCTCGGCAATGCGGGCATTGTCGCGCAATACGTGCATCCCGCCGAATAATGGCAAATGCGCCGCAATAATGCCGTCCTCGCCAACCGTATCAGGGACTTCTATACCGTGCTTGAGATGGGCAAGCTCGAAATCTTCCGGGCCATGTCCGGGGGCAATATGCACAAAACCTGTCCCCTGATCGGTGGTTACATAATCTGCCAGCAATACCGGCACATCATGATCATAGCCTTCTGCCGCCATTGGATGGGCTGCAATAGCCCCGGCCATTTCCGCCCCTTTAAAATGTTTTATATTCTCGGCTGCCAGAATACCGGTTTGGGCAAAAACATCCTCACGCAATTCATCGGCCAAACAGATAACATCGTCGATTTTGGCCAGGGACCCTTCCTTGATTTGGGTTATTTTCAGCGCGCTATAATCAATATCTGCCCCGCAAGCCATCGCCCTGTTGCCCGGCATCGTCCAGGGGGTGGTTGTCCAAATGATAAGCGCTGCCCCGTCCAGCCCCTCAATTGGGCTTTGTTTCAGGGTAAATCGTGCAAAAATGGTCACAGATGTGTGGTCTGAATATTCCACTTCTGCTTCGGCAAGGGCGGTTTTTTCCACAGGCGACCACATAACCGGTTTTGAACCGCGATACAGGCTGCCATTCATCAAAAATTTGCCCATCTCGGCAGCGATAATGGATTCAGCTTCAAATTTCATCGTGGTATAGGGGTTTTCCCAATCCCCTAAAATCCCCAGACGCTGGAATTCCTCTGACTGGATTTGCAACCAATGGGCAGCAAAATCGCGGCATTCCTGGCGAAATTCTGCGATAGGCACTTCATCCTTATCTTTGCCTTTTTTGCGATATTGCTCTTCAATTTTCCATTCGATGGGCAGGCCATGGCAATCCCAGCCCGGCACATAATTGGCGTTTTTTCCCAGCATGGATTGCGAGCGGTTAATCACATCTTTTAAAATTTTATTCAGCGCATGACCGATATGCAGCTGGCCATTGGCATAGGGCGGGCCATCATGTAGCACAAATTTAGGGGCATCTGCCCGCTCTGCCCGCAATCTTTTATACAGATCCAGCTTTTGCCAATGCGCCAAAATCTCAGGCTCTTTTTTTGGCAAGCCGCCGCGCATGGGAAAATCTGTCTTTGGAAGAAATACGGTCTGTTTATAATCCATCATTTAATCTCTGATTATCGCTGGCGCTGAATAAGGGGATTTATCCCCCTTAATTCGCTTATGTAGTCAATTTTCGACATTTGGCATTACCGCCCAATTTTTTAATCGCTGGCGCAAAAAATGTCCAATGGTTTCACCGCAAATACGCTCAGGCTGCAAGGATATCCCGGGCATGGGCAACATCTTTGGCGATTTGGGCAGTCAGCGCCTCCAACCCGTCAAATTTCTGCTCTGCGCGAATAAAGCGATGCAGATAAAGATTAAGCCGCTGGCCATAAATATCTTCGGCAAAATCAAACAGATGGGCTTCAGCCAAAATGCCGCGATCATTCACCGTTGGCCGCCGCCCGATATTCGCAACCCCGGCCAGCATCCTTTCGCTCCCGTCTTCGCGCTCCAGCCCGGCCTTTACCGCATATACCCCAAAGGCAGGGGCCATGCAGTCATGCAAGGCAATATTGGCAGTGGGAAAATTCAGCTGGCGTCCCCTCTTATCGCCTTCTGCCACTATGCCGGACAGGATAGGCACGCGGCCGAGCAACGCACCTGCCAGCTCCAGATCAGGGGTTTGCAAGGCGGTGCGAATAGCCGTAGAGGTGATAATATCTGCACCCTCACCTGAAACCAGCGATAGCGCCTCTACCGCGATGCCCAAAGGCTGGCCAAATTTCTGTAACAGCTCCATCGTGCCGGAACGCCCTTTTCCAAAGGCAAAATCTGCTCCGGCAAATAAATGGCGCACATCCAATGCCTGGTGCAAAACATCGCGCACAAATTCCTCAGGGGCCATCATCTGCAATTTTGCATCAAAGGTAATCTCTATCACCATATCGGCCTGCTGGTCGGCCAGCATTTTTAACTTGGTATGAGTATCCATCAATAAAAAGGGGGGCTGATCGGGCTGAAAATAGCGGCGCGGATGAGGCGAAAAGCAAATCACGGCAAGCGGCAACCCTCTTGTTCTGGCAGTGCTGCGCGCCTTGCCGATAAGCGCTTGATGACCTTTATGCACCCCGTCAAAATTGCCAATAGCACAACATAGGCCGCCTGTTTCCAGCACGCCATCCCCAACAGACCATCTATGCAGTTTCATCACTTTTCATTTACCCCTTCTACCTGAGCCAGACTATAGATAGACAAGGTCTAAAACTCAATCCACAGAGTGAAATATCCCGCTTAATTTACTATGATTTTCCAGCAGCTCTGACAATTGGCGTGATAATTTAGGGTGCTGGTCAAATATATCTGGATTGCCTATAATAGGGCTAAAGGCAAAACAGGCGATTTCGACAGGCAAGGCCAGATGGCAAGCCGTAATTTTTTCAGGAAAGTTAAAAATGGACGCTGCAACAACCCTGATGTCATCTTTTGACAGTATGTCTGTTCTGATAGAGCAGGCTTTCCCGGTGATGGCCAATATTCTGGCTGGTTTTGGCACGCTTATTCTGGGGTTCTGGCTATCTGGCAGGGCGGCCAGCTTTATTCGCACACAAACATCCAAAATCAGCCGTCTTGATCCGACCCTGACCCCGATTTTAGCCTCTATCGCCCGATATGCCGGGCTTATTCTGACCTTTGTTGTGGCATTGGGGCAATTTGGTATTCAGACCACCTCTATCATCGCGGTACTGGGTGCGGCAGGTTTGGCGATCGGCCTTGCCTTGCAGGGCACGCTTTCCAATGTGGCAGCGGGGATTATGTTGTTGCTCTTGCGGCCTTTTGGGGTTGGAGACTGGATTGAGGCAAATGGCATTTCCGGGACGGTGCGCGAAATTGGCCTGTTTTCCACACAAATAGATACATTTGAAAATATTTATATCTCGGTGCCGAATTCTTCTATCTGGTCGTCAATTATCATCAATCATTCCCGCCATGACGTAAGGCGGATGGATATTGATATTGGCATCTCCTATGAAAGTGATCTGGATATCGCTGAAAAAGCGCTTCTTTCCCTTACCGATGATGAACGGGTGAAAAAAGACCCCGCCCCGGTATTTCTGGTGGTTGCCTATGGCGATAGTGCGATAACTGTTCGCCTTCGCCTCTTTGCTGAATATAAAGATTTTTTCCAGCTGAATTGGGAGTTAAACAGACGCCTGAAAACCGTGCTGGAATCCCATAATATTGAAATTCCTTATCCGCAATTGGTGATATCGCGCAAATCAGATGATGGGTCACAAAGCTGAGTAACATGACAGATAACCCTTCCTTGCCGGACAGATTAAATCGTCTAAGCCGGGATATGCTGGCCAATGGCACGGTATACAAGCTGGCAACAGCGCGTGATGGCGCGGCCAGCACGGTACTGTCCATGGAAGAATTGCAAGCCTCGCGCCGGCAATTTCTGGCTGACCAGCATGGAGACGAGGATATCTGGATTTTTGGCTATGGCAGTCTTATCTGGAACCCTCTTATCGATTTTGAAGAACGTCGCTATGGCCAGCTTTTCGGCTTTCATAAACGATTTTGTTTATGGACGCGTATCGGGCGCGGCAATCCTGATGCGCCTGGTCTTGTGCTGGCACTGGACAGGGGCGGTTCGGTAAAGGGATGTGTTTATCGTATTCGGGCCGAGCGTGCCGCAGAAGAGCTGGATATATTATGGCGGCGCGAAATGCTGAACAATTCCTATCTGCCGCGCTGGCTTCGGGTGCAAACCGACAGGGGCATGGTGAATGCCCTTGCCTTTACCATTCGCCATGACAGCCCCAGCTTTGCCCCGAAAATGAGCGACCAGGAAACCGCCCGTCACATTGCCAGAGCAGAGGGTTTTGTTGGCCCTTGCAGGGATTATCTTTTTGAAACGACGCAAGCCTTGCGCGAAGAGGGGATGCCAGACCGCAAGATGGAACGGCTTACCGCATTGGTGAAAGCCCATAGCGAGGGATAGCCACGCTTTGATTTCCCACGCTGAAGGGTTTTGACGCCTGACTGCTGGCTTTCATCCAATTGGGGTTAGCTTGGCCAGACACCGCCCAGCGCCCGTGTCATATCCTTTGCGACACGATGCACCGCCCGGCCATTATTCACCATCTGGGCTTCGGTTACCCTAACAGAAGGCCCGCTAATAGATAACGCGCCCATCACCTGTCCAGAGGCTTCAAATATCGGAGCGGCAACACATCGCAAGCCATCGGAATGTTCTTCATCATCAAAGGCAACTTCGCGTTTTTTAATCGCCTCGATATCGCGCCACAGGCTGGCAGCGGTTACATGGCTTTTGCGGGTCATTTGCTGAATGCCCGCTTTGGCAATCATCTGATCAGCCTGCTGGCGCGGCATAAAGGCCAGTGCAACCTTGCCCACAGCCGAACAGGTCAGAGGGGCTTTTGCCCCCGGCCGTGCCAACGCTCGCATCAGTTCAGGACATTCGGTTTGCGCCAGATAGACCAGTTCATCTTCTTCTACCAATGCCAGATTGGACGTCTCGCCTGTTTCCTGCATCAACATCCGTAAATAGGGGCGTGCCATATAACACACATCACGGGCGCGCATATAGGACGAGCCGACATTAAAACATTGCACACCTATAAGCCATCGCCCATCTTCAAAACGGACATATTGGTCCAGCTGCAAGGTGGTAAGCAGGCGATGCGCGGTCGAAGGCGCAAGACCAACACGACGCGCCAATTCCGAAAGGTTTAGCCCTTCGGATTCTTCTGCCAGTTTTGAAAGTAAACTCAGCGCGCGAGAGACAGATTGTGTATGACCGCTGCGTTTATCGAGTAGATCGTCAGGCATTAATGTGACCTCCACATTAATTGCCGTTCCCATGCTTTAAAATGCGCTTCTTGCCACGATTTGACAAGGGTTGGCGCTATTTTTAATTTCAAATGCCTTGAAAACAGGCAAAATAAAAATCTAACACTCTGTAAAATCGATAAAAAGGCAGAGAATTTTAAATTACAAAAACTGTTTTTATTTACTGAAAACCCGATTGTCTGCAGATTTAAGAACGTTTTTTAGACCTAAAAAAAGGCAAAACAGCCTTTCAAAAACATCAGGCTCTTTTCTTTGCGGATTTTTTAGCTGCTTTTTTTACCGCTTCTTTAGCTGTTTTCCCGGCCACTTTCCTCACAGCTTTTTTAGCCACTTTTTTTGCTGCCTTTTTAGGCTTGGCATTATCATTGGCCAAAGCGATTACCGGATCCATTCTGGCCAGAATATCATCGGCCAGATGACATTTAATCTGATGCCCGTTTTGCAAATTGCGAACGGGCGGGACTTCGGTTTCACAGAGATCTGTTCCGGCTTCCTGCTTATAGCCGCAACGGGTCTGGAACGGGCAGCCAGAGGGCGGATTAACCGCAGAAGGGATGTCCCCATCTAGCACGATGCGTTTGCGCTGAATACGGGTATCGGCTATCGGTACTGCAGATAACAGGGCTTCGGTATAGGGATGATAGGGCGGGGCAAAAACCTGATCGGTTGTACCGGTTTCAACAATATGCCCCAGATACATCACCACCACCCGATCAGATAAATAGCGCACAATCGATAAATCATGGCTGATAAATAACAAGGTGGTGCGCGAACGACGCTGAATTTCCATTAGCAATTCGGTTACTGCTGCCTGAACCGACACATCAAGGGCAGAAACAGGCTCGTCTGCAACCACGATACGGGCATCGCCTGCAAAGGCTCTGGCAATCCCGACACGCTGTTTCTGGCCACCGGAAAGCTGTCTTGGCATCCGTTCGGCAAATTCGCGCGGCAATTTTACCAAATCCAGCAACTCCAGCATTTTTTGCTTGCGCGCCTCATCATTATCGCCAATCCCGAACACTTCGAGGGCACGAATAATTTGCCGCCCTACAGACATGGAAGGGTTCAGCGTATCAAACGGGTTTTGAAAAACCATCTGGATAGAGGATACGGTTTTGGTGTCCCTGTCCTCTATCATCACATCTTCTACATTCTGGCCAAGCAGCTGTACCTTGCCACTGGTCGCGGTTTCCAGCCCCATCAGCACCTTGGCCAGCGTTGATTTTCCACAGCCAGACTCGCCCACAATGGCGAGGGTCTCTGCCTCACGTGCAACCAGGCTAATGGTCTCATTCGCCTTGACGACTTTCTTTTCCTTTGAGCTGAAGAGCGCATTTGCGCTTACCTCATAATATTTTTTCAGATCATCAATATCGAGGATAATTTCCCCTGCCTTAACCTCTGCCACATCATCTGCACGCACCGCATCTGCCAGCCAGTTAATTTCCTGAAAGCGTGAACAGCGTGTCTGATGGTCTGTCTTTTTGTTATATAGCGCCATCGGGATATCCCCATTGTCACATATTCCAGCTTTGAAATAATCACAACGCGGGCCAAAATTACAGCCCTGCGGGCGTTCATGCGGCAGAGGGAAGTTTCCGGGTATCGCTACCAATGGCCGACTGTTTTTATCTGCCCCTGGCAGAGGGATCGAACGGAACAGGGCTTGTGTATAGGGATGGCGCATATTATCGAACACATCCACCACGGTGCCTGTTTCGACCGCTTCGCCGGAATACATCACACAAATCCTGTCGCACACATCCATGACCAGCCCCAGATTATGGCTGATAAATAGCATGGATGTACCATATTTTTTGCCCAGTCCCTTTACCAGATCAACAATCCCTGCCTCAACGGTTACATCCAGTGCGGTGGTTGGTTCATCCAATATCAGCAAAGAGGGCTTGGACATCAGCGCCATCGCAATCACAATACGCTGTTGCTGGCCGCCTGAAAGCTGATGCGGATAGGCTTGCAGGATACGATCCGGGTCTGGCAAGCGCACATCCTCGACCACCTGGCGGGCAACCTTCCAGGCTTCCGGCTCGCTCAGCCCTTCATGGATCATCGGCACTTCTATCAGCTGCTTGCCAATTTTCATGGCCGGATTGAGAGAGGCCATTGGCTCTTGATAGATCATGGCGATCTCCGAGCCTCTAATCTGGCGTAATTCTGCTTCGCTTAGACTGCTTAAATCCTGGCCTTTGAATTTGATGGAGCCGCCGACAATCTGGCCATTCACGCCTAAATCCTGCATCACCCCGAGAGCGACCGTTGATTTCCCGCAACCGGACTCGCCAACCAGCCCCATTGCCTCACCCGGCTGTACCACACAGGAAAAATCCATCACCGCAGGGATTTCGCGCAAACGGGTAAAAAAGGAAATCGACAGATTATTTATCTCCAGAATAGGGCCGTTATATTCCTGTTTAACTGACATAGCTGGCTCCTAATCCTTTAACGATTCTTCGCGCAGGCCATCTGCCAGCAGGTTCAATCCCAGAACCAGTGACATCAGCGCAATCGCTGGCGGCAAGGCCGGATGCGGATAAATCGATAACAGCTTGCGCCCATCATTGATGGTAGAACCCCAATCCGGGCTTTCCGGGCTGACGCCAAGGCCAAAAAAGCCCAGCGTACCCAGCAAAATGGTCGTATAGCCAATACGCAAGCAAAAATCGACAATCAGCGGGCCTCTGGCATTGGGCAGAATTTCCCAAAGCATGATATACCATGACCCTTCGCCGCGTGTTTGGGCTGCCGCCACATAATCGCGGGTTTGAATATCCAGCGTAATCCCGCGCACAATACGAAAGACAGTAGGCGAATTTACAAACACCACTGAAACAAACACATTCAGCAGATTGGGATCCATATAAAAGACGCCCAGCGGATCGGCATTAAAAGCAAGACCGGAATAGGCCCATAAACAGATAATAAGCGTAATTCCGCAATATAGATTACGCTTGGCTGGCTCGGTATAATAACGCGACTGAAACAGCATCATTAAAAAGACAATAGGGAACAGGAATAACACCGCCGCCATAATGGTCGGGATACCGGTCACCCGAATTTCAGGTGTCACCAGCAGATAGAATAGCAAGATTACCGGAAAGGCCAGTACCATATTGGCAATAAATGATAAAATTGTATCCAGCCGCTTGCCAAAATAGCCTGCCGGCAAGCCCAATGTCACCCCGACCATAAAGGCAAACAAGGTCGCCGCCGGCGCGATAGACAACACAAATCTGGCGCCCATCACCACCCGGCTGAACACATCACGTGCCAGATTATCCCCGCCAAGCAGATAATAGGAATTATCGACCCCCTGAACCGGTGTGCCGGGCAGTTTATTTTTCATCCCTGATATTTGGGCAAGGGGATCCTGGGTGATAATCAAATCGGCGAATATAGCCGTCAACACCCAGAACAAAACAATAAATAGGCCAATCATGCCAATAGTGCTGTCAAACAGGCGGCCATAAAGCCCCAGCCGCCGCTTGAACATGGCCGATAGCACAAAGATAAGCACCAGCCCTATCCAGACAGGGGTGAATTGTACAAAGATTTGCCCAAAAATTTCGGCCCGACTTAGCGGTTCCATGACTGTCTATCCCCCATTTCCTAATTCACCCGAATTTTCGGATTCAGATAGACATAACCAATATCGGAAATCAGCTGGGTTATCAGGACCACCAGCACAGCCGCAATCGAACAGGATAACAGCAATTCAATATCGTTATTGCCGGCCGCCTGAACCAGTGTCCAGCCAAAGCCCTTATAATTAAATAGGGTTTCCACAATAACCACCCCTGTCAGCAACCATGGAAACTGCAACATAATCACCGTAAAAGGGGCGATAAGCGCATTCCGCAAGGCGTGCTTTAACACCACATTTCGAAAGCTCACACCTTTGAGGCGAGCCGTGCGGATATATTGGGCGGTCATTACTTCGGCCATAGAGGCGCGTGTCATCCGCGCAATATAGCCCATCCCATATAGCGCCATCGTCATAACTGGCAGGGTGAAATTGGCAAAGGTTATCTCATCCATCGCAGAAGTAGCCGAGCCTTTGAACCATTTCAGCCCAACCGCCATACTGGAAAACACTACGATAAACACCACCCCTGAGACATATTCAGGTGTTGCCGTAGTTAAAATCGATATGGCAGACAGCGTTCTATCGCTTTTTGATCCCTCGCGCATCCCTGCCAGAACGCCCACAATCAGAGCCGCCGGCACCATCACGACCATCACCCAGAACATTAAAATCCCGGTCAGCGATAAACGTTTAACGATAATGACATCCACTGATTCCTTAAACACAGTAGATCGGCCAAAATAGCCCTGTATTATCCCGCAATAGCTTGGCGCATCCGCAGCCTCCACGCCCGAAGCAATACATCTGCCAGTCACCTTGCCATCGGCATCTGTTCTGACCCAGCCCGGCATTACCCCCAGCCACTGCCCATAGCGAAATAACACAGGATCAGAATAGCCATTTCGATCCAGCCAGCTGATCACCTGATCATCCGTCATTCTGTTATTGGCCTCGGTTTTAGCCAATTTTTCCAGATTCGGCTGTAAATTGGTCAGAAAAAACACCACAAAGGTCAGGCACAGCGACGTGGCCAGCATAACCAGTAAACGTTTTGTTATGAAAGTCAGCATTAAAAAATCTGTTCGCTAGAAATATATGAAATAATTCAAAAAAAGAAAAAGAGCGAGGATCAGATATGACCCTCGCCCCGGATGTCAAGCTAGGCTTTGAAACCCATATATTGTGGCTTGATTTCAAATGTTGGATGAATTTCAGCATTCTGAACTGTTTTACGAGCATGTCTGTAAAGTGACTGCCAGTAAGGCTGGATAATCACACCCTCATCCTGCATGATCTTCTGAATCTTTGCCATCACTTCACGGCGCTCATCTGCATTTGCGATAGACAGAGCGGTGGAAAGCAGAGAATCAAATTCAGCATTGCTGAAGGCTGCTTCGTTCCAGGCTTCACCGGAACGATAGGCCAGAGCCAGAACCTGAACCCCCAGAGGGCGCATATTCCAGTTGGTAGAGGAGAACGGATATTTTGCCCAGTCATTCCAGAAAGTCGAACCTGGCATCACTGTCCGTTTTACCTTGATACCCGCATCGCGCAATTGTGCGGCTACCGCATCGGTGGTTGGCTTTCTCCAGCTATCATCGATAGAGATCAGCTCATGTTCGAAATCGCCCATGCCAGCTTCATCCATCAATGCCTTTGCCGCTGCACCATCGACCGTTCGTTTTGGCAACTTGGCATATTCAGGATGGATAGGACATACATGGTGGTTTTCCGCCACGATCCCCTGACCGGCATAGCCCAGCTCCAGACAAACAGCATTATCTACTGCCATTGCCAATGCGCGGCGCACCCGAACATCTGCATAAGGCTTCATGCCATTTACTTCTGCTTCCTGGTTTGGACGGATAACAATTGTACCAGCGGTCACTGCTTCTGACTTTTCCCAGCCTGGTAGCTGGTCAAACAGTTCGACAAACTCACCTGTTGTCCAATACATCATATCGACTTCATCGGCTTCAGCAGCTGCAAAGAAAGCTGTCTGGTCTGTGCCATAATCGATATATTCCACGCGGTCCAGATACGCCCCATTGGCCGCATCCCACCATTTGTGGTTTTCGTTCTTCACCAGCACAGCCTTTACGCCCACTTCCAGGCTTTCAGCCAGATATGGCCCTGTACCCGGTGAGTTCAGCAAGCCTTCTGCTGTATTGTCATAGGATTTATGGACAATCGCTGCCGGGTAGTCAGCCGCACCTACGATAAGGGTAATGTCTGATTTCGGCAGATTCAGACGCACAGTATGGGAATCTACCACTTCAATTGCCCCGGCAATCGCCTTGTTGGTGTCCGGATCGATAAGAGTATTCATCCGGCCAGCCATAGAGTTACCCTCTACGCCCTTGTCACACCAGCGCTCAAAGTTATTGGCAACATCTTCTGCGGTGAAATCATCCCCGTTATTCCACTTCACGCCTTTTCTGACCTTCAGGATATATTGGGTCGCATCTGCATTAATTTCCCAGCTTTCCAGCAACTTGCCCTCGATTGTGCCATCGCGGTTATACTGAACCAGATATTCCAGCCAGCCACGTGTGAAGTTGGCAATCTGTGACCAGTCATAGGTGCGCGGGTCTTTCAATGCACGTACTTCTTGCTGAATACGCAATGTTCCGCCTTTTTTCGGCGGATTTGTCCATTTTACCGCTGCTTCGGCATCGCTCTGGCCGATCAGCGCATAGGCCGCAGCAGAGGATACACCAAGTGCGGTGGCCCGAACCATAAATTCACGGCGCGAGAGATGTCCTTCTGCATATTCCTTTGCATACATCTCTGCCTTTTCATGAACAGGCCGATTGTTCAATTTATCAAAAACCATTTTTTTCGTCCTCCCAAGGAACCCATTTTCAATTTTATAAATGTTGTGCGCATAACCAAAAACGCGCCGGAAAAGCGCACACATCATATCATTGCAAATAGCCTAACATATATTCAAATCCCCGCAAGGCCAGTAAAAAGCTAAATCCTTTTAAAAAGGCTGATTATGCTGTTTTTCCAATAGACTAGCCCCAATTATAATTCTTAAATTTCTGCTAACAAAACCAGCTGCTTCCCAAAATCAAACGCGGATATTCGGTCAATTCGGGAAAAACAGCAGCTGATTCAGGGGCGGTTCCATCAAAGAGGATTCAGGGTTTAAGCAAATTTGCCGCAAATCTTCTGACCGGCTGGCAAGCGGGGTCGGGGCGATCAGCCGATCAAATTTGGCCGTCATCTCCGCATAGCTGACCGGGGTTTCAGGATCGCCCCTTGTATGTGCACTAAAGGACGAGCGGCGGCTGCCATCACGAAAATAAAGATGCACCTCTGACTGGCGCAATTCTGGAAAAACCTGATTAAAAGCGGCTTTTTCTATCAGGGTAATAGAGCTGCTCAACCTGTGAATATCGGCTCTGGCCAGTGCGGCTTCTGATACATCATAGGCGGCCAGCTCTCGGCCCTCGGACAGAGCGACCAGCATGGCGGCAACCGGCCAGCACAGGCTGTATTGGGCTTCATCCGGACTGGTGGGGTGGGGGCTGGCCAGGCGCAAACTTTCATGAAAGGTTTCAATTTCGATATGCGCGATCTGCTGGATATCAAAGGGGCGTTCCTGCCAGAGTGACTGTATGGCCTGCATCGCAGGTTGTGCCCATCTGCAAACCGGCCAGAGCTTGATATATTGCCGGGGCAACAGCCATTCTGAGCCTAGGTCTGCCCAGATATCGGCACAGTCTTCTGCGCGAATAATGGCGGCTGGCGCACCGGTAAAGCCAAGGGCGGCCATTTCTGCAGCACTGACCCCTGCCATTGCCCCCCAGCCAGAGCCATCTTTTAACATGGTGGTATAATCAATAACCCGCATCATCTGGCTACGCGGCCCATGATATTCTGCAATCCCCATCGCGTGCCAGCAACGCGCTGCATCCAGCCCATAGATACGCGATGCCACCCCGGCCACTGCCACCGCCATCCACGCCCCGGAGGTGTGATAATCTGCAGCGGTTCGGTGCAAGGCGACCCCGCAACGGCTGCCGACCTCATAGCCTGCAACAAGCGCGGTGAGCAGCCCGTCCATATCTTCCAGCTGGCCGGTTTTGGCAAGGGCGGCCAGTATCGAGGGCAAGAGCGCACAGCCCACATGACCCTTGGCCTGTTTATAGCCATCATGGGCATCTATTGCATCTATCATCATCCCGCCGGCCAGCGCGGCCCCGGCGGTACTGGCCAGCCGCCCGTCAAACAGTATAGGAACAGAAGGGCTGTTATGCCCTGCGGCCATACAGGCCAAGGCATAGTCAATAATAATATCGGCAGTGCGGGTTTGCCGGCCAGCCGCTGCCACCCCCAGCAAATCCAGCATCAAATAGCGGGCATGGGTCACCACCTCTGGCGGGATATCGGATAATTTTATCTCGCTCAAAAAGGCGATGATATGGGCGGCCTGTTTGTTCAGGCCTGTATCGGTGACATGGTCTGTCATCTGATCGCCCCCCGTTTTTCGCGCCTGCCTGCCTGTTTTAAAAAAAATCCGCCTACAGATTTCCCATTGCGCCCATATTTATAGATTTTGGCAAGTTATAATTGCCAAAAACCCTCATTGGATGCTATAGAGCGGGGTTAGTTGCATCATGCCGAAACGGGAGTATGGTGAAATTGGTAAACACGCTGGATTCAAAATCCTGTGCCGCAAGGCTTCTCGGTTCAAGTCCGAGTACTCCCACCATCTAATTTTTGCCTCTTTGTTTATTTGCATCGCCTCAGATAATCTCGAAATAGCTATCAAAGCTGCTATCGGTGATATCTGTATAGTCGATATTATTTAAGGTCATATAGATGCGGCTATTATCTGCATTGGTAATATCGGTATCTGTGCCATTACGCCGGATATAATAGCCTGCCCGGTTTAATTCAGCGTTGGTGTCATCGCCTGCCCCGTTGGCCGTATCAATGCGGATTTTATCCCCGTCCGAGACGCTGAAATCAGTGATAATATCTGTCCCGCTATCGCTTTGATCCAGCACAAATTTATCCGCCCCTGCGCCGCCTACCAGCCCGTCATAAACCGAATATTGTATCTGAATATTCGGGTTTTCCGACCCATCATGGACAAAGCGAACATGACCAGCCTTTAAATCGCCCAGAGTAAAGATATTATCTGTATCTGTGACCCAATCGCTACCATTATAGGTTTCCAAATACCCATCCACAGGGGCAAGGTGGAAAAGCACCCCTTCATTTTCATCATCTATATCCGAAATGCCGAACATTTCATTGGACAGGACAAGATGGCCGCCCTCTACCACCACAGCCAGCTCGGCCGAGGTGTTGGCCGGGGCATCGCCTTCGCCATCCCCCTTCAGATAATCAGAAATGTTCGCAGCCAGCACATCTGTCTGTTCCTCACCCAGCTTGCCCAGCCGAGCATTGCGCCCATGCCCGGAATTATCCAGCAGATCACTGGTATTTTTCAGCCGGTCAAAACTATATTCCAGTGCCAGATTTTCAACGCCCTGAAAATTGGTAGCCGCCTTATTCAGATCGCCTGACCCGTATTTATGAATGCGAGAGGAGGCGGTCAGCTCTTCCACGCTCAACGCTTTATCCCAGACGCGGAAATTGTCAAAATCAACCGAGCCGTTTTTATGTGCATCGCCTGCGAATAGATGGGTTGAATCCCCCAGGCGCAAACGCGCCGCATCGGTGGTGTTGAGATACATTTTCTGGCTCAGCACCGCTTCCTGATTCAGCCAGATGGTCAGCGTGCCACCACTATAGGTGACCGCTACATGATACCAGTCGTTATCATTGATGGCGGCATGGGTGGCGGTAAAGCTCTGGCGGACATTGCCAATATTGGTGTTTAGCTGAAGCAGCCCATCGCCATTTACCTCCAGAACAAACCATTCGCCTTCCTTGCCATTGGCGTCCTTGCTTTCATCGGCACTGCCATAGGCCAGCAATATATTTGTTTTGCCATCAGAAGCAGGATTATTAATCCGCACCCAGCTTTCCATAGTGCGCTGGTCATCGCCATTAATAGCGCTCCAGCCAGCACCATCATCGCCCACAACTTCCAGATACACCCCAGTATCCAGGCGGATAAAGCTGTCATTTCTGACCTCACTCTGCTCAACCTCATCATTGCGATCCTGAACGGTCAGATGAACTTTTTGCTCGGCCGTGCTGCCATCACCGCCTGTGGCAACAACAGTGAATTCATACGTGTTATCCGCATCGGGTCTAACGCCATTATCATCCAGAGTGCCATCATGCGGATTTTCGAAATCAGGGGCTTTTTTAAAGGTGACCTTGCCAGTTTTTGTATTAATATTAAACAGATCGGCATCATCCCCCTCTTTCAGGGCATAGGTGATTTCGGCAAAGCTGTCGCCTGTATCGGGATCATCTGCCAAAGCCTGAAACGCGAACCAGCCATCTTCCGGGATAGCACTATCCTGTGCCAGAATTTCTACCGGCCGGGCGAACGACTCCTTCTTTACATTTTTGGTTTCACCATTTTCTACGGCTTCGGTGTCTTGTTCAGGCGGGATATAGACACCATTTTCAAGCTTAAATCCTTGCGCATCATACAGCTCATGGTTGTAGAAATAGACATCATTTTCCTGCTTTTTAATGGTAATAAACAGGGAAACGATTTCAGAGGCTTTTGCCCCGCCTTCTGCATCTGCATCCTTTAGCTGGAATTTGAACGAAGCGGTGCGATCAAAATGTTTCGACGGCTTAAAGACCAGATTGTCGCCTTCAATATCGGCGCGGCTGATTTCCTGACCGGCGACTACCTTCTCCCCATTCAGATATAAATCGCCAAAATCATCATAGGAAATAGAGGTTGCCGGCACGGGATTGCCAGCGGCATCAGGGCGCAGCGGCTTTACATCATGGCGACCCGGCAATTCGGTGATGATGACAACATCAACATTATCCCCCTCAAAAATACCGAAATCCGATAGTTTGAAAACATAGGATACCCCGCCGTCAGACTGGGCTTCCGCCACCGCAATTGTCGGGTTGGGGATCGCGACCGGCTTGCCATCTTCTACCTCGCGGGCAATCGTGATCAGCCTGTCCAGCACTTCCTCTGCGGCCTGCTTCTTTGCCGCCTCAGAGCTGTTATCCTCAACCTTGGCCGTATAAAGATCTGTTTGCAGACCAAATATATACAAGGCTTTTTCCGAGACCTGCTGGGCAATATCTACCGCAACTTGCGCCTCGCTCAATAGAGAGCCGCCTAACTTTGCGTTTTCCAGATCAGTCACCTCTTGCCGGGTAGGCAGGATATAATTTTTGGCATCCAGCACATCTGCAAGGGTGATATCGGCGCTATTGTCGAATAATTTATCAATAACCTGCTGGTAAAAATCTTGTCTATCCACAGAAATCTGGCTATCACGCGCCTGTTCCAGCGCATATTCACGGGCGATTTAATCGGTAATAGGCGTGATCAGCAAAGACCCTGGCGACCCTGGCAAGCTGTACCAGACAGGCCCCTGATAGACATCATCCTTATCCACGCCGCCGCCCGCTACCTGAACACCGGTAAGCGGATCAACAACCCCGCCAACCTGAACAGATATCATTTTATCTGGCTGGATTTTCGAGATTTCAATTGAAAAGACCCCATCATTGGTGAGGCTGTCTCTATCTATCTCGCCATAGGCCATCGGGGTTTCTGCCCCATCCTTTAATGCCTGAGAGGCAGCATCCGCGACTTTTGCGCTTGGCTTCTCCGCATCACTTAGCAAGATATTGGCCAAGAAATCTGCATTCGTGGTTTGGGGCTCTTTCGCGCCTTTTACAGGGGTAGGCGCGCCAGGAGAAGGTATCTCTCCCTTTATTTCCGGCTCAGGCGAGCCACCACCGCCGCCGCCACAGGCGGCCAGCGCCAGCGCAGACAGTGTCCATAACAGGCCGGTTGCCGAGCCATCTGTCTTTCCAGTTTTCTGCCGATCGCGCTCTTTATTTTCTGCCTTGTCCTGCGCGTCCAGAAAGGCACGAAGCTGGGCATTGGCCAGCAAAATAGTGTGCTGATGCTCGGCTGTCTCAGCCTGGCGGTTCTGGACAGGATTATCGGCTACGGCTTGCTTTGAGACGGCTTTCTTTTTAGAGACAGCCTTTTTCGCGCCAGCCTTTTTTGAAACGGACTTCTTTGCGCCAGCCTTTTTTACGCCAGCCTTCTTTACGCCAGTCTTTTTCGCAGCCGCTTTTTTGGCGCGGCGCGGCTTTTTCGGCGCAGAGGGCTTGGAATCTATCTGATCACCGGCATCCAGCTGTTCTGTCACTTGTTCCTCTGAAAGGGCTGAAACATCCTCAGAACCATGCCGATCATAAGCAGAAATAGTCATTCAAAACTCCGTAAAATCAAATTCTTTAAACCATCATATTTTGCCAGCACTCATCGCCAGTCTTCATCCAGGCGCACATCGCCAGATATACCGCCTGAATGTACACTTTACCGAAACTTCGTTAAAAAATTATAAATTTTATAAAAAAAATTTAAAACAACTCATAATTGCCGATGAAATTTCGTGAGAGATTGCTTTTAAGATATTATTTTAATTGGATTTTTTATTTATAATGTGATGCTAATTTTTTTATAAAAAAAACACGATTTTTTATTTTTTTACCCTTGATCTCGTGCAAAATGCCTGTTTTGGGTAACAAATTTAGCCCGAAACACCCCCCATTTGCTGGCCGATATTTGCCCGGCGCGTGCCTCTGGCTAGAGACAAGAGCAGCAGAATATGTTTTAACAGGCGGCATTATTGATTTACCGGTTTTTTTTCTGTCTTTTGAATATGAATAGCAGGCCTGTTATGCGCGCATATTTCACACAATTTCTGGATTTCATCATGCGTCATGCCGGCACGGGCAAGGCGCGGCTGTTCCTTTATTTCTTTTCGGCACTGGAAAGCATTATTATTCCGATTCCCGTTGACCCCTATCTGGCGGCCGTTGTACTGGCTCGCTCACCCCAATGGATACAGATCAGCCTGTTGACCGCGCTGGCCTCTGTTATCGGCGGCGGGATTGGCTGGTATCTGGGGTTTGCCCTCCAGGAGGTGGTGGCGCAAATGGCGATGCTGTTGCCAGAGCGCATTGCCGGCGAAGCGGTATTTTCCTCTGTTTCGGCAGCCTTTGCCGAGCTGGGCATTATGCTGGTACTTATCGGGGCTTTTACCCCCCTGCCTTATAAGATTATCGCGATTAGTGCCGGATTATTTGGATATGGGCTATTGCCTTTCCTGTTGCTCTCGGCGGTTGGGCGTACTGCGCGTTTTTTACTGGTTGGCGGGCTGATAGCCTATCGCCGCGATGTGCGGATGGTCACCGGTTTTGCCTCGCTTTTACTCTTGCTGGTCTGTGCAGGTATTTATATGACCCGGTAAAGGGCTGGCACTGCTTGACCTGCCCATCTTTCCTTATAGATAGAATAGGACAGGCATAGCTGTTTTATTATCCATTCCAGAGCGTTAAAAAAAAATCATATGGCGTCTTCTTCCTCGCATAAGCAGATTTATCACATGATTCTGTTATTAGGCCTAATGTCTGCCGGATTGCTGGCGGTTGCCTTTGCCTTTGAAATTTTTGGTGGCTTGTTGCCGTGCAAGCTGTGTATTTGGCAACGCTGGCCACATGGGCTTATCGCGGTGGTCGTTTTGCTGGGTCTGGCCGCGCTACGACCCAATCTGGTGTTTTTGGCGATAGGGTTACTGGCACTCGGCAATGCGGGTATCGCTTTTTATCATGTCGGGGTGGAACAGGCGCTATGGCCTGGCCCTGCCAGTTGTAGCGGCGGGCTGGATAACAGCCTGTCCAGCAGTGCGATGCTGGATCTCCTGCTGGCTACCCCGGTCATTCGCTGTGATGAAATTGCCTGGCAATTTTTAGGGCTGTCGATGGCTGGCTGGAATATGCTGTTCAGCCTGGCACAGGCCGGGCTGGCAGGAAAAATGCTGCTGCGCGCGTGAATGAATGCGCCCCGGGATTTCTGTATTTTAAAAAAATCAGCATGTCTTGCCTTTGCCTTTACCGGCCAGCTATCCTATATAAATTCAAGGTGAGCGTTTTCGACCTTTTTTATAGAGTGTTTTCAGATATGCCGATACATCCGCTAGATATCCTAAAACAGGCTGCCCCGGGCGAAGCACAGACAGATAAAAGACTGGCCGAATATTTGCGTGTCAACCATGCCGGAGAGCGCGCCGCCCAAACCATCTATAAAGGCCAGCTTGCCGTGCTGGGCAATCATCCGGATGCAGCCGAAATCCGGCATATGATGGAACAGGAAGAAGAACATCTCGAAGCCTTTGACCATTTGCTGAATGAATATCAGGTACGCCCGTCTGTGCTGGATCCGCTATGGGGGGCGGCCGGATTTTTGCTGGGTGCGGCCACCGCTGCGCTGGGGCCCAAGGCAGCCATGGCCTGTACCATCGCCGTAGAAGAGGTTATCGGCACCCATTATGATAAACAGGTCAGGGATTTATCGGCCAAAGAGGCAGAACCTGAATTGGTAGAGGTGCTGGCCAGATTTCGTGATGAAGAGCTGGAGCATCGCGATATTGCCGTTGCCCATGACGGGCGCGAGGCACCAGCCTATGGCCTGATGCAAAAAATCATTTCAACGGGATGTAAAACCGCGATTAAAATTGCAGAAAAAATCTAGCCCTGTTTTAGTGCCTGTTTATAGCGGCGGCTGATTGTCATTTAAATCTTCCAGCAATTCACTATCCCAATAGAGATAATCGCGCCAGCTATGATGCAGATAATTGGGCGGAAAGCCGCGCCCCTGTTCCTGTAATTGCCAGACTGTTGGCTGGGCAGGTTTAATCAGAGGATGCATCCCGCAATCGCGCGGCATCATATTGGCTTTTTTCAGATTACAGGGACTGCAGGCCGCCACCACATTATCCCAGCGCGACCGCCCGCCCCTGGAGCGTGGCACAACATGATCAAAGGTTAAATCGCTGGCAGGTAATCTGGTATCACAATATTGACAGGTAAATTTATCGCGCAAAAACACATTAAAACGGGTAAAGGCAGGATGACGGCTCTGCGGAATATATTCCTTTAGCGCAATCACCGATGGCAGTTTCATCTGCATGGAAGGCGATGAAACCTGTTCTTCATATTCAGAAATAATGGTTACCCGATCCAGAAATACCGCCTTGACACTATCCTGCCAGGACCATAGCGAAAGCGGAAAATAACTTAACGGACGAAAATCTGCATTGAGCACCAATGCAGGGGGATGCATACCCGCATTCATCGCTTCTTTCTACCCCCCTAATTGTTTTTATCAGTTTCTGCCTTTTTGTTAATCCAAGCATGAAGATAGTTGGCTGGCAAGAGCAGATAATAGAATTTACACTATATATTGTGATAGTTTTGTGACAGATCCTACTAAATATTGCTTCTGCTGGATAGGGCGTCTGTGGTATCCGCCCCTCTCGCCCCTAGCTATTTTTAGCGATAAACCCGGCCAATGCCTTTATCACCTCCTCGTCGATACTATGGGGCATGGCAGGGCGTACCAGGCTTTGCGCTGAAAAGCCGGCAGATGAAAGCGCCGCATGGCTGGCTTCCATCATCGCCAATGGGACAACCGGATCTATCGCCCCATGGGCAAGAATAATCGGCAGGCTATTTTCTTGAGTAATGGATTGATAAGGGGTGAGCCAGCCACCGGACAGGCAAAAAATACCGCCCAGAGGCCGGGAATAGCCCAGCCCGGCACTAAGGGCTATCATCCCGCCTTGTGAAAACCCGCCCAAAAAAATGTTTTCAGCCGGCACGCCAAACGCCGCCGACAGGCTGCCCAGCATCTGATGAATAACTGGCACGCCATCCTGGCAGGCCTGGGCAATAGTATCCGAAGCCAGATCCGGGCTGGCCAGTTCAAACCATTGCCGGCCAAATGGATTGGCCGAACAGATATCCGGCGCATCCGGCACAATTACCGCCATTCCTGCATCTGCGGCCAGCATCGGGGCAAGGGGGGCTAGATCCTGGCTATCGGCGCCCCAGCCATGCATCAGCACCACCATTTTTTGAGGGGCTGATTCTGCTGCGGCATCGCTCTGAAAGGCGGTAGCCGCCAATGCCCGGCCGCCTTCCAGCGAAATGGATAGGGGATGATAGCCCATCTATGCTGCCTCCTTTTATATTAAGGACTATTTATAATTTTTCATGGCCTTAATTTTTTCATGGCTAGCCAGCCGATGCAAGATGATTAGAGCTTAACGATCGGGCCAGAACGATTAGACTGGGCAGCAATCTTTTATGCTTGCATAATAAAAACCACAAAAAAGAACAGATTTTCAACATAGGAAGCAATCTTGCGGTGACAGGGCAGACAAATAAAATAGAGGCTTTGCAACGTGTATGTGGCGGCATCTTGCGCACCCGTTTTGCGCCCAGCCCGACAGGCTATCTGCATCTGGGTCATGCCTATTCTGCGCTATGTGCCTGGCACGCAGTTGGCGAGCGAGCAGAATATTTTCATCTGCGCATAGATGATCTGGATGAGACCAGATGCAAGGACAGCTTCACACAGCAGATTTTTTCCGACTTGCGCTGGCTGGGCATTGCCTGGCAAGAACCAGTTCTTTATCAGTCAAAGCGCCATGCCCTTTATGCCAGTAAACTGGTGATACTGGAAAAACAGGGGCTGGTCTATCCATGCTATCTCAGCCGCAAGGAAGCCGACAGCCTGCTCTCTGCCCCGCATTTGTCGGCAGATGGACTTAGCCCTGCCCCATCGACGCGCCATCTGCTGGATAGCGATGAAAGCCGGCAAAGAGCGGCCAACGGTATGCCCCCTGTCTGGCGGCTGGATAGCCAGCGTGCCCTCGCCAGCCTGTCCGGCGATACCCCCCTTTTCTGGCGCGACCACACAGGTACAAAACACAGCGTAAATCCGACCGAATTTGGTGATGTGGTTCTGGGGCGACGTGACAGCCCGGCCTCCTATCACCTCAGCACGGTGATAGATGATGCAGATAGCGCTATCACGCTGGTGGTGCGCGGGGCGGATCTGGCACCGGTGACGCAAATCCACCGCCTGTTGCAAGCGGTGCTGGGCTTGCCCTCTCCTATTTACTGGCATCACCCTCTTATCACAGATGAAGCAGGTCAGAGGCTGGCAAAACGCCATGATGCACTGGCCCTTAAAACCCTGCGCGAGACGCAAAAACAGCCCGCCGATATTCTGAAATCCCTGCCCGAAATCGGTATTACCACCTAAAAAGAGTAAAAATTTTTAAAAAAATGATAAAAAAGATCAAAAAAATAGGTAACGAGTGTTGACATTTTTTGGGGAAAGGAGCATTTATTGCATCGCACAACAGTTATTGTGCATTTCCTCCCTAAACTTGGTCGTGAGCTATCTCACGACCTTTTTTTTGCCTTTTTTCTGTAATATTTCTCTAGATGAAAGCGATTGTTTCTGATTTGGAAAGAGTTGGGTGCTTTCCGTTATTGTGCATTGCACCATTTATGGTAGCTGGCGCGGTTAGTCCAGTTCCTTTTCTGCGTCCAGCCGCGATTGCGGGGTAGTCAGCCAAATCAGCAAAATCAGCCCCAGCGGCACAAGACAAGACAGCACCAGCCCGTCCCAGCCCACCGCCGAATGCAGCACCCCTGCGCTGAGCGACGCGATAGCCACGCAGGAAAAGATGACCAGATCAGACACCCCCTGCACCCGGCCACGTTCGGCTGGCCGGGCGATGCGCGCAATAAGGGTCGTGCCGGTAACAAACAGGAAATTCCACCCCAGCCCCAACAGGAACAGTGCGGCAAAATAATGCCAAAAGCTGGTACCGGCCAGCGCAAATGCGACCACCAGACCATAAAGCAGGCTGCCATATAATATCATCTGCCGCACCCCAAAGCGCGATACCAGCGCACCGGTGAAAAAGGACGGGGCAAACATGGCGATAACATGCCACTGAATAACACGGGCATTTTCTTCTGTCCCCAGCAGGCTGACATTAACAATCTGCAAGGGGGTAGCGGTCATCAAAAAGGACATACAGGCATAGCCCAGCGCGGCCACGACCAGGCCTAGGCGAAAGCTGGCCGTACTGAAAAAAGCAGATAATGGGCGACCTGTCGGCGCTTTTCTGTCTGGCGGGGCGATCTTCAGCCCGGCCAGTGCCAGAAAGGCAAATATTTGCACCCCCGCTGCCCCAAAAAACGCCCCGGCATAGGGCGCATCGGCCACCGCCACGGCAAAGCGATAGGCAATTTCAGGGCCTATTACGGCAGCAAATAATCCGCCCAGCAGCACAAAGGATACTGCTTTGGGCTTGTCCGCCACCGCCACCGAATCCGCCGCCGCATAGCGATAAAATTGTGCCGTCCCATGCGAGACGCCCAGCAATAAAGACCCCGCCACAAATAACCCGAAATCCCCGCGAATAAGGGCATAACCCTGAATACAGGTCGCGGTAATGGCTATGGTAATCCCGACGAGAAAAACCGGTCGCCGCCCAAAGCGTGCCATCAGCAAAGAGGCTGGCAGGGTGGCCAGCATCACCGATACAAATTGCAGTGACAGCGGCAAGGTCGCCATCCACAAGGCAGGCGCCAATATCGCCCCGGCCAGGCCGGTATTAATGATATTGATATTCATCACGCTCATCGACAGGCCTTGCGCGATGGTCATCCGCCAAACAGTGGCAGGCATGGAAGAAAAATAGGACATCATAGGTAACCCAAACATATAGCCGGGACAAAGGCTGTCACAGCCCCCTTTTCCCGGCGTTACGCCTTTATTCCGGTTTTGAAATGGCTGAACAGTCCGCGAAATAAGGCAAAGCAAAATAAAACAAAGTAAAAAACAGATGGGACAGATATGCCCACCCCCCATTGCCTTCTATCTAGACAAGCTTGTGGTGATTTTGTCAATTATTGAGAAG
>CBFIAD010000004.1:0-8524 GCA_965660495.1 Puniceispirillaceae bacterium (SeqCode)
AATGCGTTTGCGGCGCGAGGCATTTAACAGGCCTACCTGAACCCGTTCCTTTTTTGTCATGGACAGGATAATCGCTTCCTGGCGTTTGACCATATTATCATCTACGCCGGCCGCCGCGATTTGCTTTTGCAATTTGCCCAGCCCCGGCAGCATACCCAGCAGCCCGCCCAGACCGCCCATTTTTTGCAATTGGCGCAACTGGGTCAGAAAATCATTCATATCGAATTTACCAGAGGCCATGCGCTCTGCCATGCGCATCGCTTCTTCTTCCTCGATTGCTTCGGCCGCCTTTTCGACCAGCGCAACGACATCGCCCATATCCAGAATGCGGCCGGCCATACGTTCGGGGTCAAAGGCTTCGAGTGCTTCTAATTTTTCGCCCACCCCGACCAGTTTTATCGGACAGCCGGTGGTTTGGGCCATAGATAGCGCTGCACCCCCTCTGGCATCGCCATCCAGGCGCGTCAGTACAATGCCGCTTACGCCAACTGCCTTGTTAAAGGCATCTGCGGTAGTGACCGCATCCTGGCCAGTCAGGCTATCTGCGACCAGCAAAATTTCATCCGGATTTGCGGCTGATTTAATATCGCGCAATTCTGCCATCAGGGCTTCATCAACACTCAATCGGCCAGCAGTATCGAGGATCAATACATCATAGCCTTGCAAACGCGCTGCCTGCATGGCGCGCTTTGTCAATTGGACAGGGGTTTCGGTATCTGATTCGGGCAGAATGCCGGCTTGTGCCTGTTCAGACAGGGCACGTAGCTGTTCACGCGCGGCCGGACGGGTCAAATCCAGACTGGCCAGCATGGTTTTTTTCTTATGCTTTTCTTGCAGATGCAAGGCCAGCTTACCCGCTGTGGTGGTTTTACCCGACCCTTGCAAACCGGCCATCAAAATCACCGCCGGCGGGGTAACATCCAGTTTCAGCGGGCTGGCTTCACCGCCCAGCATTTCAACCAGCCCGTCATGGACGATTTTAATAACCTGCTGATCCGGACGAACTGATTTCAACACCGTCGCGCCAACCGCTTTTTCGCGTATAGAGGTGATAAAGCTCTTTACAACCGGCAGGGCAACATCTGCTTCCAATAAGGCCAGACGCACTTCACGCAAGGCAGCATCCACATCGCCCTCGGACAGCGCCCCGCGCTTGCCAAGTGCGCTGAAAACCGATTGCAGCTTGTCTTTTAGATTATCAAACATCTATTTTGCCGTGACCTGATTATCGCCTTAAATAATTTCTGTTTTTGGCAAATTTGCCTGTCCTGCCAGCCATAAAACATAGCACAAATGCGCCTGTGCTCGAAAACTTCAAGGACAGACGGAACCCGTTAAGGTCAGGCATTATACAGATTTGCCAGAATTTCTGATGAGGCTTGTATCGCATTTCACGCGCCTCTGTCAAGAAAACAGCGCTTTTCACGATATCCTGCCCATGCCATAGTGCAGATGATTTTGATTTTCCCTTGAATGGGATACTGGTTTTTGCGGGCAGGGTTATTGATGTCTTTATTTTTTATTGCAAGTAAAGTGCTGAAAATTTTCCTGATTCCTCTTTGGCAATTTGTACTGCTTGTCGCGGCTGGCCAACTGGCCAGCTGGATAAAATGGCGCCGGCTATCGCGCTTTTTTATCACAATGGGATGCATATTATTTCTTCTCTATAGCTTTATTCCCTTTGGCCAGGCTTTGTTGCGCCCGCTGGAAAATTATGCCCCCACCCCCAGCCAGGAAATGATTGCCCGGGCAGAGGGCATTATTGTTCTGGGCGGATTTACCGGCAGCGGGATCATTTCAGCAGACAGGCAAGCCCCGCAACTCAGTTCTTCTGCCGAGCGATTTGTGACCGCAATCGCCTTGCATAAAAAATCCCCCTATAAGCCAATATATTTTACCGGTTTTTCCGGAAAATTACACCCGCAAGGCTGGTCTGAGGATGAGACCATAGAACGGCTATTATCTGATTTACAAATGCCTTTATCGGCTTTTCATTTTGAACGGCAAAGCCGCAACACCGCAGAAAATGCCCAACTCACCTATCAGATGATCCAGCCGAAGAGCGATCAGAAATGGATTTTAATTACCTCTGCTAGTCATATGATGCGCGCGGATCTCAGTTTTCAAAAAGCTGGCTGGCCGCCGATGATTTTGCTGCCGGTTGATTATAATACAAGCCCGGACAGGTCAGAGACACTCTTCTCGCCAACCATAGGCTTTAGGATTATGAAAACCGTCTTTCATGAATATGTCGGTATTTTATTTTATAAGCTGACCGGGCGCTTATAGAACCCTTTTTCGGCTAGATGCCGATCAGCCAGCTGTTTCCGGCTCCAGCCCCACCAGCGCATAGGCAAATTCACGGGCGGTGAAATCCTGTAGATCATCTGCGCCCTCGCCTACGCCCACCATATGGACAGGCAGGCCAAATTCGCGTGCCAGCGCGACCACAATACCGCCTTTTGCTGTGCCATCCAGCTTGGTTATCACCATGCCGGTCAGCGCGGCTGTTTGCTGAAAGGCTTTCATCTGGGCAATCGCATTTTGCCCCACTGTTCCATCCAGCACAATCAGGCTGTCATGCGGGGCATCGGGAATTTGTTTTTGAATTACCCGAATAATTTTCGCCAGCTCTTCCATTAATTCCGAACGATTTTGCAAACGCCCAGCCGTATCAATGATCAGAACATCTGCGTTATCTGCGCGGGCCTCGTCAATAGCCCGAAAGGCAAGGGCGGCAGCATCGCCGCCACGCTCACCCGATATCACTTTGGTGTCGGTGCGCACCCCCCAACCGGCCAGCTGTTCAATCGCGGCCGCCCGAAAAGTATCGGCAGCTGCCATCACCACCTTTTTGCCCTGTCCTTGAAAACGCGCTGCCAGCTTGCCAGCGGTAGTGGTTTTGCCAGAGCCATTAACCCCGACCAGCAAGATGATATGCAAATCGCCCTTCCGCTCGCCTGCTTCTGTCAGGCCAAGCGGCTTTTCCACTGGCAGCAATATCTCGGTTAATTGGTCAGCAAGGGCAAGACGCAGCGCTTGAGGGGTGACCTCTCCTTCAAATTTATGCCCTCGCAGGGCTTCGGCAATATCGCTGGCAACCGATACGCCCAAATCGGCCAGAATAAGGGCTTCTTCTATTTCCTCGATAGAGGCAGCATCTATCTTTTCCTTGCCAAAGAGGCGGGAAATGCCAGACAGGCTGGAGGTTACTTTTTCAGATGATTTTTTTAAACCTGCGGTAAGCTTCTTTAACCAACTCATAAAAAATAATTCCTCTGGAAATTTGTGCTAGGCAGACCGGGCAAGCAATGGGGCGACCTCTATCGCGTCACCGCGCACCGATTGCAATGTCACAGCGATAAGCTGGCCAGGCTGATAAAACTTTTTCTGTCCTGCTTTGTGGACATCCTCCAAACAAAGTACCGCTTTTTCAAATCCGCTTAAATGGCCCTTACCACCGCTTTCCAATAACAGCATATCATGACCGCCAATGCGTGTATGCAGATGGCGTTTCAATTGTTTCTGGCCAAGGGCGCGTAAATCAGCGACCCGAGCCTTAATCACCGATTTTTCGATTTGCGGCATCCGGGCAGCGGGTGTTCCCTCACGCGGGGAAAACCCAAAAATATGTAAATGCACCAAATCTGCCTCACCTATCAGCTGACAACTGGCCTGATGGGCGGCTTCATTTTCGGTTGGAAAGCCAGCGATGATATCTGCCCCGAACACCACATCGCGGCGGCGGCGGCGTGCCTCTTCACAAAAGCGGATCACATCACGGGCAAGATGGCGGCGCTTCATCCGCTTCAGGATCATATCATCGCCATGCTGGACAGATAAATGTAAATGCGGCATCAGCCTTGTTTCACTTGCCAGCACTTCCATCAGCGCGTGATCAGGTTCAGCCGGGTCAAGCGAGGATAGCCGCAAGCGCGGCAATTCTGGAACTTTATGCAAGATTTCCTGCACCAGAACACCCAGACGCGGGCGGTCTTCGATATCCTGTCCCCAGCTGGTAATATCTACCCCCGATAGGACAATTTCCCTTGTACCCGCCTCGACCATATTTCTGACATTGGCCACCACATCGGCCACCGAAGAAGAACGCGAAGGCCCCCTGCCAAAAGGAATAATGCAAAAAGTACAGCGATGATCGCATCCCTGCTGTACTTGCAAAAACCCTCTTGTATGGTCATCAAAACTGCCGGTCAGATGACTGGCAACTTCCTTAACCTGCATAATATCGCTGACCTGTTTTGCCGGCAATTGACCTTGTGCCAAATCCTGCCAGCTGGCCGGCTGCAATTTATCGTCATTACCCAGCAGAATATCTGTCTCTGGCATCGTAGCCCAGCTATCGGGATCTATCTGGGCAGCACATCCGGTGACAATAATTTTCGCGTTTGGTTTCTCGCGCCGTAATTTGCGGATAGCTTGCCTGGCCTGACGTTCTGCCTCTTTGGTAACGGCACAGGTATTTATAATAACCACATCATTTAGCCCGGCTGATTCGGCATGGCGACGCATAACTTCTGATTCCCAGATATTTAATCGGCATCCAAAGGTATGTATGTCTGGCCGGTTTTGTGTGCTCATGCCCTGCTCTATCTTTCCGCTTTACCTGTCCGCAAGGGCGCTGAAAAAATGGGCAGAAACAATGCCGCTGGCCACTGTGGCAACCGGGCCTGTCATAATAATCTGGCCGCCTGCCGGGCTATCTGCCTCTTGCCAGTGAATATCCAAAATGCCGCCATCCAGCTCTATTTTTACCTGATTATCGCTAAGGCCGCGCAGCACGCCTGCTGCTGCTGCTGCACACGCCCCTGACCCGCACGCCATGGTTACACCCACACCGCGTTCCCATACCCGCATCCGCATTTGTCCACGGTTTTTCAGACTGACAAATTCAATATTGGCACGATCGCTAAAAATCGGATGTTGTTCGGCAAGAGGACCATATGTTTCGATATCTATCGCCTCTGCGTCTTCGACAAAAAATACCGCATGGGGATTGCCGACCGAGACAGCCACTGCCAGACCTAAATCGGCTAGACCCAAATCCAAATGCAATGTATCGCTTTCACGGGCAAGGGGAATGTCCTGCCAGCCTGTATTCACAGGGCCCATCTGTACACTTATCTGGCCATGATTGTCGGATCGCCAGCAGGGCAGATCCCCTGCAATGGTACGAATAACCACCCTGTCGGTTGTCTTTTCCGCCATTAACAGGCTGGCCACACACCGGGTGCCATTACCGCACGCGCCGGCGATACTGCCATCGGCATTAAACATATCCAGGCAAACATCTACCCCCTCAACAGGCGGCATCAATACCATCAACTGATCGCAACCCAATCCCAAATGCCGATGGGCAAGGGCTTGCATCTGTCCTGCATCTGGCATGGGGCTTCCATCACGGCCATCCAGCACGATAAAATCATTTCCCAGCCCATGCATCTTTATAAAGGGAAGCTCTTTTGTTCTGGTCATTCACGTGCCTTTCCGGCCGGTCTGTCTCGCGCACTTTACTCTAGCGGATTTTCGGTTGCAAATCCATGTTTTAAGATGCCAGCTCTATGATCAGGGGCACATGATCGGATGGTTTTTCTGCCCCTCTGGTCGCTGTATCAATATCGATTTTTGCGATTTTTTCCTGATTATCAGCACTCACCCAGATATGATCCAGACGCCGCCCACGATTGCTGCTCTGCCAGTCCCGCGCCCGATAGGACCACCAGCTATATAGAATTTCCTCTGCACCATAATGATGGCGTACCGCATCTATCCAGCCCCCCGCCTCTATGAGGTTTAGCAATTTTTCACGCTCAATATCTGTATGGCTAACCACATTGCGCAATTGGCGCGATGACCAGACATCTGCTTCCAGAGGGGCGATATTCAAATCACCTACCAGAATAGAGGATTGCGGCGGGTTGGCGATAAAATGGGCGGTCATTTCATCCAGAAAATCCAGCTTGTGCCCGAATTTTGGGTTAATGGTTCGGTCTGGTTCATCCCCGCCGGCCGGTACATAAAAATTATGTATTGTCTGGCCGTCAATCCTGGCAGAGATATGCCGACAATCTGTCCGGCCTGTCCAGTTCTGATAGCTGTTTTCTGTGATAGGCAGGCGCGAGATGATCGCTACCCCATTATAGGATTTCTCGCCGCGCATCGCGATATGCGGCCAGCCCGCTTCGGCAAAGGCATCTACGGGAAAAAACTGGTCTTCAGTTTTGGTTTCCTGCAGACATAAAACATCCAGTCCCAGCCCCTCCAGCCTGTCCAGTACCAGAGTTTGTCGCAATCGAACCGAATTAATATTCCAACTTGCCAGCTTCATCTGTTTGGCCTCACAATAACGCTTTAAAAAATATCTCTGCTATGCACGCCTTATCTAAGCCATAAACAGGCGGACAGGCATAAAGCCCAACCCTTATCAAATTACGATGAAATAGACAAAGTTAAAATGACACGTAAACACCCCCCGAAACTGGATAATTTTCCCTATCACTTTGCAATGCAAACCAGATGGGATGATAATGATATTTATGGTCATCTCAATAATACGGTGCATTACCGGCTATTTGATACAGCGGTGAATCATTTTCTTGTCACCCATCAGATGCTGGATTTTCATGCCGGAAAACGGATTTACCTGGTGGTGGAAACCAGCTGCAGCTATTTTGCCGAGCTGGCCTATCCAGATGAATTGATTGTGGGGCTGGGCGTCAGCCATTTGGGCAATAGCTCGGTGCGCTATCACACCGCCCTTTTTAAACAGGGAGAGAGCCTGGCCGCTGCCGCTGGTGAATTTGTCCATGTGCTGGTGGATAAAGATAGCCGCAAGCCAGCCGCCATAGACGAAAATAGCCGAAATTATTTTAACCAGTTTATGGTCGCGGCAAGCTAGTTAATTATCGCCTGCCAGATCATAGCTAGGCACGCCAAAAAGCCGATTTTCCAATGCCCTGCCATAGACAGGGTTTTGCAAGGTAACCGTGGTTTTTACCCCCAGCAAATCGGTGATGACCCAGCGCCGCAATTGCCAGCTATCTGTATCAAATTCCAGATCAAGCTGGCCGGCTGCTTCCCCATCTTCTTTTGTCATGGTAATCACTGCTACCCCGTCTCTGGCCCTTGCGCTTGTGCTAAATTCTGCTGATCGAAAAGAGACAATCTCCTGCAAAAGTGGGGACAGGGGCGTCTGGCCAATCGGGATCGCCTGCACAGATTTTGCGATTTTATCATCTACATATAGCCAGACCCGGCTGGTGATCAGGGTAAGGGTTTCCGGATTTTTATATTCCAGCCGCAATTGGGTGGGGCGGCGAAAATATAATATCCCCTCTCCCACACTGCCATCAGACGATATTTGCAAGAAATCTGCTTGCAGGGTTTTTATTCTGGTAATGGCCTGTTCTGCGCGCTGAATAAGCTGGGTTTCGGAAACATCCTTGCTTTGGCCAAAGGCTGGCAAGCCAGATATGCCCCAGACAAGCACCCAGATAGCGATAAAGATAATGCGTTTAATGCTCATCATTAGAGATAAGGACATCGCGTTTTCCTACATGATTAGCAGCGGAAATAACCCCGGCTGATTCCATTTCCTCGATCAGCGTTGCTGCACGATTATAGCCTATTTTCAAATGCCGTTGCACAAAGCTGGTAGAGGCTTTCTGCTCGCGAATAACCAGGGCAACCGCTTCATCATACAGGCTGTTGCCGCTGGCGGCCGGGGCGTTATCCCCTCCCAATGCGGCTTCGGCCGGTTCAGCTTCTTCGGTGACGCTTTCATTATATTCCGGCTCGCCCTGCTGGCGCAAAAAGTTTGCCACCTCTTCCACCTCGCGATCATCCACAAAAGGCCCATGTACGCGCACAATCCGCCCGCCCCCTTCCATAAACAGCATATCGCCGCGCCCCAGCAACTGTTCTGCGCCCTGCTCGCCCAAAATGGTTCGGCTATCAATGCGGCTGGTAACCTGAAAGGAAATGCGGGTGGGAAAATTCGCTTTAATCGTACCGGTAATAACATCCACAGATGGTCGTTGCGTGGCCATAATAACATGAATTCCGGCCGCGCGTGCCATCTGGGCAAGGCGCTGAACAGCGGCTTCTATTTCCTTGCCCGCGACCATCATCAGATCAGCCACCTCGTCAATTATCACCACAATATAGGGCAATGGAGCCAAATCGAGTATTTCTTCTTCAAAGACAGGCTTGCCGGTTTCCGCATCAAAGCCTGTCTGAACACGCCGCGTCAGCATCTCGCCGCGATCGCGGGCTTCGGCCAAGCGGCCATTATAGCCATCAATATTGCGTACGCCCATTTTCGCCATATTGCGATAGCGATTTTCCATCTCGCGCACCGCCCATTTCAGCGCCATCACCGCCTTTGACGGATCGGTTACCACAGGGGTCAACAAATGGGGAATACCATCATAAACAGACAGCTCCAGCATTTTGGGGTCAATCATAATCAGCCGGCATTCTTCGGGGCGATAACGATATAAAAGGG
>CBFIAD010000004.1:8534-18400 GCA_965660495.1 Puniceispirillaceae bacterium (SeqCode)
GGGATAAAATCATCCCGTTAATGCCCACAGATTTGCCTGATCCCGTTGTTCCGGCAACCAGCAAATGCGGCATTTTGGCCAGATCAGCAATCACCGGCGCCCCGGCAATATCCTTGCCCAGCGCAAGCGGTAATTTACCACTTTCAGTTTCCCAAGCTGGATCATCAAAAATATGCCGCAATAACACCATTTCGCGCACATCATTTGGCAGCTCAATCCCGATAACATTTTGACCTGGCACGACCGCTACCCGCACCGCCAGCGCCGACATGGAGCGGGCAATATCATCTGCCAGCGCAATAACCCGCTGTGATTTCGTACCCGGGGCAGGGTTCAGACCATATCGGGTCACTACAGGGCCATAGCGCACCTCGTCAATTTCCCCCTGAATTCTGAAATCTTCCAGCACCTGTTTTAATCGGGCAGCATTGTCATTCAATTCAGCATTATCTGGTCCGGAACTGGCTTTGGGGGGTGTTTTCAGCAATTTAAGAGGAGGCAATTTAAACCGCCCATCCCCTTCAAAATCAAAGCTGGCCTGTGGCCGTGATTTTCGTGCAGCCATCGCCGCCACATTTTCTGCCATATCCTCTGTTTGGGCGCTGTCTAAAATGACCGGCTCTTTTCTGGGGGCAGGGGTTTTGCTTTTCTTCTTTTTCGGTTTTTCAGAAACCGCCCGGGCAGTATCTGCCTGTTCATCCAATAGCTCGGCTCTGGCGGCTGAATGGGCTCTGACAGGTACAAGCCGCCTCAGATGCCCCAGCACGGCCAGCGCACTGGCTATTCGGCGATAGCTGATAGCTGATGACCAGATATAAATAAGCCCGCCTGTCAGGGTGAATATACTGGCAAGCATGATGCGTGCAGATAGCCAGTCCGGCCAGACAATATCATCGCCAAGCAGGATAGTCGCTTCAAAGATCATCCGGCCGGTCATGCCGCCATCTGCGGTCACCTGAACCGGGGCAAAAAAACCGTGCGCGCCCGCGCTGATGCATAGCAAGGATACCACCAGCCCCAGCAGGCGAAACCGCCAGCGTTTAAGATGTTTTTGAAAGATTATACGCGCGCCCCACACCAGCAGGCTTATCGATAACAGCCCGGCTGCCAGACCAAACCCGTCATATAAAAGGGTGGCCAGCTCTGCCCCGGGCACGCCCAGAAGATTATGTACCTTCTGGCCAGAGGCAGTATTAAAGGATGGATCCTGACGATTGGCAGAAACCAGCAATATGCCCAGTGCCAGCCCGGCGCTAAAAATGACCAGGCCGCCAATTTCATATAATCGATGCCATAAAAACCGTCTGAGACGATCCGACATCAGCGGAGGGTTTTCCTCTATGTCATTCATGGGCAGTTTCAATCATAATCTGGATAAAAATTCAGCCAGCCTGTCAGCAGCCTCTTTAATGGTTTCATGGTCATGGACAATCGCCAGACGAATATAGCCTGCCCCGGGATTTATCCCCTCGTTCAACTTTGCCATTACAGAGCCGGGTACCGAGCGAATACCGGCTTGCTGATAGAGTTCTGCAGTCATTTTTTTATCATCACCGTCTAGCGCATCTGGCACAGGCAGCCACAGGAAAAAACCGCCGCCCGGCACAGTTATATCCAGTTTCTGGCTGAGCAATTCAAAGGATGTATCATAATGGGCGCGAATATGCTGATTATGGATATCATCGCGGTAAAGCGCGCCTGCGGCGTGTAATAAGGGGGTTGGCACCAATGCCCCGCCATTGGCGACCAGCCGGGTATAGGCCGCTATCACCTCTCTGTCCCCGCATAGAAAACCGGCACGCAAACCGGCCGCACTAGACCGTTTGGACAGGGAATTCAGCACAATCAGATTGGCAAAGATATCGCTGTCCCCCATTTGATCTGCGGACATATCAGCAGCGATTTCCAGCGAACTTACCGGCGGTTCATGGCGCCAGATATCAATATAGCACTCATCCATTATCAGCAGAAAATTATAGGCACGTGCCAGCGAAATGGCCTTTTCAATATAGGCGCGGCTGGCAACCGCCCCATGCGGGTTGGTCGGGTTGCAAAGATAAAGAATATTGGTGCGTGCCAGAACCTCTTCTGACAGATTATCGATATCTGCCAGAAAGCCGTTTTCTGCGGTGGCGTTGATATAGCCTATCTCGCCGCCGGCCGCCAGCGCACCGGTTCGCCAGGCGTGATAAAAAGGATTGCTGACCAGGGCGATGCTGTTTTCTTTTGCCCCTTTTACACAAAAGCCCAGAAAATGCAGCGGCTCTCTGGTCGCAGGTACCGGCACAATATGTTCTGCCAGTGGAAACAGGCCGGAAACAGAGGCAAAGCGGGTATCAAAATAAACAGAAAGATCCTCCAGAAATTGCTGGTCGGCAAACGCCTTTGGATAGGCTTGCCAGTTCTTTGCCTCTTTCAGCAAAACATCGTTCAGCCAATCTGGTGGGGATAATTGCGGCTCTCCAATGGTTAAATCAAGCGGCGATAAATTTGTTTCTATCTTCAGCGGGTCTAGTATCTTCCTGACCTGAATAAACATATTGTCATTGAAGATTGAAAAATCGGGATTAAGCATCAATAGTAGAATCCATGAAAAAGAGCTGAATGTATGGCCAAATTGATAATTGTCCCCACTCTAAACCAAGCAACGAGCCGGAGCAATATATCTGCGTGCCAAAACCAAACCAAAACAGGCAAAAAACAGGGGAAAGAAAGGAAAGATGGATGAAAAAGGGCGCTGTCTTTTTTGACAGGGACGATACGCTGGTAAAAGATACCGGCTATATGTATAAAATGGCGGATTTTGAATGGATGGACGGGGCGCTTATCGCCCTAAAACAACTTTGTGATGCCGGCATCGCTGTTTTTATTGTCACCAATCAGGGCGGTATCGGCAAAGGCCTGTTTACCCGCCAGCAGATGCAAGCCTTTCATAACCATCTGTTAAAAGAAGCAGAAAAAGCAGATATCACCATCACCGATATCGCCTATTGCCCGCATCACCCCGAAGCGGTAACCGCTGAAATGGCAACCCCTTGCACGTGCCGCAAACCCGAACCCGGTATGTTGCGGCAATTAGCCCGCAAATGGGACATAGACCTTGGCCAGTCTGTTATGATAGGAGATAGACCATCCGATATCGAGGCAGGCAGGCGTGCCGGATGCACCGCCTTACAGCTGACCGGTGATAAAAATCTGCCTGATTTGGTTGCCGACGCAATAGACATTATAAAAAAAGCCTGAGCCAGGATAAATGACAGATAACCCTGTAAATTCATGTGATGTAGCCCTTATCGGGGGCGGGCTGACGACCTGTATGATGGCCGCTGTTCTGCGCCATTGCGGCTATTCCGTTATCTGGTTTTCCGGCACTGTCACTGATAAAGCAGAGAAAAAGGATAATCGAACCACGACCCTGCATCATGCCGGCATGAAGATGCTGGAGGCACTGGGCGTCTGGCCGGCATTGGCCAAAGATGCCTGGCCGTTATGCGAAATTTTTGTCAAAATCGAGCGCCAGCATCGTGAAAACCCTATCGGCAGAGGACAAAAAGACACCAGCCCCTGGCCGTTGCATTTTTCTTCCGAGCACCCGCCTATGGGCTATGTGGTGGGCAACCAGCAGCTGAAAGACGCGCTTTTGCCCCTGACCAAAAATATCCCCCGTTATGCGCGTTCCATTACCCGTCTGACCCTGGCCAGCCCTTGCCAGCTGGAAGATGATAAGGGGCAGAAATGGCAATGTGATTTGGTTATTGCCTGTGATGGCCCTGCCAGCGCAATGCGCCAGCAAGCCAGATTATATGCCAAAGATCAGGCCAGAGGCCAAACCGCTATTGTCACCAATATACAAACCAGCCGGGCAATAAATCATGGTGCATGGCAAATTTTCTGTGCCCAAGGCCCGCTGGCACTTATGGCCACCAGCAGTCATCAGGCATCGGTGGTCTGGACAGTTTCAGATAGAAGGGCAAAAGAGCTGGCAGTGATGGATGAGGATGATTTTAACATCCAATTACAGGCCAGCTTTGGCGCGTCTTTGGGCGGGTTGAGCGTCATATCCCCCCGCCTGAAATGGCCGCTTCGCCCGGTTTATGTGCCAAAGCGCGTTGCCCCCGGTTTTGTGCTGGCTGGCGATGCGGCTCATGCGTTGCACCCTCTGGCAGGGATGGGATATAATCTGGCACTTGGCGATGCAGCTATTTTACTGGATTGCCTGCAACAGGCCCATCAACGCGGCCTGCCAGCTGGTCATCTTTCGGTAACAGAGGCCTATCAGAAACGCCGGCAAATAGAAATTCTCGCCCTGACCGGCACTACCCAGCTTCTGGATCGCGCCCTTTCCCGGCCAAATGGGATAGTCACCATGCTGGGGGCAACAGGGATGGCCGCTATTGGAAAAACTGCCTTGCGCCATCATATTCGCGATATTGCCATGGGGGGAAAATTATCGCCTGCCCCGCTTTTTTCCGGCAAGCTCTCTGCCTGACGCCCGGGCTAAAACAGCCTTGACGAGACAGCCTTATTCTGCCGCACCATCTGCTATACGCTGGTGATAATCTGCCATTAATTTTTTGGCATTCTTGCCATAATCATGCAACAGCGCCCAGCTGAAAATACCTGTATCATGGCCATCGCTAAAAATCAGGCGCACCGCATAATTTCCAACGGGAATCATTTCGGTGATGGTGATATGTGTTTTGTTGCGCGGAGTTTTTTTCTGGGTAGCGGCATGACCCTGTACCTCTGCAGAAGGGGATTCAACACGCAATAATTCAGCAGATAATGTAAAGGCATCGCCATTATCAAACTGGACAGAAAGCTGGTCTCTGTTTTCCGAGCAGCGTATTTCTATGGGCCAGATTTGGGCGGGGCTATCTTCTGCCATATCTTTACTCCCTTTTCCTATCCCTCTTTTTTGGGCGGCGGTGGCGGGGTGGTTTTTGTATAAAGCGCGCGCAGCTCGTCTGTTAGTGGCTCGCCTGCCTCTTCCAGCATAATCGGCACGTGTCCCTTTATCGGATAGGACAAGCCTGCTTGCAAACTGACCAGCTGGCTGCGCTCTTTATCATATATCAGACCGGACAAGGTTAACGGGCAGACAATAAGCGAGAGAAGCTGGGCAGAAACCGCCTGTCCAGAATTAATGTTTTCCGGGTCAGAATTAATGCTTGATGGTGTTTTCATCTTCATCAGCATGGCTGGCCATTTCCAAAATGGCAATCAGCAATTTTGCCCGCTCTTGCAAATCAGGGCATTCTAGCAAAGCCTGTTTTTCCGGAACATCAAAGGGGCAAATCATCGACAGAGTCGTGACCAACCTTTCATCCTGACAATTTTCAATATGTTTCCAGTCAGCAGAATAACCCTTTAATTCAAAATAATGGCGCAGATTTTCAATGAGACTGGCTCTGTTAATGGGGTTTTCGTTTGGCACAAGGTCTGATTTAAATTCTGTCCAGGAAACCGTCGCCATTTTATAGCCATCTCTGACCTCTTCTATATCCAGAATACGAAAACGTGCTGTTCCCGAGAGGGTAATAAGCAATCTGCCATCATCTGACTCGCCATAATTGCTTATTCGCCCTGCACAGCCAATTTCATAGAGGTTATCATCTTCATCAGCGCGCGGCTGGATCATCCCGATAAGCCGGTGCGGGCGCGTCAGGCAATCGCGCACCATTGCCAGATAGCGCGGCTCAAAAATATTTAATGGCAATTTGCCGCCTGGTAGCAGCAATGCACTGGGCAGAGGAAAGACAGGTATCTGTCTGGGCAATTCTGAAAATTCGGGCTCAAATGGCCCTCTTGTCTTCGCCATCTTTTGGCGTCTCCCCGAAAAACCGACCGCATAAACAATTATCTATGCTGAAGATATAAGTTGGTTTTTTGGAAAACAAATAGGCAATTTCAGGAAAAGAGATAGGTAGAGAGTTTACGCCGGGCGGCGATAACATCCTTATCCATTGGCCCCAGGGCAGAAAAAATCTCGAAGAGCTGTGTTCTGGCGGCCCCTTCCTGCCAATCCTTGTCTCTTTTTATAGAGGCCAGCAGAATTTCCATCGCCTCGCCTGTCTGACCGGCGGCATAGAGTGCCAGTGCCAAATCCTGATGCGCCTGCAAATCATCGGGATTTGCCTCAATCGCTGCGCGAAAAGCGGCTGTTTCGCCGGCTGCCTCTCCTGATTTTTCGGCCAGGTCTATTGCAGAGATAGCATCCTGCATTTCCGGACGAGCCTGGCGTTCTTCATCCAGGCTGTCAATAATTTCACGCGCGCTTTCCAGCTCTCCCATAATAACAAGGGCGCGCACCATTCCAGAGAGCGCATCCAGGGAATCTGGCTGCATGGCCAGCGCTTGCTGAAACTGCTCAAGGGCTTGTTCGCCCTGACGCGCAGATAATGCTGCCTTGCCTGCTTCTATCAGGGGAAGAATATCTGCCACGCCGGGCGCCTGGGCGACCAGTTTTTCTACAAATTGCCGTACCGCTGATTCAGGCTGGGCACCGGCAAACCCGTCTATTGGCCGGCCGCCAATCACCCCAAAGACAGCCGGAACAGATTGTACCCGCATTTGCTGTGCCAGCGCTTCATTTTCATCAATATTTACCCGTGCGACCCGTACATTGCTAAAAGAGGCGGCAACTTTTTCCAATATCGGGCCCAGCGCTTTACATGGTCCGCACCAGGATGCCCAGAATTGCAACAAAACAACTTTGGCATTGCTGGCTTCCACCACCTCGGCCATGAAATTATCCATCGTCACATCAATGACATCGCCTGTATTTTGACCAGCAATTATCTGTTCCATTTATCTTGCGTTCCTTTAATTTTTTGCCTGTTGGATTTACGCGGCAATTTTGCCGGTATTATGGGCTATTTGGTAAAATCGATCCAGTGATAATCTGCCTTCAGGCTGGTTAAAAACACTTCCAGATCAGATGGCGACATACCAATTGTACGGTCATTAACCAGAGGGTGCATATATAACAGTTTTTTGCTTTTCAGGCTGGCATCGATATAGAGCTGCACCTGATTTTGGACACCTGTTATCATCGATAGGGGCGTTACCGCGCCTGGCCGAACGCCCAGATTTTCCAGCAATCTGTCAGCCGAGCCAAAAGAAAGCCGGCTGGCGCCAATTTTTTCGGCCACAAATTTTAAATCCAGCTCGGCATCTTCTTGCAGCACCACCAGATAATTTTGCTTTTTTTTATCGCGCATATACAGGTTTTTGATATGGCCACCTCCTTCTTCTGAGGCCAGAAAGCCGTCTCTGACCTGTTTTGAATCGGCCACTGTGCGCAAGGGGATATGGTCTATTCTCTGATAACCCAGCTTATGGCTATCCAGCTTTTCCAGAAGCCTGTCCGAGGAAATCGGCAAACTATCCTGATAGGTTGATGAGGCATCCATCTTTTGCCCCTCCTGTAATAAGATTATAACAGCGCGCAAGCCAAGATATAACCATAGACAGGAAAACTGCAAGCCATTGGCCATTCTGCCCCGTTTCATCGGGCAGCAGAAATGTAACAAAATGCAACGATTGACCCGGCAATAAAGGCCATTTAATCAAAGAGGTATCGAAGCAAAAATGATTTTCCATACAGCCATTCGGTGGAATTACATATATCTATGCAAACCGAAAAACATATCAATATCAGCGTGGTGGGATGTGGCATGTGGGGGCGCAATATCGCGCGCAATTGTGCCAGTCTGGGTCTGTTACATAGTGTGGTGGATACCGATCCGGAACGGGCGGGCGAATTTGCCGCCAGCTTTTCCTGTCAGGCGATGGATTTTGAGGCGGTATGCACAGATAGCGATATCGCCGGGGTGATGATATCTGCCACTGCCGCTGCCCATGAAGCGCTGGCCATCACCGCATTGCAGGCAGGCAAGCATATCTTTATTGAAAAGCCGATGGCGCTGTCTCTGGTAGCGGCTGAAAATATCGAAAAAGCCGCGAGGGAAAATGGCCGCGAGGTAATGATAGGCCATCTTATCCGCTATCATCCGGTTTTTCAGGAATTGCTGCGACAGGTACAAAATGGCGCGATAGGCAAGCTGCGCCATATACAGGCTAACCGCCTTGCCATGGGGCGCATCCGCAATACAGAATCTGCCCTGTTTGATTTATGTCCGCATGATTTATCGCTTATTCTTGCCCTTGCCGGCGGCCAGCCAGAAAAAGTTAGCTGTCACGGGGCTGCCCATATCACCCCGGGTGTGGCTGATATGCTGGCGACCGGTCTGGGATTTGCTAATGGCATTACCGCGGCCATGCATACCAGCTGGCTAAGCCCGATTAAAGAGCATCGCCTGACAGTAACCGGGCATTCCGGCTCGCTGGTCTTTGATGACACCAAACCCTGGTCAGAAAAGCTGACGTTGTTTTCCGATCATATCACCCAGGCCGGTAATCTGTTTGTGGTGGAAAGGGCCAGCCCGAATTATCTGCCAGTTGCAGAAGATGAACCTTTAAAACAGGAAGTCCGCGCCTTTGCCGAAGTTTGCGCTACCGGCCAGCCTGCCCTTACCAATGCCGCTGAAGGGGTGGCGGTTCAGCGCGTTTTGGAAAAAATGGTAAATCTGTTTGAAATGACCAACAGCCCCGCCCCTGCCAATCTCTAGCTTTTTACTTCTCTAGCCCGCAAATGGAGAGCCTTTGATGACTATTGCCTTTATCGACCTTGCTGCCCAGCAATCGCGTATCCGCAGTCAGCTGGATGCCCGCCTGAAACAGGTGATGGATAGGGGCGATTATATTATGGGACGCGAGGTGGGCGAGCTGGAAACCGCCCTGTCCAAACGGCTTGGCGGCCACCATGTTATTAGCTGCTCGTCCGGGACAGATGCGCTTATCCTGGGGCTATTGGGATTACAGGTGCGGCCAGGTGACGGGATTATTGTGCCCAGCTTTACCTTTGCGGCCAGTGCAGAAGCCATCGCGGTTTTAGGGGCATCACCTGTCTTTGCCGAAGTGGAAGAAGCCAGCTTTAACCTCGACCCGGCTTTACTGGCAGACGCACTGGCAGCTGGCAAAAAGGCCGGGCTGAATATGGTCGGTATTATGTCCGTCGGGCTGTTTGGCCAGCCAGCGAACCTGCCAGCCATTTCCGAATTTGCCACAAAAAACGGGCTATGGCTGCTGGATGATGCCGCCCAGAGCTTTGGGGCAAAATGGGCAGAAAGACCTGTTGGCCAATATGGCGCGGTAACCGCGACCAGCTTTTTTCCGGCCAAGCCGCTGGGCTGTTATGGCGATGGCGGGGCGTTATTTACCGCAGATGACAAGATCGCCGAGATTGCACGTTCTTGCCGCATCCATGGGCAAGGCAGTGACAAGTATGAAAATATCCATATCGGCATGACCGCAAGGCTGGATACGATGCAGGCAGCTGTTTTGCTGGCCAAGCTGGAGATTTTTGACGAAGAGCTGGTAGCGCGCCAGCAAGTAGCTGATCGCTATAACAAAATGCTGGAAGATATTATAACCACCCCGAAACTGGCAGATGCAGCCACTTCCAGCTGGGCACAATATGTTATCCGCTTGCCAGAAGGCAATGATCGCGCCGCCATTCAGGCCGAAATGGTCAAACAAAATGTGCCGACTGCTATTTATTATCCGCGCCCGATGCATACCCAGCCTGTCTATGCCCGCTATCCTGTCAGCACATCTGGTCTGGCTCTTACCGAAAAAATGGCTGGCGATGTACTGGCCTTGCCGATGCACCCCTATCTGGAAAAAGATACCCAAATCCAGATTGTCCAGGCATTGGAAACAGCGCTTGCGATAAAAGCTACCTGAGGTGATATAGCCTGCTTTTTTATTTCGCTATATCAGAGGCCAGCAACTGGCGAATG
>CBFIAD010000004.1:18410-39662 GCA_965660495.1 Puniceispirillaceae bacterium (SeqCode)
AACAGCAGAGAGATTAACAGGGCTCCCTTTTCACCTGACATAGGGGGCGGCAATTCCCCAGCCAGCCGATCCAGGATTTTTTCTTCAAAAATCTGTTTAATGGCCGGGGTGATAGTGGGGCTGCCAACTGATCGCAGAACAGCCAAAAGCGGGTCTATCCCATCTGGCTGGCGTGATTTATCCAGCAAAAAGGTGGCAATATTTTCCGGCCATTTTTGTGGTGGGCCGGCCAGCATCGGCTCTATGGACAGGCGCGAGAGGATACACGCCATAAAGAGCTGTTTTTTTGACCCGAAATAGCGACTGATCAGTGCAGCATTAACACCTGCTATATCAGCAATTTCGCGAAGCCCCACCGCGTCAAAGCCTTTTTGGGTGAATTTCTGCCCCGCCACTTTGAAAATACGCGCCTTTGTCGCAACAGCGTCTCTTTTTTTCAGGGAGGTTTGCATATCCAAATGGCCTATCGATAGGGGGTGTTGACGCAAATTATTAACACAAGTAAACAGGTGATTACTTAACAATTTTTGGAAATGGACACAAGAGGCTTGTGAGGAGAAAAGAAGGGGTAGGCTTTTGTCTGTTTCATTAAAGGAACGCTCTTATGCTGGTAACAGATGGCATTAAAATACCGCTTAGCACCGCCCTTTATTATGGGCTACGCAGCCTGCCGATAAAGGCGTTATTCTCGCGCCAGCTGGCACAGCCAATGCGGGGAAACAAAGCCCTGCAGCCGGAAAAATTTCGCCCTGAAATAGAGGTGGTTGTTCGCCATTCTGCGGCCAGTTCCATTACCACCATTCACAGCCTCTCGCCAAAAGCACGCTCGGATGCGCATATCATTTATCTGCATGGGGCGGGTATGCGATGCAGGCACTGTCTTTTCATCGCCGATTCGAAGAAAAGCTGGCAATACGCACGGGCTGTACGGTCAGCTTGCTGGATTTCCCCTTGCCGCCCCAGGCTCAATGTATCGAAACCGTCTGCGCGGTGATGCGGATGTATAAGGCTATTTCGCTTCTTTACCGCCAGCATCGAGTGATTTTGATGGGCGATTCGGCTGGTGGCGGGCTGGCTATTTCGCTGTTGCAAAAGCTGTTGCAAATTCCGGCCAATAATCCGGCCGGTAAAATAAAGGATATTCGCGCCCCCGATTGCACCATCTTATATTCCCCCTGGCTGGATATTTGCCTGACCCACCGCGAGATTGAGCCACATTACGCGAAAAAAGAGGCGATATTATCCCTGCCAGCCTTGCGCCAGGCGGGGGCTTGCGCTATGCCAATGGTCTGGCACCCGATGACCCGCGCTGCTCGCCCCTATGTGGCCAGATGGAAGGTCTGGGCAGAATACAGATATTCATCAGCGAGGATGAGCTGTTTTATCCTGATGCCATGCGGTTTTATGAACAGGGACAACAGGCCGAAGGCACCGAGATAGAGATGATAATGGAAAAAAGGCGTTTGCATTGCTGGCCATTATTGGGCCCGGCCTTTGAGCAGGAAAATAATTTCCGGCAAATGGCCCGTTTTTGCGGGCTGGAGGCGGGGTAGTGCCAAGCCAGCCCGGACAGATAAAATCCATCTGGCTTTTTTCACACTTTTTTCTTGAAAGGCTTTTTAGTCGGCTATATAAGGGTAGCCGTGATGCGGGTGTAGCTCAGGGGTAGAGCACAACCTTGCCAAGGTTGGGGTCGAGAGTTCGAATCTCTTCACCCGCTCCATCTTTTCCCTGGATAGATGGAAATGTATCATAGATTTTCATAAAAAATCCGGATAGGTGTTTGGGCTGGCTGTCAATTGGCCGGGCGAGCAGGCAGTTTGTGCCTGTACCGCGCCCATCTTTATCTATCTAACGCTCTTTTTTTTAAAAAAAGAGCCGGGTTGCGGCTTTGACGCGGGTTTCATTATCGGGTGCGATGCTGCCATCTGGCATAAACATCGAATTTTCAAACCCGACCCGCACCTTGCCGCCCAGCAGGGCTGCGCGTTCCAGCGTGGTATGTTCCTGTTCGGCAAAGGCACAAACCGCCCAGTCCAGTTCAAGCCCGTTTGCGGCTGCCCGGTCGATAAAGGGCTGGATCATATCGGGATGGCTGACGCGGCCGGTATAATGGCCGATAACAAACATGGCCCAGATTTTTTCGCCCGCCAGATCGGCTGCCTCTACCAGCCGGGCCAGCAAATCCACATCATCCAACTGATAGCATAAATGCTGCACCCGGCAACCTGCCTCATACAGGGTTTTATAAAGGCGGATATTTTCAGCGCCGGGCTGTCTGTCAGGCATCATTTCAGACAGGCCAATAGAAATGCCCGGTGGCATCACCTCATAGGCGATTTTGGTCATTTCCTCGGGGCTATAGCGCCCCACCGCTTCGGTGGTGATCTGTAAATGCATTTCCGGCAAGAGGCGGTGCAATTCTGCCAGCCCTTCTTTATAGAGGCCGGCATCCAGAAGATGCTGTTGGTCGGCATCGCGCAAGTGAAAATGAATGGATTCTGCCCCTGCAGCATAGCATTTTTGGGCGGTCGCGATGGTTTCTTCCAATGTTACCGGAATAGCCGGATGATCCTGTTTGGTACGGCGTGCCCCATTGGGGGCAACCATTAATTTTGGCAAATTTTCAGGTCTGGTAAATTGCATTTTTTGCCTTTTTTATCTGAGCTGTGTTTTTAATGGGAAGCTGTTAAAATTTTATTTCCGGCCAATCGAATGATATTTTATACCCTTGTCGCGCATCGCCTCGCCATCATAAATATTGCGTAAATCCACCAGATTGGGACGGGCTAGAAGCTGGTCAAAAATCTGTGGGGTCAGGGCGCGAAATTCATTCCATTCTGTCACCACAACCGCGCAATCTGCCCCCTTAAGACAGGCCTGGGCAGAGCTGGCATAAGAAACATTATCTGGCAGGATGGGGCGGGCTTCTATCATCGCGGCCGGGTCATAGGCGGTGATATTTGCCCCTGATTTTACCAGCTCTTCAATAATCTCTATTGCCGGGCTTTCACGCATATCATCTGTTTCCGGTTTGAAGGCCAGACCCAATATTGCAATCTGTTTACCTGAAACATCCCCGTCACAGGCGGTGATGACCCGCGCTGCCATCGCTGCCTTGCGTGCCGCATTATAGGCCACTACTTCGGAAACAATCGAAACAGGCACATCAAACAGTTCAGCTGTTTTGACCAATGCCAGCGTATCTTTTGGAAAACACGAACCGCCATAGCCAGGCCCTGGATGCAGAAATTTGCTGCCAATACGATTATCCAGCCCCATCCCCTTGGCAACATCATGCACATCTGCCCCGACCGCCTCGCATAGATCGGCCATCTGGTTGATATAGGAAATCTTAACAGCCAGAAAGGCATTGGCGGCATATTTGATCAGCTCGGCTGTTTCCAGACCGGTAAATAAAACCGGCTTTTCGATAAGATATAAGGGGCGATAAAGGGCGCGCATCACCGCAATGGCGCGTTCTGTTTCAGCGCCTACCACCACCCGGTCAGGGCGCATAAAATCACCAATGGCCGAGCCTTCACGCAAAAATTCAGGATTGGAAACCACATCAAAATCTGCGTCCGGATTGGCAGTGCGAACAATTTCTGCCACCTGCCGGCCTGTACCGACCGGTACGGTTGATTTAGTGACAATCACACTATAGCCGGATAGCTGGCCTGCTACTTCTTTGGCAGCGGCAAAGACATAGGATAAATCAGCATGGCCATCGCCGCGCCGGGTGGGCGTGCCAACCGCGATAAAGATGGCATCTGCCTCGGCGATATGATTATCCAGCTTTGTGGTAAAATGCAGCCTGCCTGCCTTATGATTGCGGGCGACCAGCACATCCAGGCCAGGTTCATAAATTGGGATTTTCCCTGCCTTTAGCTGATCTATTTTGCCGGCATCTTTATCAATACAGGTTACATCAAAGCCAAATTCCGAAAAACACGCCCCGGAAACCAGACCGACATATCCTGTTCCAATAACCACAATCTTCATCTTTTTCTGCCTTGCTTTTTTTAAATATCTCTAGCCTTGCAGAGCGACCAGCTCTTCGACCCGTGCGGTAATGGCGTGACCCAGTGCGATATGACATTCCTGAATATGCATGGTGATATCACTTGGCACATTCAGCAAAATATCGCAATGCGCGGACAATGCCCCGCCAGTCTGGCCGGTCATGGCAATAACTTTTATCCCCATTTGCCGGGCGATTTTAGCCGCCACCAGCACATTTTTTGAATTGCCGCTGGTTGAAATGGCTATTAGCACATCACCTTCTTGCCCCAATGTTTCTACCTGGCGGGCAAAGACGCCCTCAAAACCGAAATCATTAGCATAGGCGGTTAAAAAAGACGTATCGGTGGTCAAGGCGATAGCTGGCAAGCCGGGCCGGGGGCGTGTATGATCCAGTGTCGCCACAAATTCTGCAGCCAGATGCTGGCTATCGCCTGCTGAACCGCCATTGCCGCATAACAGCAATTTACCCTTATTTTGCAATGATTGCGCGATGATTTCAGCTGCCTGTTCAGCTGGCGGGAGCAAAGTTTTTGCCATCGCTTGTTTGACAGTAACAGAACGGTCAATTATCTGTTTTATAAGGGGCATCATAACCTTCTTTTGAATGAATTTTAAACACGCCAAAGGCGGCTTTAAACCCACATTTTGCCTCGCGGGGCATAGTTACATCACGCTATCGTGACGCTTTGATGAAAGTACCTTTAAAATGACGATAAAAAAAGCAATTTTTCCTGTAGGCGGTTTGGGGACACGCTTTTTGCCCGCGACCAAGGCAATGCCCAAAGAAATGTTGCCGGTGGTCGATAAGCCATTGATACAATATGCCGTAGAAGAAGCCGCCGCCGCAGGGATTGAGCAATTTATCTTTGTCACCGGACGCAATAAAACCGCTATTGAAGACCATTTTGACCATTCAACTGAACTGGAAGCTGTCCTTATCGAAAAAGATAAGGCCGACGCATTGGAAGTGGTGCGCCGTATGTTGCGCGAGCCGGGCTCGGTCTCGTATGTCCGCCAGCAAGAACCGGCCGGGCTTGGCCATGCGGTATGGTGCGCGCGCCAACTTGTCGGTGCAGAGCCGGTCGCGGTATTACTGGCAGATGATCTGATTTTGGGTGCGCCGGCGATGGCAGAGATGACATCTGCCTATACAGGCGGGAATATGGTCGCACTGATGGATGTGCCTGCCAGCGATACCGGCGCTTACGGCATTATCACGCCTGGCAGCAAACAGGGCAATTTAATAGAAATCACCGGCATTGTGGAAAAACCATCCCCGGATAAAGCCCCTTCCAGCAAGGCAGTGGTTGGCAGATATATTCTGGAGCCAAAAATATTTGAAGAGCTGGGTAAAGGCCGGCGCGGGGCTGGCGGCGAGATTCAGCTGACCGATGCGCTGGCGGCGCGTATTGGCCATGCCCCTTTTCATGGGCTGAATTTTTCCGGCGAGCGCTTTGATTGCGGATCAAAAATCGGTTTTTTAAAAGCCAATATCGCCTTTGGGCTGGCACGTGACGAGTTACAAGGAGACTTATCCCAATGGCTGGCAACCAGGCTGTAACACGCGCCCATTCATTTAACCCTACCATCCTGCGCAGCTATGATATCAGAGGCCAGGTTGGTAAAACCCTGTTTGCAAGGGATGCGTTTTTTATTGGCGCGGCCTTTGGCCAAATGACAGGGGGGAAAAATGCGGCTTCAAGGCCAGCTAAAATCGCGGTGGGGCGCGATGGCAGGCTGACCTCGCCTGAATGTGCGGCCGCGCTGATAGACGGGCTGGTCTTTTCCGGCTGCCAGGTGATCGATATCGGTATCGGGCCAACGCCCATGCTGTATTTTGCCGATAGATATCTGAATTGTGATGGGGCGATACAGGTTACCGGCAGCCATAATCCGCCAGATCATAATGGCTTTAAAATGGTACAAGCCCATATCAGCTTTTTCGGAGAGGATATCCAGAAACTGGGCGCGGTCAGTGCCGCAGGTATTGAGAACCGGAAAGGCGGCAGCCAGCAGCAGATTTCCGTATTTGATGCCTATATTGAGCGCATCATGGAACATGCCGATTTTGGTGATGCGCATATTATCTGGGATGCCGGAAACGGGGCAGCGGGTCCTGCCACAGAGGCTGTCCTTGCCCGGGCAAGCGGAACCCATCGCGCACTTTTTACCGAAATTGACGGGCATTTTCCCAACCATCACCCGAACCCTGTTGACCCAAAGACGCTGGAGATGCTGCGCGAAGAAGTATTAAAAGCAGGGGCAGATTGCGGTATCGGTTTTGACGGGGATGGTGACAGAATAGGCGTGGTGGATGCCAAGGGCCGGCATATTGCAGGCGATATACTCACCGCCTATCTGGGGCTGGATATTTTAAAAAAACACCCCGAAAGCGATATTATCTTTGATGTAAAATCGAGCCAGTCTGCCATGTCCCTGATAACACAGGCAGGCGGAAAGACCCATCTTTGGAAAACCGGTCATAGCCATATGAAAGCTCGTCTTCGTGATATAGGTGCGCCTCTGGCAGGCGAGATGTCTGGCCATATTTTTATCGCTGATGACTATTTCGGGTTTGATGATGCGCTATATGTTGCGGTGCGGCTTATTACCTCGATGCAGCGTCAAAAACAGGAAACTGGCCAGAGCCTGACAGATTTTGTTGACCGGTTACCAGCCATCCATGCCACGCCGGAATGCCATATTGCCTGTGACGATACAAAGAAATTTGGCGTCATTGAAAAACTGGCACGGCAATTTGGCGCCATCCTGCCAGCCGAGCAGATCAATCTTATTGACGGGGTGCGGATAACAACGACAAAAGGCTGGTGTCTTATTCGGGCATCCAATACCGAAGGGGCGCTGGTGGTCAGGGCAGAAGGCCAGGATAATAACAGCCTGGATGAATTTATTTCCCTGATAAAGAGCCAGCTGGCCAGCGCAGATATTATCTGGGAAGGCCCTTGAGTGAAACCATCCGCGCCTGTTTAAAAACAGGACGGCCACCAGAGAGATTTTATTTTTGAAACCCATTTCCATATAATGGAAATTGCGGTTACACTTATCTGTAACTAGGGCTAAATATCAGGGGTAGTAATCGGTTGTGATATCTGATTTTCGCCCTATTTTCTGACTATTGCTTATTCAGAGCCTGAAGAACGGGTTGGATATTGCTTCATTCACGGCCAATTTCGCGTAATTTAAAAGGAGCCTGATAATGGGATATATCGTCCAGGGTAATTTGTCTGTAGATGCTGATCTTCTTGCCTTTGTGAATGATGTGCTTTTACCAGCCGCATCGATTGACCCATCCAGCTTTTGGACAGGGTTTGATGAAAGCGTTCATAGGTTAGCCCCGCGCAATGCAGAGCTGCTGGAAACGCGCGAGAAAATTCAGGCACAAATTGATAAATGGCTGATAGATAATCGCGCGGCAGGCATGGATAATAATGCCTATACCGAATTTTTAAAAGAAATCGGCTATCTGGTGCCGGAAGGCGAGGATTTTGTTATCGATACACAGAATGTCGATGATGAAATTGCCCGTATTGCCGGCCCGCAACTGGTTGTGCCGGTGATGAATGCCAGATATGCACTGAATGCGGCCAATGCGCGTTGGGGCAGTCTGTATGATGCGCTTTATGGCACGGACGTGCTGGAGGAAAGCAATGGCGCGGAAAAAACAGGCGGCTATAACCCGGTGCGCGGCGCAGCGGTTATTGCTCATGCGCGCAAGCTACTGGATGCACGCACCCCGCTTGCACAAGGTGACTGGGCTTCTGTCACCGGCTTTGCCATAGAAAATGGCCGTTTGATTATTCAGACAGAAAAAGGGGCAACCCATCTGGCAGATGAGCATCAATTTGCCGGATTTGCCGGTTCAGCAGAGATGCCCGGCTCTGTTCTGCTGGTAAAAAATAGTCTGCATATTGACCTGATTATTAATAAGCAAGGCCGCATCGGGGCAAGCGATAAGGCCGGTATTGATGATATTATGCTGGAATCTGCGATATCCACCATTATGGATTGCGAGGATTCGGTTGCCGCTGTGGATGGGGCAGACAAGGTTCTGGCCTATCAAAACTGGCTGGGGCTGATGGATGGCAGCCTGTCTGTAGAAATGCAAAAAGGCGGAAAGAGCTTTACCCGTGCCTTGCACGCAGATCGCCAATATACTGCCCCGGATGGCACGGAACGGGTCTTGCATGGCCGCTCGCTGATGCTGGTACGTAATGTCGGGCATTTAATGACCAATCCGGCCATTTTATTAAAGGATGGTCAGGAAATTCCAGAAGGCATAATGGATGCCTTTATGACCGTGCTGGGCGCAATGCCGGATCGCACAAAAAAGGGCAATTCACGTTGCGGATCTGTTTACATCGTAAAGCCTAAAATGCATGGGCCAGAAGAGGTCGCCTTTGCGTGCGAGATTTTCAGCGAGGTAGAAGCCTTGCTATCTCTGCCCGCAAATACCATCAAAATTGGCATTATGGATGAAGAGCGCCGCACGACCGTTAACTTAAAAGAATGTATTCGTGCAGCTGCCAGCCGGGTTGTCTTTATCAATACCGGGTTCCTCGATAGAACAGGTGATGAAATTCACACCTCTATGGAAGCAGGGCCAATGATCCGCAAAGGGGATATGAAACAGGCTGCCTGGATTTCTGCCTATGAAGACTGGAATGTGGATATCGGTCTGGCGTGCGGATTTTCCGGACGCGCACAAATTGGCAAGGGTATGTGGGCGATGCCCGATATGATGGCAGAAATGATGGTACAGAAAATCGGCCATCCAAAGGCGGGGGCAAATTGTGCCTGGGTACCTTCACCGACGGCGGCGACCTTGCACGCCCTGCATTATCACCAGATAGATGTCTTTACCCGCCAGGCCGAATTAACCGGCCAGAGAAGGGCTAAGCGGGATGATATCCTGACCATTCCTGTTGCCAGCCGTCCAAACTGGTCAGATGCCGATATTACGGCCGAGCTGGAAAATAACGCACAGGGTATTTTGGGATATGTGGTGCGCTGGGTCGATCAGGGGGTCGGCTGTTCCAAAGTGCCGGATATTAATGATATTGGCCTAATGGAAGATAGGGCAACCTTGCGGATTTCTTCGCAGCATATCGCAAACTGGCTGCATCATGGCGTCTGTTCCGAAGAAAAAGTCATGGGTGTGATGCAAAAAATGGCCGCAATTGTGGATGAGCAAAATAAAGATGACCCGCTTTATGAAAAAATGGCCGGCAATTTTGATAGCTCTATCGCTTTTCAGGCAGCTTGTGATCTGGTCTTTAAAGGGCGGGTTCAACCATCTGGCTATACCGAGCCTGTATTGCATCAAAGACGTCTTGAAAAGAAAGCGGCAAGCGCCTAGCCTGATAGCTGGCAGTTAAAAAATAGCAGACTGGATATGCGCGCATTTAATCTGGATGATCATATTTCCAAAACCCCGGATTTTCCAAAGGAGGGTATCACTTTTTATGATATCAGCCCGGCGTTGGAAGACCCGGATGTTTTGGCAAAAATGATGGCGGAGATGACCCGTCTGGCCAAAGATTTTGACCCGGATATCTTTGCCGGTATCGATGCCAGAGGGTTTTTATTTTCCATGCCGCTGGCACTCGCTCTGAAACGCGGGACAATCATGGTTCGTAAAGCTGGCAAATTGCCTGGCAAGGTTCTGGAAGAAGCCTATGCCCTTGAATATGGCACTGCCCGGCTTTCCATGCATGCCAGCCGGGCGGTAAAAGGCAAAAAAGTCGTGCTGTGCGATGATTTGCTGGCCACAGGCGGCACATTGGCAGCGGCAGAAAAGCTGGTGGAACGGGCAGGCGGCCAGGTGGCAGGGGCAATATGTGTCATTGAGCTTACCGGCTTGAAGGGAAGAGAAAAGCTTGGATGTGATGTGGCTGCCTTGCAGAGATATGCCTTCTAGCCATCCGCCCATTTTCACCTATAACAGCTGCAGCTGGATGGTCTATGACTGGGCATCTTCGGTATTGCCGACCTTGCATACAACCTTTGTCTTTGCAGTATATTTTACCACTATTCTATCCCCTGATAATGGCACATTTGCCTGGGCGATGATGACCGCTATCGCGGCACTGACAACCGGCCTTCTAGCCCCTGTTTTAGGCCATTTGGCTGATAAAAAGGGTTTGGTGAAAAAAGGGCTTATCCTGACAACCTGCCTTGCTGCTATCGCTGTGACGGGGCTGTGGTTTGCCGCACCGGATGCCCGTTTTGCAGCTCTGGCGCTGGGTCTGTCCGGTCTTGCTATCTTCTTTAGCGAGCTGGCCTTTATATATTATAACAGCCTGCTGCCAAAAATAGCTCCAGCTTCAGCATTAGGGCGGATATCGGGCTATGGCTGGGGGCTGGGTTATGGGGGGGCGATTTTGGCGCTGCTTCTTGTTCTGGGGCTGTTTATTTTGCCGGAAACGCCTTTTTTCGGGCTATCCAGAAGCGCGGCTGAGCCGGTACGCGCATCGATGGTTTTTGCCGGTCTCTGGCTGATTATTTTTTCCCTGCCTCTGTTTTTTGCCCGCCATGAAACGCCCCCGCAATTAGATAAACAGCCCTTTCTTGCCTCTTTGCGGCAAAGCTGGAAAATCGCACTATCCCTGCCGGATATGGTGCGGTTTCTCATCGCGCGTATGGCCTATAATGACGGGTTAATCACCCTGTTTGCCTTTGGCGGTATTTATGCCGCCAATGTTTTTGGCTTTGATCAAAAAGATATTCTGATATTTGCGATTGGCCTGAATATCGCCGCTGGCATTGGGGCTATTGCCAGCGGGCCTCTGACCGATAAATGGGGGGCGATACGCATTATTCAGATCTCTCTGGCCGGGCTGTTTGGGTTAGGGCTTGTCTGTTTTCTGACCAAAAGCCTGATGGTATTTTGGGCGGCCAGTCTTTGCCTCGGCATCTTTATTGGCCCTTGCCAGGCCGCGAGCCGGGTGTGGATGGCCCATATCGCCCCGGCCGAACATCATGCAAGCCTGTTTGGATTTTTAGCCCTTTCTGGCAAGCTGACCAGCTTTATCGGCCCGTTTTTTTATGGCTGGGCAGTTTATATAACTGGGCTGGAACGCGCCGGCATGGTGATTGTTCTGGGGTTGTTTGTTTTAGGATTTGTGTTATTGCCGCGCCAGCGCAGCCTCTGACAGGCTGTTTTTATCAGGCTTTATCTGCTGACAAATTCAGGGAGCGATATTCTTCGCGCAGCTGGTCGATACAGATATCTTTTCCATTTTTGCGAATATGCCAATATTGCCAGCCATTACAGGAGGGCTGATCTTGCAATTTTGCCCCCAGCCCGTGGATAGAGCCGGAAAGTCTGGATTTTGTAATCAACGAGCCATCTGCGCGAATACGTGCCTGATGCTGGCCAGATTTATCAAACAGCGTATCGCCTGTCTGTAATAGCCCGCCTTCGATAAGCGCGCCAAAAGGCACACGCGGCTGGGCACGTTTTTCGGTTAGCTCGAGCAAGCTGTCCTCTATCACCGGCCGGATAGCCGCGATACGCTGGCTGGCTAGCGCGACATATTTTTTATCCTGTTCAATGCCGATATAATGCCGGCCCAGCCTTTTGGCTGCCGCCCCTGTGGTTCCGCTACCAAAAAACGGGTCAAGGATAATATCCCCGCGTTTGGTAGAGGCCAGCAAGATACGCGCCAGCAGATTTTCCGGCTTTTGGGTCGGGTGAGCTTTGCTGCCTGTTTCATTCTTTAGCCGTTCAGCCCCGCTGCAAATCGGCAAATACCAGTCAGAGCGCATTTGCAAGCCTTCATTCAGCGCCTTCATCGCATCATAATTAAAGGTATATTTCGAGTCAGCGCTTTTTGCCGCCCAAATAAGCGTTTCATGGGCGTTGGTAAATCGCCGCCCTCTGAAATTTGGCATGGGATTGGATTTGCGCCAGATAATATCATTCAGCATCCAAAAGCCCAGATCCTGAATCTGTTTGCCGAGCCTGAAAATATTGTGATAGCTGCCAATGACCCATAAAGCGCCATCCGGCTTCAGGATACGCCGACATTCCGATAGCCAGGCAGCGGACAGCGCATCATATTCTGCAAAACTGTCAAATTTATCCCATTCATCATCCACTGCATCGACAACCGACTGATCAGGACGGCGCAACTGGCCACTAAGCTGGAGGTTATATGGCGGGTCTGCAAAGACGAGATCCACACTTCCATCTGGCAATTTTGCCAATGCGTCAAGGCAGTTCCCATGTATGATCTGGTCTTTTTTCATATCTCTAATCTGGTGCTTTATGTTGATTCTCGCATCAGAATGAATCATAGAATCCAATAAAGTCAATATATTACTTACCATAGCTAAAGTAATATCTATATATAGTGTATAGACGATTGCCTGCTTACGATATCTGGTAAAGGCCAAAATCGCTCAGACGCAAAACAGACGCCGAAGATAAAGGGTGTGTCGGGCTAAAGATGGCCTGTCTGTAAAAACCGTTTAATGGGGGCATAGCTGCGGCGATGATGGGGGGTAATGCCATGCCCGGCAATGGCGTGCTGGTGGGCTGGCGTGCCATATCCGGCATTTTTTTCCCAGCCATAGGCAGGGTATTTTATCGCCAGCTCGCCCATCAGTCTGTCACGGCTTTGCTTGGCCAGAATGGAGGCGGCCGCAATTGAAAGTGACAGGCTATCGCCTTTGATAATAGCGCGGGCACGAAAGCCAAGCTCTGGCAAAAGATTGCCATCCACCAATATAGAGGGCGGGTTTGCATAGCCAGCCTGTTGCAATTGTCCGGCTACATCCATGGCAGCCGCAGACATAGCCGCAAAGGTGGCGGGCAAAATGCCCTTTTCATCAATTTCTGCTACCGAGCTGTGATAGATAGCATAAAAATGCCCTTCATCAGGGCAGCACAGACGGGTTTCAATATCTGCTCTTTGGCGAGCGGTTAATTTTTTGGAGTCGGTTAGGCTTGGCGGCAACCTGTCCAACCCTTCCGCGCATATCCAGAAAGCTGCTGCGGTTACAGGTCCTGCCCAGGGCCCGCGCCCGGCCTCATCAATACCGATAACAGGGCCGTGTGCTGCCCATTCCTGTTCAAACTGATAGGAAGGGCCAGTTATTTGTGAAGATGTTTTTGCGCCCTTGTTCGCCATGCCTGCTGACCTCTATCCAGAATGGAGCGTTTACTTTCCAGAAGCGCGGCCGGCCAACCCTGTTTCCTGTAGCCTTGGCATAATCTCGACGAAATTACAGGGGCGGTGGCGATAATCCAGCTGAAGCACCAGCAAATCATCCCAAGCATCGCGGCAGGCAGAAGGCGAGCCGGGAAGCGCAAATAGATACGTACCCCCCGCCACGCCGGCGACGGCTCGGCTCTGCAAGGTAGAGGTTCCTATCTTTTTAAAAGACAAAAAACGGAACATCTCGCCAAAGCCTTCAATTTCTTTCTCAAAGACCGTGCGAAACGCTTCCGGGGTAACATCGCGCCCGGTAAGCCCTGTCCCGCCCGTAGCCAGCACACAATCAACAGCCTTATCGGCAATAAATTTTCGCAAATGCGCGGTAATCTGGTCAATATCATCACGCACAAGGGCGCGTGCCGCCAGAGTATGACCAGCATCACAAAGCCGCTGTTCCAGCAAATCGCCTGATTTATCCTCGCCCAGAGAACGGGTATCTGAAATGGTCAGCACTGCAATATTTACAGGCACAAAATCGCGGGTTTCATCTATGGCCATCTATTTGCCCCCTTTGCCCTGTTAATCGGCTAATTGTGCCAGCTCTTTATTATTGCCCCTGCCATTAAGCAGGCGATGCAAGGCCGGAATATCTTCTTCAAACCGATTGCTATAGATGAACAGATAGCTGATCACCCCTTTGATATAATTGCGGGTTTCGCGCGCCGGAATAGATTCTATCAGCAGAAAACTATCTTCTTTATGGTCAATTTTGCGCAGCCATTTTTTCAAATTGCCGGGCCCGCCATTATAGGCGGCAAGCATTCGCACCAAATCATCGCCTATATAGGGCTCGGCGCGCAAATGTTCTATATAATCCTGAGCAAGCGTTAAATTCAAATCGGGATCATGCAATTTATGGCGATGGGTACGCCGATAGCGCCTATCCTTGGCAATAAAGGCAGCCGTTGCAGGCATTAATTGCATCAGGCCAGCGGCCTTTGCACTGCTGCGTGCCAATGGATAAAAGCCGGATTCTTTACGAATAATCGCATGAAGCAGGGAAAGCTCGATACGTACTTCCGCCCCTGTTTCCAAATAGGGATAAAGGGCGGCAAGATAGCTCACGCCCCTGTCAGTTCGATAGATATCGGCCAGACGAAAGGTCAGGCCAGGCATATTATGAACAGAGGTAAAGGCAATAAGGGCGCGTACATGCTTTTCCGGCATTTCTTCAAACAAATAGCGCAATTCGCGTGCCGCACGTGTCCAGTCCCCGATTTGCAGCAATGCCAAAGCGCGCTGGCCGCCCTTTTGTGCGGTCAGCCAATCCATAAAATCATCGGTGATAACCGGCAGATTAAAATCCAGCTGGATAGACTGGCCAGAAGCCTCAATCGCCATCACCCCATAAAAGGTTTCCGGATAGGCTGTCGCCATATTCAGATAAAAAATCGCCTGCAAGGGATCGCCTGCCTGCATAAAACCGCGATAGGCCCAAAACCCGGCGCCCGCGCGCAACACATCCGGGGCGTTTTTATTTTCTGCAAGGGTACGAAAAAAGCTGGTGGCAATTTCATATTGCCCGGAACGCCAGGCCGCCAGCCCACCAGCCCAATAGCCCATAAAAGCACTATTACCGCCTTTGGCAATCGCCTGACGGGCGGTACGCAACGCCTTGTCATCTACCCCAAAAATGAAATAGGCATGGGCAATCTCGCCGCGCAAATGCCCCTCTTCCGAAGCGGTCAGATATCTCAGATTGGCTGGCTTATCCAAAATTTCAATCGCCCCGGACGGATAGCCGCTGCGAATGGAACGGCGAATATCCCGGGCGATTTTTGCGGTTGTGCGCGGTGAGGCTCGCCCGGACCAGCTTTCGGGAATATCGGCGCGATAGCCTTGCGGACGCGATAGCCCAACCCCGTTTAAATATCCTTCTTTCGGGCTCTTGGCCGCCTTTGCCCCTTTTGGCCGACGTTTATCGGAAAGCCATTTAATCCGGCTGGCGGTGGGCAGGTCATTATATTTATCCAACCATTGTGCCAGCTCTGTATAGCTGGAACGCCAGGCGGTTGGATGAAGATATTTTTGTGCCTGAACATGTCCCATCAATAGCTGGCTATCCAGCTGTTTTATCAATTTTGCCGCTTCTTTTATCTCGCCATCATCCTGAAGGGCAAAAATCTGCTCATATAAATCTGCGTCCCTCTCGGAAAGCGGGCGCGGCAACTCTTTGGAAGTCGCACTAGAAGCTGCCATAAAAAAGAAGGGTAAAAGCGCCAGTAAAGGGAAAAGCCGGTGCAAAATCATCATCAATCTTTCTTCCTCTAGGATGCCTTTTTCACATATTGATAGAGTTGCAGCAGATCAGAAAAAGCCTGTTTTTTCATATTCGGGGCACGCAGTAAATAGGCCGGGTGCAAGCTTGGCAAAACAGGCAGCATCAGACTGCCATCACTTGCATCACTAAAGTCTATCTTTGTCATCTGACCGCGCAATTTTAAAATTCCTGTCTGGCTATCGAGCAATAATTTTGCCGAACTGCCGCCAAGGGCAAAAATGACTTTCGGGGCTTTGAGCTGAATATGCCGACGCAAAAACGGCCATAACAATTGGGTTTCCTCCGCCGAGGGGGTGCGATTGCCAGGCGGGCGCCAGGGCAGGATATTGGTGATATAGACATCCTGTCTATCCATGCCGACAGATTTTAGCATCCTGTCCAGCAATTGTCCGGCTGCCCCGACAAAGGGCAGACCCATCCTGTCTTCATCACGGCCAGGGGCTTCGCCTATCAGCATGATATCTGCAGCCGGATTGCCATCGGCAAAGACCAGGTTGCTGGCGGTTTTTTTCAAAGCACAACCCTCAAATGCCTCAAGGGCGGCACGCAGATCAGACAGGCTCTGTAGCCCGGATAATGGGTTGGCAATTTGGGTTGCAACAGCTGCAGGCTCAGCTATCGGGGGGCTGGCAACTTGCTCTGCCAGCATCGTGGGCGTCGGCGCAGAACTGGCAGAATGACCGAAAGCCGGAAGGCTTTGCGGCGCAACCCCGGCAGAAGGAACAGGCGGGCGCACAGCCTCTGCGGCATACAGCCCTGTCGCAGCATCGCACAGCGCGCAATCAATCCCCATTTCCATTTGCCATTTCAGGGCAAAAAGCAGGTCATCTTTGGCGGTATAAGACGCTGTCATTCCATTTTTTGTCCTGATAAGAAGATTCACGCCGATCTATACTGCCATAATTCACTGGAGGCGTCTTGGTTAATCTGATAATTCTTCGGCAAAATTATGGCAATTTTTTTAAAAAAAGCAGATTAGCATCTTTACAGACACGCATAGCATGGCCTGAAATAGGGATGAATGAGATAAAAAGAGGAAGATAATGGAACGGGAATCGATGGAATTTGATGTGGTTGTCGTGGGGGGCGGGCCATCCGGTTTGTCTGCTGCGATAAAATTAAAACAATTAGCCACGGAAAAAGGGGAAGATATCTCGGTTTGTCTCATTGAAAAAGGCAGCGAGGTGGGGGCGCATATCCTGTCCGGTGCGGTATTGGAACCGCGCAGCCTGAATGAATTATTACCCAATTGGCAAGAGCTGGGCGCGCCGCTGGACACCCCTGTTGAACAGGATAAATTCATGTTCCTGACAGAAAAGGGCAGCTTTGGCCTGCCGACCCCGCCACAAATGCATAATAAGGGCAATTATATTATCTCGCTTGGCAATTTCTGTCGCTGGCTGGGGCAGCAGGCCGAAGCGCTGGGCGTAGAGGTCTATCCGGGTTTTCCGGCCGCATCGGTTCTGTATCATAAGGACGGCTCGGTGCGCGGCGTGGCCACAGGCGATATGGGCATCGGCAAGGATGGCGAAAAAACAGATAGCTATATGCCGGGGATGGATCTGCTGGCAAAACAAACGATTTTTGCCGAAGGCTGCCGCGGGCATCTAACCAAAACCCTGTTTGAAACCTTTTCCCTGCGCGAAGGCAAAGACCCGCAAACCTATGCCATCGGCATCAAGGAATTATGGGATATCGAGCCGGAAAAATCCAAACCGGGTCTGGTATGGCATTCTGTTGGCTGGCCGCTAAATACCGACACCTATGGCGGCTCTTTTCTCTATCATTTAACTGGCAATCAGGTGGCGGTCGGCTATGTGGTGGGGCTGGATTATCAAAATCCGCATCTCTCGCCCTTTGAAGAGTTTCAGCGTTTTAAAACCCATCCAGATGTGCGATCTGTTTTTGAAGGGGGGCGGCGGGTTTCCTATGGTGCGCGTGCGCTTAATGAAGGGGGGTTTCAATCCATTCCGAAACTGACTTTCCCGGGCGGATGTCTGGTTGGCTGCACAGCCGGATTTTTAAATGTACCCAAGATCAAGGGCACTCATACAGCCATGAAATCTGGGATGCTGGCAGCCGAAGCCGTGTTTGACGTGCTGGCATCGGCTAGCCCGGCAGCAGAGCCGGCAAGCTATGCAGAAAAAATCGAAGCCTCCTGGCTATGGGCAGAATTATATAAGGTGCGCAATATTCGTCCGGCCTTTGCCAAAGGGCTTTGGCTGGGGATGGGCTATGCGGCACTCGATACCTATCTTTTGCGCGGCAAAGCCCCCTGGACATTCCGTCACCATGCCGATCACACAAACCTGAAATCTGCCAGTGACGCGCCGGTGATAGATTATCCCAAGCCGGATAATATTGTCAGCTTTGACAGAAATTCGTCTGTGTATCTATCGGGAACCAATCACGAGGAAAATCAGCCTGCCCACCTGCAATTAAAAGACGCCAGCGTACCAATTGACCATAATCTGGCACTATATGATGCGCCCGAGCAGCGTTATTGCCCGGCAGGGGTATACGAGATTGTGCGTGAGGAAGATGGGTCGAGCCCTCGCTTGCAGATCAATGCACAAAATTGCGTGCATTGCAAAACCTGTGATATCAAAGACCCCACTCAAAATATTCGCTGGGTTACTCCGGAAGGCGGGGGCGGGCCAAATTATCCCAATATGTAACAGGGATAAAAGCAAGCTGACTATCGGCTAAGCGTGTCTGGATGGCGTTCAACATAGAGTTAGCTGGCCTTTAATGCCTTTTTGGATGCATATGGCTGGAAAGAAATCAAAAAATGGGCCTGTCCTTGATAAAAAAGCGATTCAAATGGCTAAAAAGGCAGAATGGCTTTTTTTGGGTGGTCGCGGTTTTACTTGGGCTGGGCGCGTGCCAGCCCGCCGGGCAAATCGCCCCTGTTTCTTTTTCTGAATTGCCTTCTGACACGCTTCAGGCGCCAATTGAAGCCCCCAGCTTTGCCGGCCAGTTTTTAGCCGCACGCTATGCCCAGCATCATCAGGATAACGCTGCCGCCAGCCTGTATTTTAGCGAGGCAATGCGGGTAGGCACAATAGATGAAACCCTGTTGCGATACGGGTTCATTAATCATTATCAAAATGGCAATCTGGCCGAAGCCTTGCAGCTGGCACGCGAATTTGAACGGCTGGATTTTGACTTTGGTCTGGCAGCAGAACCGGCCATTGCAAAGGCGGTTCAGGATACAGACTGGCAGGCATTAATCGCGCTGTCAGAAAAAATAGAAATCAGCGATGATTTTCATCTTTTGGCAGGCGGCCTGCGCAGCCTTGCCTATCTTGGACTGGGCGAGCCGGAAACCGCGTTGGGCATTTTTCACGAGCTGGAAAATTTTGTCACACTCTTGGAACAAAACAAGCACGCCCCCCTATGGCTGTTAGGCGGTGCGATCTTTGAATATCTTGGCAAGAAAGACGAAGCTGTTGGCTATTACCGCCAGGCACTGGCCGAAAGCCAGAATGAATATGTCACGATACGCGCCGGTGCCAGATTATGGCAGTTGGGCGCGCAGGCAGATATCGAAAAATTATGGCAAACCCGCCTGTCAGGCGATAGTGCCCCGCTCAAGCTGATAGAACAAATGAATGTCAGCGCAGATAGCGCCCCTGCCCCGCCTGAACTGGCAGAAATGGTGGCCCGTTTCCTGTTTGAAACAAGCTGGTTGTCCGAAGATAGCTATCACAGCAATTTGCTGATTGCACGCGCCCATCTGGCCACCTCTATTTGGCCGGAAATTTCAACCGCCCAGCTGGTACTGGCAGAATGGTATCTAAAAGCAGACATCTATGAACGCGCAGAATATCACCTAGCACAAATAGATAAAGACGCGCCTGTCTATCTGCGCGGCCAGCTTGCCCATCTGGCCTTGCTGGAACAAAAAGGTCATATCAAGCAAGCCATACTAAAAATTACCCCCGAACTGGCCAAAGGCGACAGGCTGAGTGCCGGTGAAAAACAACAGCGCGCGCTTTTGGCACAAGCTGTTGGAAATATATTAAGACGAGCCGGTAGATGCGATAAGGCATTGGTGTTTTTTCAGCAAGCCCTGGATTACGGGATGAAAAATTATCGGCTCTATCGGAATTTCGGCATTTGTTATGAGCAGATAAATAACCCGACAGAGGCAGAAAAAGCCTTGCTCAAAGCCATAGAGCTGAATCCGCAGGATGCCATCGCGCTAAATTATCTTGGCTATTGGTGGGCCGATGAAAATCGGCATCTGGAAAAAGCCATCACCTTTATCCAAAGGGCGGTGCAATTACAGCCCTATTCCGGCTATTATGCCGATTCTCTTGGCTGGGTATATTATCGGCAAGGCGCCTTTGACAAGGCTGTATTATGGCTGGAAAAGGCGATACAGCTTACCCCAACAGATGCAATTATTTCTGAACATCTGGGCGATGCTTATTGGCAAACAGGCCGATTTGCTGAAGCTCGCTTTAAATGGCAGCATGCCCTGGATATGGGCATTGAAGAGAGCCGTAGAGAGGGTCTGAGGGTCAAATTGGATAAAGGCTTGTAAGATGACGACCCTCTGGCATCAGATAAACGCACCGGCAAAATTTAATCTCTGCCTGCAAGTGCTGAAAAAGCGTGAAGATGGCTATCATGAATTGCTATCTTTTGCCGGCTTTACCCGGTTTGGCGACCGATTATCGGTCTGTGTTCAGCCGCAGGATAAAATAATATATGAAGGGCCTTTTGCGGATGCGCTTATTCGGGCTGGCGGCGATAGCTTGTGTAAAAAATTATGCCAGAGGCTGCGTGAAGCCGGATATGATTTGCCGCCCCTTCATATAAGGCTGGAAAAAAATATCCCGCTTGGCGGCGGGCTGGGGGGCGGTTCAACAGATGCCGCTGCCCTGCTTCGCCTGATTTCAGAAAAAATATTGCCGCAAACCCTTTCGCTAAATGAGATGATGGAATGTGCTGCACAAATAGGGGCAGATGTACCGGTTTGCCTGTATCCGGGCTGGCAAATTATGACCGGTACAGGCATAAAAAGTCAGGCGGTTAGCCTGCCTGTAGCTTTGGACAGCCCTGTTTATGTCGTACTGGCCAATCCTGGTCTGCCCCTTTCTACGGCTGAAATTTTTGCTGGTCTGTCAGAATATTCTGTTTCGGCCGAGAGCCAGCTGGCAGACTATATTCAGCAAGGGAATTTGGAAAAAATTATTGCTATCGGCAATGATTTAACCGCCCCGGCGGTGGCACGCTATCCAGAAATCGCCCGGCTGATTGAGGTGCTTGGCCAGCCGCATAAAGGCTTTATCGGAGCGGGGATGAGCGGCAGCGGTTCAAGCTGTTTTGCCCTGACAACAGATAAATCTTCAGCACAATCTCTGGCACAGAGTTTGAAAAAGAAAGGCATTTGGGCGCACACAACAGAAATCCTTGTCCCCGGCAAATAAGCAGGCGCCGCCAGAGGGATAATCACCAGAGCGCAGTTTCCGTCATTTTTTCCACCCGACTGCCCTGTTTTTTAATTGATCCGCCAGAACTTGATCGCTATAGTCTCGCTCAACCTTGGGATATTTGTATGTTTTTACCTGCAATCCAGGGCAAAAATACTGGGGCGTGGCCAAGTGGTAAGGCATCGGTTTTTGGTATCGTGTATCGTAGGTTCGAATCCTACCGCCCCAGCCAATTTTTTATGATTAATTTTCCGGACAA
>CBFIAD010000005.1:0-38275 GCA_965660495.1 Puniceispirillaceae bacterium (SeqCode)
CTGATGCAGGCGAAGCCAGTTTAACAGCGTCATATCCGGGCGCAATCCCGGGTCGCTAACTGTTGTTATTTCAATTTTTTTTCCATTCAGGAAAAAACAAATAGCCTCACGCATCCAGCACACCTTTGGTGGTTATCTGGCTCTGTGCCCTGATATGCGGTGGCAACAGAGCAAATATCGAAGAGCGGGCGCAAATGAACCTTGTTCAACCGCGCCCGCCCGTTTGGTTTTATATCAAGGCCAACGCCTTAATTCGGGATATTTCCTTTAACCCCTTCAACATAGTAATTCATGCCCCACAGGCCGCCATCATCCAGCACCTTGCCAGCTTCCAGAACCATATTGCCTTTATTGTCTTTCATCGGGCCTTCAAAAATATTCAGGCTACCAGAAGCAATGCCGGAACGCGCAGCTTCTGCCTTTGCAGCAACCTCTGCTGGCATATTTTTAAATTCTGTCAGCACCAGATAATCATCGCCGATACCTTTCCAGGTATTACCCGCCCAGTGATCCGGGCCATCGCCTGTTGACCATGTGCCATCCATAACTTTTTGAACCTGCGAGATATAATAAGGCCCCCAGTTATTTACAGAAGAAAACAGCTGTGCCTTTGGCGCGAATTTATGCATATCAGAAGACTGACCAAAGCCTTTCACACCGGCTTTTTCGGCTGTCTGCAACATGGCCGGGCTATCAGTGTGCTGTGCCAGTACATCTGCCCCTTCGGCAATCAGCACTTTTGCAGCATCAGCTTCTTTTACCGGATCATACCAGCTATTTACCCAGACAACCTTGATGCTGGCATCCTTGTTCACCGAACGCAGACCGCGAGCAAAAGCGTTAATCCCCTGAATAACTTCCGGGATAGGGAAAGCGGCCAGATAGCCGATAGTGTTTGATTTTGTGGTCAGACCTGCCACAACGCCCTGTACATAGCGCCCTTCATAAAAGCGGATATTGCCGGTGGCCATATTTGTCGCACGCTTATAGCCGGTAATATGGTCAAACATCACATCGGGATATTCCTTCGCCACTTTCAGGGTCGGCTCCATATAGCCAAAAGAGGTGGTGAAAATCACCTTATTGCCTTGTGCGACCAGCTCTCTTATCACACGCGCAGCATCCGGGCCTTCGGGTACATTTTCCACATAGGTGGTTTCAATCTTGTCACCAAAATGGCTCTGTAATTGCTGGCGACCCACTTCATGGGCGTATGTCCAGCCATGATCGCCAGGGTTGGTCAGATACACAAATCCGACTTTTAGCTTGTCTGCCTGTGCCGCAGAAAGGCTCATCACCGCTGTCGTCAGCAATGCGCCCAATGCTGTTAACATTCTTTTCATTTTCATCTCCTCTATGGTGTTAACGCGTAATAAAAAAACTTTTTCCCAGATGGGCAGGTGTGCCCAATGCTATATGCCCCCGGCTGGCTATCGTTACCAGAACGATAATCGTTGCCAGATAGGGCAGCATGGACAAAAATTGCGCCGGTATCGGCCATCCCCTTGCCTGTCCGGCCAGTTGCATAATCGTCACCCCTCCAAATAATACTGCCCCGATGGTTACTCGCCAGGGCTGCCAGGATGCAAAAACTACCAGCGCAAGCGCTATCCAGCCCCGGCCAGCGGTCATCCCTTCTGCCCAATGCGGGGTCAGAACCAGTGGCAGGTAAGCCCCGGCCAGCCCAGCCATAAACCCGCCAAACAAAATTGCATAAAAGCGAACCCTCAGCACATTATAGCCCAGCGCGTGTGCACTGTCATGATTAATCCCAACTGAGCGCAAGATAAGCCCTGGCCGGGTGCGTATCAGGAAAAATGAGGTCAGCCCGACAATCACAATCGCGCCATAGGCCAGAATATCGAGCTGGAAAAACACCCCGATAAAGGGCAGTCCGGAAAGTATGGGCAAATGCAAGGCAGGCAAGCCTTCGATTGCCTGTCCCACCAGCGGCGCCCCTATCAAGCCGGAAAGACCTGTACCAAAAATGGTTAGTGCCAGCCCGGTCGCTACCTGATTGGTGGCCAGCCCCAAAACAAATAACGAAAAGATAGCTGCTACAAACAAACCAGCCACCCCGCCACTGAGTATCCCGATATAGGGACTGCCAGACAGGCTGGCCGCCCCAAAGGCCGCCACCGCCCCCATCAGCATCATCCCTTCCACGCCCAGATTTAGCACCCCGCTTCGCTCAACTACCAGCTCGCCAGTAGCCGCCAGTATCAAAGGGATAGAGGTAAGCAGAACGGTTAATAAAAGCTCGTCAAACATTTGCCTTCCCCCCTTTTGATATTTTTGATGCGCCCATACCGCTCACCCGCACCAGCCGATAGCGTGTCAAGGTCTCGCCTGCCAGTAGCATAAATAATAAAATGCCCTTGAAAATGCCGGTCACAACTTTGGGTATTCCCATCGAAATTTGCGCGGTATCACCGCCAAGTTCAGCCAACGCAATGACCAGCCCGGCGACAATCACTGCCAGAGGGTTCAGCCGTGCCAGAAAGGCCACAATAATGGCGGTAAAGCCATAGCCAAAAGAGATATGCGGCTGGAGCTGGCCGATATTTGCCGATACCTCTATCATCCCTGCCAGCCCGGCCAGCGCTCCTGAAATCATCAGCACCGCAAAGGTGGTTTTAGCCTGGCTAAAGCCGGCAAAGCGGCCAGCGCGCGGCGCATCTCCCATCAGCTTTATCTGGAAGCCTGCCAGCATCCGCGAGAGGTAAAACCACCCCCCTATTGCAATTAAAAAGGCAAAAATGACGCCCCAATGCAATTGTCCGAGTCGGCCGATACCAGGCAAGATAAGAGCAGGGATCAGACCGGCATCGGGATAGGTTTTGGTTAGCGGAAATCCAAAAGACATCGGATCGCGCCAGGGTCCGCGGACAATCCAGTCCAAAAATAGCGCCGCAACATAGGTCAGCATCAGCGAAACCAGAATCTCGTTTGTGCGAAAGCGCACCTTTAGCAAGGCTGGTATAGCCCCCCAAAGCCCGCCGGCCAGCATCGCTGCGCCCGCCATCGCCACAATAAAGAAAGGCGATTGCACCTCCGGAAAAGACAAGGCCAGCCAGCCAGCGCCCATCGCCCCCAAAATCAGCTGGCCTTCTGCCCCGATATTCCAGACATTTGCCCGATAGCAAAAAACCAGCCCTGTCCCGATAATAATCAGTGGGCAGGCCTTTACCAGCAAATTGCCGATTTGGTCAGGGCGCGAAAGCGGCGCGACAAAAAACTCATACAAAGCCTCTATCGGATTATAGCCCAAAAAACCAAAAATCAGCCCGCCAATAATCAGCGTCAGCACAATAGCGATCACCGGCACCAGCAAGGTCAGTGACAATGGAACAGACGCGCGCGGCTCTAGCACAAACATCAGGCTCTCGCTCCCTTCACTGATTTTTTGGCAGACTTCTTTGCCGGCTTTTTGACCGATTTTTCGGGGCGGCTGCCGCCCATTAACAGGCCAATCGCCTCAGCGGTCATTTCCCTAGTGGCATAGGCAGGCGATAATCGCCCTTCATGCAATACTGCAATTTTATGAGATACAGCAAAAATTTCTTCCAAATCCTGAGAAATAACAATCACAGCAGCCCCATTTGCGGCTAGATCCATCATCGCTTTTCGGATAAATAGGGCCGCGCCAACATCCACCCCCCATGTCGGTTGCGAGACAATCAGAACATCCGGCTTTTTTACAATTTCGCGCCCCACCACAAATTTTTGCAAATTCCCCCCGGATAGAGCAGAAGCAAGCGGATCAGCCTCCGGCCGGCGCACATCAAAGATCTCGGATATCCTATCCGCAGATTGCGTCGCATAGGCGTGGCTTATCACCCCCATCTGCACCGCCCCTTCCCGCTCATAGCTGGTCAATAGCGCATTTTCAGACAGACGCATCCCCTGCACAGCGGCATGACCATTACGCTCTTCCGGCACAAAGGACAGGCCGGCAACCCTGCGTGCCATCGGGCCCATCTGGCTGATATCGCTGTCGCCCATAAAGATGATATCAGGCTGGCTGGAACAATATTCGCCTGTCAGCGCATCCATCAATTCTGATTGGCCATTTCCGGCAATCCCTGCAATGCCCAGCACCTCGCCTGCATGGGCGGTTAGATTTATATCCTGCAAAGCGGTATCAAATGGCCCGGCCGCCGGACGGTTTAACCCTTTGATATGCAAAATAGCCGGGGCATTTCTGCGCGCCTCAGGCGGGGTAATCGCAGATATTTTTGACCCGACCATCAATTCTGCCAATTGTTTGGTTGATTTGTCTTGTGTCTTTACTTCTGCAATTTTTTCCCCGCCGCGCAAAATCGTTGCCCGGCTGGTCAGCTGTTTAATTTCATCCAATTTGTGCGAGATGAACAGTACCGCACAGCCCTGCCCGGCCAATTTGGCCAGAACATCAAATAATTGCCGGGTTTCCTGCGGCGTCAGGACAGAGGTTGGTTCATCCATGATCAGCAAGGCAGGGTCTTGTAGCAAACAACGTAATATTTCCACCCGTTGCTGTTCACCCACTGACAGATCCGCGACCAGACTATGTGGGCGCAAGGGAATGCCATATTCGGTTGATTTTTCTGCGATTAAGTCGGCCAGCCCCTCTTTAGGAAAATCAGCTGGCAGCGCAAGGGCAATATTTTCGACCACACTCAAGGCTTCAAATAACGAGAAATGCTGAAATACCATGCCGATGCCAGCAGCGCGTGCTTCTTGCGGATTAGTAAACTGAACCGGCTTTCCGCGCCATTCAAAATGGCCGCTATCTGGCTGTAACAGGCCATAAATCATTTTCACAAAGGTCGATTTGCCTGCCCCATTTTCGCCCAGCAATGCGTGCAGCTCGCCCGGATAGATAGTGAAATCAATATCGCGATTAGCCACAAAACGGCCAAAGGATTTGGACAGACCAATCCCGGCCAGAAGTGGCGATGATGGCGCGTTTTTTGACTGGTTTGACAATCCCATAATGCAGCATTCATCAGGTGAAAACAGGTTCTCGCGCAATACTGTAATCTGGTTTTTCAAGTGAGTCTATGATTGATAAAAAAAACAAACCGCGCTTTCTATTCAGCCCCACTGATTACGCGCTTTTTTCTGGCTCTTTTAAACGCCAGCAAATATACAGCCCTATCAGCGAGCTGACCAACACCAGAATAAATGCCGTGCGATAATCAGACGCGCTATAGACAGGAGCTGCCCCTGCCATTTCCCCCTGCCACTGGATATCCAGCATCCAACCGACCAGAGGTTGTAGCACCGCACCAGAAGCAACGGTAAGCGAATTCACAATACCGATAGCCCCGCCCATAATTCTGCTTGGTATCACCTCGCGCACCAGCGCAAAACAGCAGGCCATAAATCCGCCGGCAAAGCCGATAAGGATAAATAGCCCAACCGAAAAAGCCAATGGCAGGCCAGGCAGAAAGATAAGCCCTAAAAGCGCAAAAGATACTATCACCGAGCCAACAATTAAAATAGGCCGCCTTTTGCCCAGGCGATCAGACAGCCACCCTCCCGCTGGCGCGCCCAGCGCCCAGCCCAAAAGCAATAACGAGACCAGAAAGGCTGCTTCTGACCGGCTGAGGGTGTAGGCTTGCATCATATAGGGCGTTCCCCATAATCCGGCCAGCACCAGCATGGGCCCGGACATGGTCGCAGCGACAAGCGCAATCTTCCATACCTCCAGGCTAAGGGCTGCCTGTTTTAGGACTGTTAGTAGCGGCATTCGTTGCTGGCCAGGTTGAACAGGGCTGCCTGTGCCGAAAGGCTGGTTTCGTACAAGCAGGAAAATGACCGCTGCCAGAACAAAGCCAAATGCCCCCAGCATAAATAAGCTGGTGCGCCAGCCATAATTGCCGACAAATATCGCCAGTGGGCCTTGTGCCAAAATCCCGCTGCCCATGCCAATAAACATGGTCAGCCCGGCCAGAAAACCAAATCTGGAAGGCGGGAACCAGCGTGCGGCCAATGCCAGCGATCCCAAAAAACCAACCCCGCACCCTATCCCTATTAATATTCGGCCGAAATAGGCCATATAGAGGCTGTCTGCAAAGCCAAATAGCAGCGAGCCTGCCCCGGCAGCACAAAGCGCCAGCGTCAGCAAAATACGCGCCCCAACTGTCTCCAGCAATGCGCCTAGCGGAATTTGCAACAGGACGTAGGGGTAGAAATATAAAGCCGACAGCACCCCCAACATCGCACCGCCAATGGCAAATTCTGTCATTAAATCGGTGACCATCACCGACGGGGCGACACGGTGAAAAAACGCATAGCCAAAGGACAGAGCCGCCAGTGACCAGATCAGCGCAGCATAAAAGCCGCCTTTTGGCTGGCGTTGAAACCAGCTTTGCGGCTGTTTTGAGCCCGTATCGGATACAGACATTTTATCGTGCCTACCTATTTTGCAAGAGAGATGCTTTCATCCAGACATTAATCTGGTTAAGGGTATGTAAAATGGCGCTTTGATTTGTCTTTTACCAAAAGCACCCTACATCACCATCATAACCGCTTCAATTTTCGGCGCTATCATTAATTTGACCCTAATCGACCTTCCCTTTTTGACCTTGTTGAGCAGATGCCCGCTTTCATCTCTTTTTTTAAACTGAAAAATACCCTCTATCGCTGGATAAGGGCATCTGCCTTTATTCTGGTTCTTAGCGGTCTGGCGGCCTGTTCTTTATTTGAAAGACCTGTAAGTGATGCCATTATGAGTTCTGAGAATTACAATCCGCAAACCGGACGCTTTTTTAATAGTGACGGCTCTGAAAACAAAAAATCTGCTGGCCAGCTTTTTAAAATGGCAAAAGCCTTTTTTACCCGCGAAAAAGACCCTTTGGAAGATATAGGCTTTCCTGTTCTAAACCCGGCCGCCCAGCCAGACAGCCCATCTGGCCGCCAGGTTACCTGGATTGGACATTCCACGCTTTTGGTCAGTATTAATGGCCAGCATATTTTAACTGATCCCATTTTTATTGGCCGCGCCTCTCCTTTCAGCTTTTTCGGCCCCAAACGGGCTGGCAAGCCAGCGATGGAAATCACAGAATTACCCCCAATTGATGCGGTGGTTATCTCGCATAATCATTATGATCACCTCAGCCTGCCCAGCCTGAAAGCCTTATATGAAAGCCAGCCAGATATTCATTATTTTGTCCCTCTGGGACTATCTGATCTGTTGCAAAAAGCAGGCATAATAAACATCACAGAACTGGATTGGTGGCAGAGTGCTACCCATAACGGGATAGAACTTACCGCTACCCCGGTGCAGCACTGGTCATCACGTCGCGGCTTTGACCGCAATCGCACCCTTTGGGCGGGTTGGATGGTAAAATGGCCGCATTTCAGCTTTTATTTTGCAGGCGATACAGGCTATTCGGATGATTTTATCCAGACCCGTGAAAAGCTGGGGGCGCCTGATCTGGCCGCTATTCCCATAGGAGCCTATAACCCGCGCGAATTTATGAAAGCTTCGCACGTAAACCCCGAAGAAGCGGTGCAAATTTTTAAAGATTTAATGCCTGAACAAGCCATCGCCATTCATTGGGGCACGTTTAAATTAACGCTTGAGCCTCTGCAAGAACCGCCCCTGCGCCTGACAGCCGCACTGGAAGAAGAAGGCATCGAGGCAACGCGTTTTCTTGCCCTTACCCATGGTCAGAAACTGCCTCTAGAGTGATTTTCTAGCCGCTAGGATAATACAGCTTGCCGACGGCGGCGGGCAGACATTCGCAACCCCGACCATAATTCCTCACGCTCCATATAACAGCCGCGCAGCCAACGCCCGCCACTATTGGGGGTAAAAGAGGTACGGCCATGTAACACCCGCCTGTTATCAAAACACATCATATCGCCTGGCTGCAGCTTGAACTCTGCTTTGAATTCCGGGCTATTTCCCAGCTGATAGGACAGTTTTTGCGCTGCATGAATAGCGGCCATTTCTGCCAGCTCGCCGCGCAAGGGTGCGCGCAGCCAGCTGGTCCAGCGCACCTCATCCAGCTGGCCAGACGCATCACAATGAAATAGCGGTACCTGCATTCGGTAATCTGAGGACTTTGCCTTATTCACAAAATCTATAGGCCGGCTGGCCAGCAATTGATAGGCATCTGGGCGAGTGGCCTTGATATGCTCGGCAACTGCAAACCCGTCTGACAGGGTGGACATACCGCCATCTGAATCATTTTGTAGACAGAATAAAAATTGCAACCCCGGCATATATTCGCGTGTTGCAAGGTCTGTATGAGCCAGCAATTCCTCGCCTGTATAGGCATTGGAATCGGCATCTGGCTTTATCTTCACCTCAAAAATATGCCCAAAATTAGAGGTGCGGATAACCCCTATTTTCTGTGGAAGGGTTTCGATCATTTCCGGGGTTTGCGGCAGGTTTTTCACAATCACCGCCCCGGTGCGGATAAACTGTACCAGAAAGGCAAAAAAAACATCCTCATCTGTTAGGATAGCCTGGCCATCCATCGTGGGTATCGCGTGAAAATCAGCCGCCCGCCAAAGCTGGCGCGATAAATCTACCCCAAAATCACATTCGCCGAACAGCCCTGTCTGATAAAGCCAGCCGGGGTGAAAATACGAAACACCGCTATCCTGTGCAGTTAATTTTTGCGACCAATGCACCTGTATCATCCCGGCATCAGCCAGCTCGGCATGGGTAATATGAAACCCGTCCGGTATATCCAGAGGCGATAGCAAAGGCTCTCTTGTCACCGGATGGGTAGAAATCTCGTTCGGGCAATGTTCGCGCAAATCCGCTGCCAGATGATGGCTGATACGGCCATCATCATAATGTACCGACAGGCCAAGCGGTGCAACCTCCAGCCCTTTAATGGCCCGCATTTCATAGCTATCAAAATCAGGTGTTAGCATTTTGGCCATACTCCCGCCCGTTGGTTACAGATGCGCGGATAAAACCCGCTTTCATCCAAAAAACTGTCGGATAAAAAAAGCCCTGTAAAGAGAGAATAAAATTAAAGCCTGTTTTCGGGTTATCTTTTTCAGGGGTGAGAGGGGCTATAGAGATTGGCCAGAACAACGCCCATCACACTCAAAATCAGGCCACGTCTGGCGCGCCAGCCAAGGCTTTGCTTAACACTCCACGTCCCCACAATCGCAATGGTGAAAACGCCCAGCCCGCTCCATGTTGCATAGACAATCGAGAGTGGAATGGTGCGTATAGCAAAGGTCAATAGCCAGAACGCTGCCATATAACATACCGCCAGCGTAAGGGTTGGCCAGAGGCGGGTAAAATTGGCAGAGACTGGCAATAGCATAGTGCCGGTTACCTCCAACAATATTGCGGCGATAAGATAGATATAATTCACCGACATACTTCCCCCCCCTTTTTTGCTACAGACAGGCTGTTCGCTATCTTATCCCATGTTAGGAATTAAGGAAAATCAAAGCTGGCCGGGCATCTATCTAGTTGGTTATCTGGACGACTATTTATCTAGATGGCGGGCTATCTGGATGGCGGGCTATCTGGATGGCTGGTGATTAAAACCATCTGAACATACCGATAAGCCCTGCCGCCGCATAAAAAAACTGCAACAGCAAAATACCCCTATGCTGGCCAGACCACGCCCATAGACCAATAGCGATGGCCGATATCAGCAACAGGGTGAAACCTAAAAATTCCGAGCCGGTATTAGAGGCCACCAGCAGGGAATAAATAATCGCTGTACCCACCCCGAACCATTCCAGATATTTTGCATAAGCCTTCATAGTTGTTCGCCTCTTTTTTATATCCCCAGCCCGATTAGGCCATAGCCGAAATGCGGCATCAAGAGGGGTAAGAGATTTCAACCAGATTGCCATCCGGGTCACGCAGATATAGCGAGGTAATAGGCCCGATAGCCCCGGAACGCGGCACAGGCCCGTCTTCTATCTCAATATTATGGGCGGCCAGATGGGCTTGCCATTCCCCCAAGGGCGCATCGGTTAGCAAGCAGATATCCACCGCCCCTGCCACCGGGTTTTCGGCGTGTGGGCGATAGGGCGCGGCTGCATCATGTAAATTGATTTTCTGCTGGCCAAAGCATAAAGCAAGCCGCTCTGCCCCACCGCCAGCAGGGGTAAAGCGCGAGAGCGACATCCCCAGAATATCACAGTAAAAATGAACGGTTTTATCGATATCACCGGCGCTCAACACCAGATGATCAATAGCGGTTATTTGCGGGGGCATGATGTGTTACTTTCCAGTCTTTTATTTATTTTCATTTGGCATTTATCTGGCAGAGAATAGCAGCTTAACGCCAAATCCGATAAATAACATAGCTGTAAATATTTCAACAATAGTGGAAAATTTTTGACCTGCAACACTGGCTTTCCGCGACCAATAAAACTGACCATCATCCAAAACCAGACAGCCTTTATAGTAAATGCTTGCAACAAATTGGCCACAGCAAGAAACTACTCCCACTCAATAGTGCCGGGGGGTTTGCTGGTCACATCATAGACCACACGGTTCACGCCCTTTACCTCATTCACGATACGGGTTGCGGTACGCGCCAGAAAATCATGACTAAACCCAGAGCTCTGGGCGGTCATCCCGTCGGTAGAGGTTACCGCACGCAACGCGCACACATATTCATAAGATCGCGCATCGCCCATCACCCCAACCGTCCGCACTGGCAGCAATACAGCAAAGGCTTGCCAAATCTCGTCATACAGGCCGGCTTTGCGTATCTCGTCCAGATAGACAGCATCTGCCTCGCGCAATATATCCAGCTTTTCCGGCGATATTGCCCCTGGAATACGAATGGCAAGGCCGGGCCCCGGAAAGGGATGGCGGCCGACAAAATGTTCGGGCAAGCCCAGCTCGCGCCCCAATGCGCGCACCTCGTCCTTGAACAGCATTCGCAAGGGCTCGACCAGCTCCAGAGCCATATCCTCTGGCAGGCCGCCCACATTATGATGGGATTTGATGGTCACCGCATTACCGCCAGCGGCCGAAATGGATTCAATCACATCCGGATAGAGTGTGCCTTGTGCCAAAAAGCGGGCATTTTTGATGCGTGCGGATTCCGCGTCAAACACTTCGATAAAGCTCCTGCCAATAATTTTGCGCTTTTGTTCGGGGTCATCCACCCCGTCCAGCCGACCTAAAAACATTGCAGATGCATCATGATGGATAAGCGGGATATTATAATGATCGCGGAACAGACGGACAACTTCATCTGCCTCGCCTTTACGCATCAGACCGGTATCCACAAACACACACGTCAGCTGATCGCCTATTGCCTGATGGATAAGCACAGCAGCAACCGAGCTATCAACCCCGCCAGACAGGCCGCAAATCACATTGCCATCGCCGATTTGCGCCCGTAACGCTGCTATCGCCTGATCCTTATAGGCTGCCATCGACCAATTGGCATCGACCCCGCAAATCTGCAAGGCAAAATTACGCAACAGCCCTGCCCCGCCATCGGTATGAACCACTTCGGGATGGAACTGTACCCCGTAATAGCCACGCGCCTCATCAGCAATGACCGCATAGGGTGCCCCGGCAGAACGGGCAATCACCTGAAAGCCGTCTGGCAAGGCAGAGACATGATCGCCATGACTCATCCAGACAGACTGGCGCGAGGTAGCTGGCCAGACTCCCTCAAAAAGTGGGCTATCGGCAACAACTTCCACCTCTGCCTGGCCAAATTCCCGGCTGAGGCCAGCTTCGACTACCCCGCCAAGCTGATTGCACATGGTTTGCTGGCCATAGCAAATGCCCAAAATTGGCAGGCCTGCATCAAAAACCGCCTGCGGGGCGCGCGGTGTATCGGCATGGGTAACTGAATTTGGCCCACCGGACAGGATAATCCCGCCAATATGGGACAATGCCCCCTCTTTTTCCAAGCCATGAACAGAAGTGCTGGGAAGGATTTCAGTATAGACCCCTTCCTCGCGCAGACGCCGGGCGATGAGCTGGGTTACTTGCGAGCCGAAATCAATAATCAGAATGGCATTTTTCATCATGGCGTTCCCAAAATCCTGCGCTGTTACATACCTGGCCGATAATTCGGGGCTTCCCGGGTGATGGTCACATCATGTACGTGCGATTCTTGCAGACCCGCCGAGGTGATTTTCAGGAAGGTACAATTTTTCTGCATATCAGCAATGGTCGGATTGCCAGTATAGCCCATCGCCGCGCGCAAACCGCCTGCCAATTGGTGCAAAACCTGGCCGGCTGCCCCCTTATAGGGTACTTGACCTTCAATGCCTTCTGGTACCAGCTTTAAAGGCGTGGATACTTCTGCCTGGAAATAGCGGTCGGCCGAACCTCTGGCCATCGCCCCCATAGAGCCCATCCCGCGATAGGCTTTATAGGAACGCCCCTGATATAAAAATACTTCGCCCGGGGTTTCATCTGTACCGGCCAGCATAGAACCAACCATCGCAACCGATGCCCCGGCAGCAATGGCTTTGGCCAGATCGCCTGAATATTTAATACCGCCATCTGCGATAACCGGCACACTGGCATCTGCACATACTGAAAACGCGTCAAAAATAGCGGTAAGTTGCGGCACGCCCACCCCGGCAATCATTCGGGTGGTACAGATAGAGCCAGGCCCAATCCCGACCTTTACCGCATCCACCCCGGCATCTATCAGGGCTTTTGCGCCATCTGCTGTGGCGATATTACCGCCGATAATCTGGGTGGTATTGGATAATTTGCGAATGGTCTGAACCGCGCCCAAGACGCCTTCAGAATGGCCATGGGCAGTATCGACCACCACCACATCTGCCCCGGCAGCTATCAGGGCTTCGGCACGGCGCACCCCATCAGGCCCTGCCCCGGTTGCGGCCGCGACCAGCAACCTGCCCTTGTCATCTTTCGAGGCTTGCGGATAATTTTCAGCCTTTTCCATATCCTTTACCGTGATAAGGCCAATACAGATATTCTGATCATCGACTACCACCAGCTTTTCAATACGATGTTCATGCAACAGGCGGCGCGCTTCTTGCGGGCTGGCAGATTCAGTCACCGTAATGACCGGTTTTGTCATCAAATCGGCAATTTTCTGATTTTTATTGGTGGCAAAGCGCACATCACGGTTGGTCAGAATACCGACCAGCTTCGCCTGTTCATCCACGACCGGAACACCGCTGATTTTATTTGCTGACATCATGGCCAGCGCATCGCCCAGTGATTTGTCCGGCGTGATGGTTAACGGATTAACCACCATACCCGCTTCAAATCTTTTTACCGCTGCCACTTGGGCGGCCTGCTCTTCAATGGTGAAATTTTTATGGATAACCCCAAGACCGCCAGCTTGTGCCATGGTAATCGCCAGGCGATGTTCAGTCACGGTATCCATCGCTGCCGATACCAACGGCAAATTCAGCTTTATCTGGCGTGTCAGAAAAGAGGATATATCCACATCTGCCGGCAATACTGACGAATGGCCAGGCTGTAACAGAACATCATCAAAAGTAAGGGATTCTCGGATTGTTGGCGTAGTCATCAATTTGTCCTTAGATGCAAAGCAGGTGATGACGCCAGACATTACCCTGAAGCGTGCCAGATATCCAGTTGAAACTGCATCCGCCCGCCATAAAATAGTGTTTTTATCGTGCTATATATGCGTCATCTGTATCTGGGGCGGGTTTAAAGCCGGTCGCCAGCAAATAGGTCTCAACAGATTCGGCGCGGCTGGCCTCTGGTTTCAGGTAGCGCACCTTTTCAAAACGCTGATTCAATAACGTCATAAAACCGGCATCTGCCCCGCCGCGAAAGGCCTTTGCCAGAAACAGCCCGCCTGGCTGAAGGATTTCTGTGGCAAAATCCAGCGCGATTTCCAATAAAGCCATAGTGCGTAAATGATCGGTCTGGCGATGGCCTGTTGTGGCGGCCGCCATATCCGAGAGTACCGCATCTGCCTTGCCGCCTATCCGGCTGGCCACTTCTTCCAATACGCCTTCTTCGGTGATGTCGCCGACCATAATATCTGCCCCGGTTACCGGGTCTGTTTCCAGCAGGTCTATTCCGACCAGACTGCCCTTGCCCGCATCCAGCCTGCATTGCCGGGCAATCACCTGCAGCCAGCCGCCCGGCGCACAGCCCAGATCGACCACGCGCATATGCGGTGTTAAAAATTTATGCTTTTCATCCATTTGTTCCAGCTTTATCGCGGCACGCGAGCGATAGCCTCTCTTTTTGGCCTCTGCCACAAAGGGGTCGTTTAGCTGGCGGGCAAGCCATCGCTGGGAAGAGGGTTTGCGTCCCCGCATCTTTTTAGGCTGGCGCGTCAAGCCTGCTTTTGAGCGATAAGACCGCCCTGAAGAGCCTTTTTTATCCCGCCCTGAACCCTCTGCCATTGTCAGACCACCTAACCTGAAACTGTCTTTTTATGTTGAAAAAAACTATACGCTGAAAATAATAGCTACCACAAGGCGCGAACAAATCGCCCTACCCCGCCCAAAACCGCATGGATATCGCGGCCAATCCCCAATGTTGCCGGTACAACAAACAAAACAAGGGCAGTGGTAAAAGCCAGACCAAATACAATGGTAGTGGCCATCGGTATCAGGAACTGGGCCTGCAACGAGGTTTCAAACATCAGCGTGCTTAACCCCCCTATCGTGGTCATGGAGGTCAATAAAACCGGTCGTAACCTGTCGATTGTGCCTTGTATAATCGCCTCATCATGGGCGCCATCTGTCTCATTCAGGCGTCGCTCTATGGTTGCAACCAGAATAATGGAATTATTCACCACAATCCCCGATAGCGCGATAAGGGCAAATAAAGAGAGGATATTAATATTCATCCCCATCACATAATGGCCAACCACCGCCCCTATCAGGCCAAAGGGGATCATGATCATCACCGCAAAGGGGCGCGTCCAGCTGGCAAATACCCATGCCAGAATAGTATAGATGCATAACAGGGCAAGAATGCCGCCACTAGCCATATCAGCAAAGGCTTCACCCTGTTCCTGATCGCGCCCGTCAAAGCGATAACGCAGATTATTTTCATCCGTATAGCTGCCAAACTTGCCGGTGATCAGCGCTTCTTTTGCCCCTGTTGTATTGATGATATCGTCATCGAGATCTCCTTGAATGGCAACCTCGCGGAAACCATCCTGACGCCGGACAATGGCAAAACCCAGACGGCGTTCGATGGTGGCAACATCGGCAAGCGGGACATAATTGCCTTGCGGAGTTATCAGGCGCAAATTGCCCAGATTATCGGTAGATACCTCATCATCTGGCAATGCCAGACGCACTGTGACCACCTCGTCGCCGCGTGGAAAACGTCTGACGACCGCCCCGTCCAGAGAGGCACGAAGCTGGCTGCCAATAGATTGCACACTAAAGCCAAGCGAACGACCAAGGGGCGAGAGGCGAATAATACGCTCTTCTGCCCCGTAATTCAGATTTTCCTCGATATCTGTTGTGCCGGGAATGGCATCGGCGATCAGAATAATATCCTGTGCGGCTTTTTTCAGCCTCTCCAGATCATTGCCCATAATCCGGATATCCAGCTCGCGGCCGGGTGGCCCGCCTTCGGGTGCGCGCACTATCAAACGCTCCAGGCCAGGCATAGGCTGTATTTCTGCGCGCAGGGCTTCGACAAACTGGGCGGAACGCACATCACGCTGGTCAGCGGTGATCAGCTCTATCATCATCCCGCCGCGCAAATCATTTGCCCCGCCTGTGGCTTCCTCCTGATTATCGGTAATATGCGCACCGGTCGCCGAATAGGCAAAGGAAACCAGATCATTGCGGCCATCTGTCAATTCATCTTCTACAACGGCCAATGCGCGTTCTATTTCATCGACCATATTTTCTGTTTGCTGGCGGGTAGAGCCAGAGGCCATTGTTATGCTGACATAGACATTATCGGCTTCGGGAGCAGAGAAAAAGACAAAGCCGACACGCCCACTCGACATCATCCCGACCGCCAGGATCAGCATACCGATAGCAAGACAGAGGGTGGCATATCGAAAGCTCAGTGCAAGGCGCACCAGACGGCCAAAAATCTGATCTCTGAAAAAGTTAAAGCCTGCATCAAATTTGCGCCGGAACCAGGAAGGCTGTGTTGATTTTCCTGCCCCGTGATGGGCCAGATGGGCAGGCAGAATAAAGAAACATTCTATCAGGCTGGCTACCAATACCGCACAAACCACAGCCGGTATTGCGCCAATGATAACGCCAATTATCCCCTTGATGGTAAAGAGGGGCAAAAAGGCAGCAACGGTTGTCAACATCGCTGAAATAACAGGCGGGCCCATCCGCTTTGCCGACAAAATGGCAGCTTCCTGAATGGGCAGATTTCGCCTGATGCGTAAATGTTCAGCGTGTTCGCCAATTACAATTGCATCATCAACCACAATGCCCAGCGCCATAATCAGACCGAATAGCGATATCATATTAATGCTCTGGCCTGTAGAAAACATCACCCCGAATGTGGCCAGAAAGGCGACCGGGATACCCACTGCCACCCAAAAGGCGATACGGGCTGGCAAAAACAAAAACAATACCAGCATCACCAGCAACAGGCCGAAAAAGCCGTTCTCAATCAGCAGGAATATCCGCTGCGAGATCAAATCGGCTGCCACATTATACTGGGCAACCTCCAGCCCTCGCGGCAGGGTCATCTCTTTTTCGGTCAAATAGCTTTGAACAATTTCATTGGTTTTGAGAGAATCGCTTGTCTTGCCACGCAATATATGCAGCTCTACCGCTGGCATCCCATTATGTTCCAGCAACACAGCCGGGGTTTCAAAGCCGTCTGTCAGCTGTGCAACATCGCCCAGGCGAACTGCACTGCCATCCGCGCGTATCAGGATTTCAATATCACCATATTCCGCAGCGGTTTTTCGCAAACCGATAGAGCGAACCCGAAGCGCCCCGTCGGCAAATCGGCCAGCGGGCACATCCACCGAACTGCCCGCAATGGCAGCCGATATATCATTCAAGGTCAGCCCCAGCCGTGCCAATTCGGTTTCGCTGATTTCGATATGAATTTCTTCATCTGGCAGGCCGCCCAATTCAACCTTGTCCACGCCGCGTTGCAACAAATCCTCTTTCATGGTCTTGGCATGGTAACGCAATGATTCCAGGCTGTAGGGGCCATAAAGCACAATACGCGAGACAGTATCAAAGAACTCGGCCTTGATGATATCGGGCGATTCAGCTTCGGCGGGGAACTCTACCTGTCCAACAGCTGCTTCTACATCTGCCAGCGCTTTTTGCATATCCGCGCCAAAGGTAAATTCGACTTGCGCTGTCCCCACCCCTTCAAAAGAAGAGGACATCACCTTTTTCACATTGGCGATGGTGCGTAATTCCGGCTCTAGCGGCTGAATAATATTGCTATCCACATCTTCAGCTGTTGCCCCTGACCACTGGATACTAACCGCAATAATTTCAACATCCACATCAGGGAAAAATTGCTTATTCAGGCGAGTTGCCGACATCATGCCAACGGCCAGCATGATGATCATAATCAAATTGGCGGCGGTGCGATGACGGGCAAAAAATTCTATAGCGCTGCTAAACATGGAAATTCAATGCTCTTTTATCTAGGATGCGTTTGCCAGACGCGCGATACGCACCCGCGTTCCATCACCAATACCTGGCAGGCGGGTAGCAAGAATTTCTTCCCCGTCCTGAATATCACCTGTGATTAAAATACTGCCTGGACTGCGATGCAGAACCGATATGGTACGGGCACGGGCACGGCCATTTTCTATAACATAAATGGTATTTCTGCCAAAAACAGCTTCTTCTGGCACAGAAACCACCTGGCGATAGGACTGGCCGACATATTGCACCTCGACAAAGGCACCGGGCGGCAAGCTGCGTGCGGCTTTTTCAGGCAATTCGGCATATAGCCTGCCGCCGCCTTCTGATCTGTCCACAATGATTTCAGAACGGCTGATAATTGCCTCTATTTCTGCACTGGCAGTGTCTCCAGATGTCCATCTTAGCTGAACCGGACGCCCGACCAGCGTGTCAATTTTCTGATAAATACCCACCGGCACAACAAAGCTGACCTCCAATTGCGAGAGATCGGTCAGATGCGCGACCAGATGGCTGTTATTCACCTGATTTCCCAGTGCCAAATCCACATTTGAAAGGGTGCCATCAAATGGGGCAGTCAGCACTGCATCTTCTTTATCCTTTTCATGACGACGCGCGACAACGCGGTGTTGTGCCAGCCGTGTTTTTGCCTGATCAAGCAAATTGGCAGCGACCGATACCGCCAATTCAGCTGCATCAATCTCCGCTTGTGAACCGACAGTTTTTTTAAACAGGGTACGGGCACGCTCATACATTCTGCTCCGCACCTCCAGCTGGGTTTCCAGCTGGCTGATTTGCCGTTGTTCAGCCGCTATCTGCACCTTGACCTCTTCCAGCGCAAGGGCCGAGCGTTCGCTATCCAGCCGGGCAAGCACCTCGCCCTGCTTGACATCAATGCCATTTCGAAGGCGCGCCGATACCGAAACCACCTCACCTGCCACGCCAAAGCGCAATTGCGCCCCGCGCCCGGAACTGACCGTACCAAAGGCCTGTTCGGTCGGGCTAATATCCCGGATTTCGGCGCGTACTGCCTCAACCGTCCAGATTTGCTCTTCAGGCGGGCTGGCTACCACTTCTTTTTTGGTGCTTTGCAGATAGGAATAGCCTGCCAGAAAAACACCCAGCACGATGACGGCAACAAATGCTTTTTTTAGAAAATTTAGCATCGGTGAAATTTTCATCTATTGATATTCCTTATTGCCTGTTTTCCCCAAAAAAGGGACATTCCTGATAGAGGCATTTATGTACAGAACCGGCTTGCATATAGGCCGCAGTGTAAAACGTTTAATGACTTAATAAAAGCCAGAGGATAGCAAAACGCATTTTGAAGCGATAAAGCAGGTAAAATACCCGCAAGAGCACGTTATTTTTCCTCGCCGCAACAGGGTGATTTTCGCCAATGTTCTGCAGATTTGCCAGCCGATATATTTTGTTATCTTCTTATAAAACATTTCTATGTTTATTTATAGGGGGTAAACCAGCTATCAGACCAGTTTGACAGAAAAAACTTGCATCTGGCCGAGCCTTGTTCACAAGTTGTTTGGGGCTTTTGACAAGCGGATGTTTTTTAGCATCTCATCACGCGCCTTTTTTGCAGATTTAGGAATAACAGATGCATTTTATTCAAAAACAGGGTGCGATCCTGGCTGCATTACCTGCGCTGTTTCGTTTATCTGCGCCGATTGCAATTGGTCAGCTTATCTCTATCAGTATGCTGACCGCCGATTTCTGGATGATGGGAAGGCTCAGTGCCTTTGACCTTGCCTCTGGCTCTCTGGCGGTACGGGTATATCAGCCCTTTTATTTTCTATGTCTTGGCCTGTTAAGCATTATCGCTTCTATGGTCGCCCAGTCTATCGGGGCTGGCCGGCCGGAAATCGCCCGCCGCATTTATCGTCAGGGGCTGATATTGGCCTGCCTGCTAGGCGGGGGCTTAATGCTGCCTATTCTGTTTGGGGCAGATATTCTTATTCTGCTTGGCCAGGATGCAGACATCGCAAGCTATGCGACGCCCTTTTTCATTTATGCTGCAATTGGTTTACCTTTTACGCTGATCTTTTTGACCATGCGGTTTTTTACCCTTGGTCACAGGCGTATTGGTGCGCAATTAATCGCCTCTATTTTGATGCTGGGGTTGAATATCATATTGAACCCGCTTTTGGCCTATGGGCTGTATGGTATGCCGGAAATGGGGCTGGCAGGCATAGCCCTTGCCACTACCCTTAGCTATATGCTGGCCTGCCTTATTCTTGGCAGTTTAATTGGATTGCGTGCTCCTTTTTCCGAAACAAAGCCCTATCAGAACTGGTGGCGGCCTGACTTTGAGTTGATGAAAACCATGTTAAAGGTGGGCGGGCCAAATGCCTTTATTGTTGCCTCCGAGACAGGGATGTTTATTGTCGCGGCCTTTATTGTTGGCCTGTTCGGGGCAAGTGCGCTGGCAGCCGTTGCCATTGCCAATCAAATTGCGGCCGTAATGTTTATGTTACCGCTTTCCATCTCGCAATCCTGTGCGATTATGGTTGGGCAATCTGCCGGGGCAGGCCGGCTGGAAGATGTGCGTGCCTTTGGCTGGGCAGGCGGCCTGGCCGGGCTGGTCATTGCGCTGCCGTCAACGCTGTTGCTGGCTATTTATCCCGAAACCCTTGCACGGATTTTTTTGCGCGATGGCGATCCGCTTGGCCTGGAAACTCTGGGGATTGTTGTACCGATGCTGTGGATTACTGCCCTGTTTCAGGCCAGTGACGGGGCACAGGCGATTTTCACTGCAAATCTGCGCGGGCTGAATGATACACGGATGCCGGCATTTTACGGGCTGATCTGTTTTTGGGGGGTGGGCATTGGTTCCGGAGCTTTTATGGCCTTGCATCTGGGCTGGGGGCCGGTATCTGTCTGGTTCGGCCTTGCGATTGGCCTTAGCTTGAATGCGCTGATCCTGACCGCCAGATGGCATCGCCAGCTGCGTCTTATTCGTGATGGCCGGCGCAAATTGCTGGAAACATCGGCCAGCTAGAAAAATGGCTCTATCTGCCAGAATAAAAAGAACTGTCCTGAACAGGCGGCGAAGGCTAGAATAAATTATGGAAAATTCCTTTTGTCAGATACCGGCCATGCCAGCCAGCTGTCAGATACAGCAGCAGCAAAGCTGGCTGCAGGAAATAGAGACGATAGAGGCGCTATCCGGCCTGTCTGAAAGCGATAAAACCCGCCTTGCCGCCATTATCATCAATAGCAGCCATTTGCATAGAATGGCTAAATTATTTGCCGCAGATATTCCAGATATATTCTCTGGCAAGGCAGAGGATATACTGAAAAAAGCCAAAGAAGAGTGGCAAGAGGCGATGAAAAAAGCCTCTACAGATGAGGGGTTGGCAAAGGATTTGCGCGCCTTTCGCAATCGCTGTCATTTTACCATAGCTCTAAGCGAATTATGCCAGAAAATGGATATAAGCACGGCCTGTAGCCGCCTGTCTGAATGTGCAGAAATCGGCCTGCAAGGCGTGGTGGATTATTTACTAGCTTCCGGCACTGCTTCTGCAGATACAGAAATCGCAGTAGCCAGATGGGTTATTTTAGGGCTGGGCAAGCTGGGAGCAGGCGAGCTGAATTATTCCTCGGATATCGATGTGATTGTGTTGCATCAATTCGCCCCAAACAGCTCAGAAGAAAGCTATGACAAACAAAGCCGCCATTTTATTGGCCTGACGCGCCGGCTGGCAAAGATTTTATCTGAAGATACAAGAGATGGCTTTGGCTGGCGCGTTGATTTTCGCTTGCGACCAGACCCGGCTGCCACCCCGCTTAGCCTGTCCTATGCGGCGGCGGTCAGCTATTATGAATCAACCGCTCGGTCATGGGAGAGAGCTGCCTTTATCCGTGCGCGCCCGGTGGCAGGCGATATCGCACTTGGCCAGCAATTTTTAACCGCGATTTCAGCCTTCATCTGGCGCAGAAGCTTTGATTATACGGTGATAGATGATTTGCAAATATGGCTACGCCATCTTGCCCCTGCACCAGGCTATTACGGTTTTGATGTAAAATTGGGGCAATTTGGTATCCGGCATATAGAATTGCTGGTGCATATTTTGCAATTGCTGGGCGGGGGGCGACATCCTGAATTGCGATGCCATAATACCCGTACCGCGCTGAACAGGCTGGTCGGTCTGGAATGGCTGGATGCCGATCAGGCGGCCGCCTTGAAACAAGCCTATTTCAAGTGGCGCGAGATAGAACATCGTGTGCAATATTTGCGCGATACCCAAACCCATAAATTACCCAGAGATGCCAGTAGCATGGCAGATTTTGCCGCATTTTGCGGCTTTGTGGCAGCAGAGGAGCTGGTCAGTGCCATACAGGATTTGCAATCCGCTACCCAAAATGCCGCCCATCATCCTATCTTTGATAAAATGGTGGAACGTGCCCAGACCCGGGCAGCAGAAATGGCCGAACCGCTTGCCAGTGCCGCAGATTATGAATTATCGCTGGATTGGCTGGCCTCTCTCGGCTTTTCCCGGCCACATGATATCCGCGATATTATCGATGGCTGGGATAGCGGGCGAACCCCAGCCACCAGGGGCGAGCGGGCAAGGCAATATCTGTTTCGTCTGCTACCAGAACTGCTTACCAATTTTGCCAAAGCCGGCGACCCGGATGCCGCCTTTGCCCATTTTGCCGATTTTGTGGCCGCCTTGCCAGCCGGGGCACAAGCCTTTTCCCTGCTCTGCCAGCACCCCCAGCTTGCCAGCCTGATAACCGATATTCTGGTAAAGGCTCCTGCCCTGACAAACACTATCGGGCGGCGCACCGATATTCTGGATATTTTTCTGGAACCGCATTTTTTTACGCCCCTGGAAGGGAGAGAGGCACTGGCCACCAGCTGTCCTGAGTTACAAGAAGATGAGCCTGTCGAGCTGTATCTGGACAGGGTAAAACGCTGGAGCCATGAAGCCCGCTTTCGTGCCAATGTCCATATGCTGCAAAAAATCACTCCTGTTAGCGAGGTATCTGCCTATCTTTCAGCCATTGCCGAAATATCTGTTCAGGCCGTTAGTCAGGCCGCGATACTGGATTTTCAATCCCGCTATGGCCGCATAGAAAACAGCCATCTCTATATTGTTGCCCTTGGCAAGCTGGGATGCCAGACCATGACCGCCAGGTCTGATATTGATTTGCTATTTATCTATGATGGCACAGCAGATACCCAATCGGATGGGCCGCGCGTACTGGGAATTTCGGCCTATTATATCCGGCTGACACAGCTGATTATCAGCTGGCTGACGGTCGCCAGCCGCGAAGCCAGCTTGTATGAGATAGATACACGGTTGCGGCCGGATGGAAAATCAGGGCCAGCTGCCACCCACATCAGCCGCATTGAGACCTATTATGAAAAAGAAGCCTGGCCGTGGGAGCATATCGCCTTTGCCAAGGCTAGGCCGATTTTTGCCTCTGATAATGCGCCCATAACAGAATTGGATAGAAAAATAGCGCGCCTTCACTCCAGCCTGCCTGCCCTTGGGGATATGAAAGCAGATATCGTGAAAATGCGCGATAAGTTGCGCCGCGAACATACAGGCCAGAAACCATCCGGGCTGGGTTTGAAAAAACGGCCGGGGGGTTTTCTGGATATTGAATTTCTGGCTATGCTCTTGCGGATGCAAGGCCGCCTTTCGGACAAAAGGGCTAGTCCGGCCGCGCCATTGGCAGTGTTGCAGGCCTGGAATATTGATAGAGGCGAGGCCGATATTCAACACGCTATCGAAGCGGCCATTCTTCTGGAGGAAATACAGGCCTTTAGCCAGCTTTGCCTGCCCCGCTATATAGAAGGCCCGGACAGAGAAAACCCAGCACCTGCCTATCAGGCATTGGCAGAAATAACCGGTTATGGCCAGATGGACAAGCTGCTTGATGCGATAGACACTGCTGCAGATACGATTGAGGACAGCCTGTTGAAGCGCCTGGAAAAACTCTGATTTTGCTAAATTAATTCCCAAATCAGGCATAAAATTTTTACTCTGTAACAGAACCGACCAGGTTAAGACGCTTTTTGACCATCAAAGAGATAGATTTCAGCTTAAGGCAAGGGTATAAGCACGATTACGGGACGAAGTGCCAAGCGTAATATTCATGATATGTTTTGTTTGAACGGTTTTTAGATTAGGCAGGTATCCATTACCATTTTCCAACAGGTTACCTGCCTGTTCTGGCCAATAACAAAGAGAGGGTGTATGTTACGGTCGCTAATCGCAAGCTGGCCCCTGTTTTTTGGCCTTTTCCTGATTATGATAGGCAATGGTTTGCTGGTCTTTATGCTGGGGGTGCGCGCCAATAATGCCGGCTTTAGCACCTTTATTTCCAGTATTATGATGGGCGGCTATTTTTTCGGTTTTTTTGGCGGCTCGCAAATTGTGCCTAAATTACTTTCCTCTGTTGGTCATATTCGGACATTTGGCGCTTTATCCGCTATCGCCTCTGCAGCTGTATTAATGCATCTGGTAAAAACAGACCCCTATTTATGGACAGCGATGCGGGTTTTTACCGGCTTTGCCTATGCGGGTATGTATATTGTGGTGGAAAGCTGGCTAAATGCCAAAGCCACGAATGAAACACGCGGCCAGATGCTATCTATCTATATGATCATTACAATGGGCGGGCTGGGGCTGGGCCAGATATCCGGTGGTTTTGATAATGGCATAACAAGCCAGCTATTCCTACTTGCCTCGATTTTAGTATCCATCGCGGTTGTACCTATTTTGCTATCTGTTTCCCCTGCCCCGGAATTTGCCGAGCCGGAAAGCGTTTCCATGCGCCGTTTATATACCATCTCGCCTCTGGCCATGCTGGGGATGGTTTTGCAAGGCATGACCGCCTCTATGACCTTTGGTTTGGGGGCAATTTATGCCACCATGATCGGTCTGACCTCTTTTCAGGCAGCGTTATTTGCTGCTTCTGTGACCATCGGCAATATGCTGCTTCAATATCCTGTAGGCCGATTATCCGATATTTTTGACCGTCGAAAGGTCATTATGCTGGTTGCGGGCGTAGCCGGCATTTCTGCCTTTTTAGCCAGTTTTCTGGGCCCGTCACATTTTTGGATTTTGGTGATTTTAACCGCACTTTATGGCGGTTTCAGCCTGACCATCTATTCGCTGTGTATAGCCCACGCAAATGACTATCTGACCCCCAGTCAGATGGTCGGAACCGCCTCAACCCTGATCACGGTCAACGGGATAGGGGCGATTGTTGGCGCGCCTCTGGTTGGCTTTTTAGTCGATATTGCCGGCGCGCAGATTTATTTTATCGTCATCGCCTTGATACATGGCCTGCTGGTCGGGCTGGTACTGGTTCGGATGAGCATTCGCCCGTCTGTCCCGATACAGGCACAAGGCCCATTTATTGCGGTGCCGGAAGTCGGCACAGCGGTTGCGGCCTCGCTAAACCCGGAAGCCGCCTGGTCTGAAGAAGAAAATGATATCGATAATCAGGCCAGCCTTTTTGAAGATAATCCCTATCTGCAAATCACGCCTGCCTCCTCAGCGCAGCAGGATTAGAGGCGCAAAAACAGCCTTCCCCCTCTGACGAAAATGCCCGAAACCCCCTTCGTCTTTAGCCTTTTCGTATAATTTTACAGGCAAAATAATTGTGTTATTCTAATTTAGAATTTTCTGTTTTAGAAAATACCTGAATTAGGATGACCCGCTTGCTAAAATATAAAACCCTATGGGTATTAGCGATAGTGGCACTATCGATTTATGTGCCGGATTTCTTTGCCGATACAGAAACCAAATCGCTAAGGGTGACCGCCGTCACCGATGCCGATTCCCTTCGGGCAGGTGACTTGCGTTTGCGCCTGCATGGCATTGATGCACCGGAATTGCGCCAAACTTGCCTGGATAAAGCCAGCCAGCCCTATCGGTGTGGCCAGGAGGCTGCTGACTTCCTGCGTTCGATGATAGAGATCGGTGCAGAAATTCAATGCCAGCACCTGGATACAGACAGATATAATCGCTGGGTGGTAAAATGTTTTCATAATGGCGAGGATATTGGAGAAGCAGTGGTGCGCGCCGGGTGGGCGCTGGCCTATCGCCGCTATGCAAAAGACTATATTGAGGCAGAAAATCAGGCTGAACGTGCCGAACGGGGCATTTGGCAAGGCAACTTTACGCGGCCGGAAATATGGCGGCGCGAACAGCGTAAAAAATAAACTGCACGAAAAACAGTTTTATCTAATAGCCTGTTATAACAGACCCAATTCCCGCAATTCTGCAGCCAGCTCGGCTGGCATCGGCGCGGCATTTTCTGTCTGCGGCAAATCTTCGGGCGCATCTTCTGTTTCCAGATAGCGCCAACCCTGAAAAATCCGTACCCGTCTCGGCCAGACAGGGATCAATTCAGGATGCAGAACAATCCCGCAAGCTGGCCGTCCATCCTCGCGCTTAACCTCGATTAAATCTGCGATTGGCTGGCGCACGACGATCTGGCCTTTGATAATCCAGAACATAGAGCCGCCATCCAGCAGCTCATCTGCACGTTTTGGCCAGTTACGGGTGGGATGTATGATCGGCCGCCCCTGCTTCAGGGCGCGGTTCTGCCAGTTTTTCAAATTGTCGATAGAAACCGATCCTACCGATAGTTTTTTTAAATGCACGCTCATACTAAATTACCTAGCTTGCCCCCTTGGCTGAGGCAAGAGCGAAAAAACAGATTTTCCTTTTTGAAAGACTACCTGTCGCGCGGGGCTAGAGCAGATATAAAGCGGCCAGTCCCAAAAAGACCAGGAAGCCGATAACATCGGTGATGGTCGTGATTACCACTGATGAGGCAACAGCCGGGTCAACCCCTGATTTTACCAGAACAAGCGGTATAAGTGTTCCTGAAAGTGCTGCGACAATCAAATTGATAAACATCGCAATGGCCAGCAGCAGCGCTATCTCTGCCTGACCAAACCATAAATAGGATAAAGAGGCGGTAATAACCGCAAAAAATATCCCATTTACGATACCGACATATAGCTCTCTTAACCCAAAGGTAACAGCCAGTTTCGGGCTGAATTCACGCATCGCAATCGCCCGTACCGCCACGGTGATGGTCTGCGTGCCGGCATTACCCCCCATAGAGGCCACAATCGGCATCAACACCGCAAGCGCAACAACCTTTTCGATTGTATGTTCAAAAAACCCTATCACTACCGAGGCGGCAATCGCGGTCAGCAAATTGACAAACAGCCAGGGCGTGCGCCCCCGCAATGTTTCCAGAACAGAGGTACGGATAGAAGCATCCGACACCCCTGCCAGCGCCATCAAATCCTCTTCTGCCTCTTCATCGATAACATCGATAATATCATCCAGCGTAATCATCCCGACCAGCCGGCCTTCACTATCCACAACGCCTGTGGTCACCATGCCATAGCGACGGAACAACAAGGCAACTTCCTCCTGATCCATTGTTACAGGCAAAGAGCGGATATCAGTATCCATAATTTCAGATATGCGGCGCGGTCGCTGGGCACGCAGCAATTTATTCAGCCGCACCTCACCTACCGGATGGCCAGCGGTATCTGTAACCATGATCAAATAGAAATCACTGCTCCCCTCTTCGGTTGAGCGCAAAAAATCGATTGTCTGCCCAACTGTCCAGAAAGGCGGCACGACCACCATTTCGCGCTGCATCAAACGGCCAGCTGAATCTTCAGGGTAGGACAGGCTTTGTTCAACCAGCACCCGGTCACGTGCAGGCAGGGCAGCAAGGGCATCATCCAGCTCTTCAGGCTCCAGCACTTCGGCGAGCGTCACTACATCATCTGAATCCAGCTCTGGCAGGGAGGCGGCAAACACTTCCGGGCCCAGCATTTCTACCACATCTTCACGAACATCCTCATCCAGATAGGGCAAAATTTCAGGATCAAATTCCGCGCCATACTGGCTGACCAGAATTTGAATCTCGTCAATGGAAATACGTTCCAGCAAATCTGCCTTATCGGCCGGGTGTAACGGATCCATCAGCATCCGCAAACGCCGCCATTGCTGGCTGGCAAAACAATCACGGATAGCGGCCTCAACTTTTGGGGTTAGCCCGTACATGGAGGCGACATCCGGGGCCGGCATTTCTGAAATAGGGATTTCAGCATTTTCGGGTAGGTCAACCATGTGAAGCCTCCGTTAAGCTGAAAGAAATAGCAGGTTTGCCTAGTAGCAGATGCTCAAGATAATAGCATAACTCGCTTTGAAAAACAAACCGCTCTTGCACAAGGTAATAAAATTACAAAAACATTTTTTGTATTTTTATGATCAAAAAATATACGCTTATAGACCAGCAGATCAGGCAGGGTATCAGGCGGCCATAAAGGCAGCGACCCCCTTTGCCAGCCGGTCTGTTTGTGCAGCTGGAATATCTTTATGCAACACCAGACGAAAGCCCTTTTTTGCCGGGCTGATAATAATGTCCCTGGCGCGCAAAAAGCCAGGCAATTCGCCCTGTTTTCCCTCTGGCAAAAACATATAAATCATATTGGTATCTACCTTGTCCATATCGACATCCACGCCATTAATCTGTGCCAGCTTTTCGGCTAATTGGCGGGCATTTTCATGGTCCTGTGCCAGCCTCTGGATATTATGTTCTATGGCATATCGTCCGGCAGCCGCCAATATGCCAGCCTGGCGCATTCCCCCGCCCAGCATTTTTCGCCAGCGCCGCGCCCGGGCAATAAAGTCAGCTGATCCGCATATCAGCGATCCGGCAGGCGCCCCCAGCCCCTTGGACAGGCATAAAGAAACAGAATCAAACGTCTTTACAATATCGGCAGCCGCAATTTTACTTGCCACAGACGCATTCATCAGCCGCGCCCCATCCAGATGGGTAAACATATTATTTTCACGGGCAATCTGGCAAAGCTCGGCCAAATGCGGGACGGGCTGAATTTGGCCATTTACGGTATTTTCCAGACAGAGCAATTTACTGATCGGATGATGAAAATCATCCGGCTTTATGGCCTCGCGCACATCTGCGGCACAGACGCGCCCTGCACCATCTACCGGCAAGGTACAGGGAACTACCCCGCCCAATGCGGCCGCGCCGCCTGCCTCGTAAAAATTAGTGTGATAATGGCGGCCAGTGATATATTCATCGCCCCGCCCGGCATGGCTGAGGATAGAAATAAGATTGGCCTGTGTGCCCGATGAAACAAACAGCCCGGCCTGTTTACCCAACAGCTCGGCTCCGCTCGCCTCCAGCTGGTTAACGCATTTGTCTTCGCCATAGACATCATCCCCTACTTCGGCTTCATACATGGCCTGGCGCATCGCCCTATCCGGCCGGGTTACTGTATCGCTTCGAAAATCCAGCTCTATTTCCTTTGCCATCGCATCTTCCCCTTATTCTGGCCGAGTTAACCTGGTCGGCTCAACCTGTCTATCCAGTGTGAAAAACAAAAGCGGTTTTGTCTATGGATTTGAAACTATCAAAAAGAAAGGCAGTTTTTGATAAAACTGCCTTTCATTACTAGTTTAATTTAAAGGTGGATTATTTTGATAGACGGGTGAATTCGGGATAGGAATCCATACCCAGCTCTGAATTATCCAGACCCGCCATCTCCTGTTCTTCAGATACCCTTATACCCATCACCAGATTTAGGATTGTCCAGCCGATAAAGGAGACAATAAAGGTAAACAGACCAACCACGACAATCCCGGTGATTTGCGCCCCGATAGAGGCCTCTGTATTGGTAATAACCACCGCCAGCGTACCCCAGATACCTGCGATTAAATGAACAGGAATGGCGCCGACCACATCATCTATCTTCAGCTTGTCCAGTAATGGCACAGCAAAGACAACGATGACGCCGCCAACACCGCCAATAAGGGTTGCAACGCCAAGGGTTGGGGTAAGCGGCTCTGCGGTAATGGAAACCAGACCCGCCAATGCACCGTTCAGCACCATGGTAAGGTCGATTTTCTTATACAGAATTTGGGTGAGAACCAGCGCGGCCATCGCCCCGCCTGCAGCTGCGGCATTGGTATTGGCAAAGATACGCGATACATCGGCTACATCACCGATTGTACCCATTGCCAGCTGCGAGCCGCCATTAAAGCCGAACCAGCCCAGCCACAGAATAAACGTGCCCAAAGTTGCCAGAGGCAGGTTTGCACCTGGCATCGGAATAACCCGGCCTTCTACATATTTGCCCAAACGCGGGCCAAGCACCAATGCACCGGCAAGCGCGGCCCATCCCCCGACAGAGTGCACAACTGTTGATCCGGCAAAGTCCAGAAAACCAAGCGCATCCAGGAAACCACCGCCCCACTTCCAGCTGGCCTGAAGCGGATAAATCAGGGCGGTCAGAATAAAGGTGAAAATCAGAAATGGCCATAATTTGATCCGCTCGGCTACCGTACCGGATACGATAGAGGCGGTCGCCGCACAGAACATCAACTGAAAGAAATAATCAGAAGCGGTCGCTGCATAGGAAAGGTCATCGACCGCATCGGCTGCCACGCCAACCGGTTCCATGACGGCCAGAGCCGGGAATAGCCCCGAGAAATAGCCCTCAATTGCCCAATCGCCTAGCGGATACATCAGATTATACCCAACCAGGTAATAGCCGATAGCAGCAATGGAAAACAAGGCAATATTTTTGGTTAATTGGGTGGTGGTATTTTTTGCCCGAACCAGCCCGGCTTCCAGCATACAAAAGCCGCAAGCCATAAACATGACCAGAAACCCGCCAATTAAAAACAGCAGGGAATTCAGGATAAAGATCCCGTGTTCGGGGACGGTTTGTGCAAATGCCGGGCTGGCAACGGCCATAAAAGCCCCGGCGATAAGCGTTGATTTGATAAGGGAACGATACATTTTAATTACTCCTGTTTACTGCCCTGTTTTTACAGCGCTTGTGACCCTGTTTCGCCGGTGCGAATACGCAAAGCATCTTTCAGATCAAGGGCAAAAATTTTCCCGTCACCGATTTTTCCGGACTCAGCAGTTTTTTGGATCGTTTCGATAACTTCAGATGCTTTTTTCGATTCTACGGCCAGCTCAATTTTGATTTTTGGCATGAAATTAATGACATATTCCGCGCCGCGATAAATCTCGCTTTTGCCTTTTTGACGGCCATACCCTTGAACCTCGCTAACGGTCATGCCGGTAATGCCAATCGCGCCCAGCGCTTCATGAATGGCATCCAGCTTTCCGGGTTGGATGATCGCAATGATATATTTCATGTTAACCTCTTACATTTTTTTCATTTGCGCCGACTGTCCAACCAACTTTGTGGGGTATGGAAAAACAAACCGACAAGTTTAGATAGCAAATTGTTGTGGATTGATATTGTGCTGAATATTTTGTATGGTGATGCATTTTTTGCATCACAGTTCAGGTCAAGGGGTTTAAGATGCGCCACCTCACCCATTTAAAATATATCGATGTTGTTGCCCGCGAAGGCTCTATTCGCAAAGCAGCGGAGAAGTTGAATATTACCTCTACTGCACTTAACAGGCGGATTTTATCGCTGGAAGAAGAGGTAGGCACGGCGCTGTTTGAACGCCTGCCCTCCGGGGTACGGCTAAATACTGCCGGCGAGCTATTCATCCAGCATATTCGCTATCAGATGACAGATTTATCGCGGGTACTATCGCAAATTGCCGATTTATCCGGGGTACGGCGCGGCCATGTTTGCATCCATGCCAGCCCTGAGTTGATTAGCGGTTTCCTGCCGGAACAAATCGCTGCATACCGCCTGGAATTCCCATCTGTCAGCTTTGATCTTTCTGCCCGAAAAACAGCCGATACCCTCAAGGCCTTGCGGGAATTTGAGACCGATATCGCCCTTGTTTTTGGCGATAGCCTGCCATCTGATGTCCATATTGCGGCGTCTATCGAACAGCGTGTTCACGCTTTTATGCAGAAAACACATCCGCTGGCACAGCAAAAAACCCTGCGCTTGCAAGAAATGATTGGCCAGCCTGTTATTTTGCCCCAAAGTGATGAGGGCTTGCTCGGTCTGATAGAGGCCGGACAGACCCGATCCCATCTGGTGCTAAATCAGGCTATCTCAACCGATGATTTTAACTGGATGCTGAATTATGCCTGCCGTGAGCCGATTATCGGCTTTCATTTGCCTGTCCGGCTATTATATGCCAGAAAATTGCCGGATGAATTGGCCTTTATACCGATAGATGAACGCGATATGCCAAGCGGGCTTATCCATCTGGTGTATGCCAAAGGCCGAGTTTTACCTGTCGCGGCGGCAAAATTTCTGGATCAGCTTGTACAAAATCTGAATCTGCATTTTCCTGACGAAACTAGGTAGCCTGTTTTAGAATTTATAAAAAAGGGATGCCCCATTATAATAAAAGCATCCCTTTAAAAAAATTTCGTGTTCATGACAATCTGCCTATCAGGGGCAGCTCGGCCTGTCACCTCGCTACCACAGGCATGGCTGGATTTGAACTATCTAGCAAAGAGGCTGCTCTCCGCCATCTATCCGCTTACCCATCTGATCGGCATAATTTGTCTGTTCACTAGACATATGATCACCTCCTTTGCTTGACAGTTAAAACGATGCACATAGCCTTGCGCCTATCTACAACGCTGTCAAGCCGACAAACAGGGCTTTTTCATTAATTGCTTATCTATATAGGGGGTATAGGCAATAGCCAGATGCAGATGGATATGCTAGGGCTGATGGATAGTTTTTTCATCCCTTTTGGTTGTTTCAGATATAAACCCTGCCCATGCTTTCTTCTGCACGTCATATTCTGATAATCCAGCCCCTTGTCGGGATTGGCGATATGATATGGCACAAGCCATGGATAGACGGGCTTATCGCAGATTATCAGGTCACCCTTGCCACCAAGCCCACCGTTCAGGCACAAACATTATTTTATGGCGCGCCTGCCAGCTTTCAGCTGATGATGATAGAACGATCCCTGCGCGGTAAACCTGGTCGCCATGATGGCCTGTTGGGATTTTGGCGACTGGTGCGCGATTTTCGGGCAAGCGGGGCAGATACGGCTATCATTCTGCATCATTCCACCCGTTATGCGATGGCGGCCTGGCTGGCGGGCATAAAAACGCGGCTGGGCTATGGCCGAAACGGTCAGCAAAAATATCTGAATACAGGACACTACCTAACCCCGTCAGAACTCAAACAGCATGCGGTTAGCCGCATTCGCCAATTTGCCGCGCGAAATGGCTTTGGCCTGGATAATCCGAATTGGCATATCACCTTGCCGGAAGAGGCACATCGCCGGGCAGAAACCTATCTCAAATCAGCAGAATTAATATCAGAAAAAGGCCGCGCATACCGCTATTTATGTCTGGGAATTGGGGCAATGCACCCGGAAAGACAATGGGGGGCTGAAAAATTCAGCCAGCTGATTACCGGCCTCTATCGCGCCCGTCCGGATATGCGTATCGCCCTTATTGCCGGGCCGCAGGATGAAAATATAATAACAGAGATTAAGCACCATCTATCCGCATATCCGGATATGCCAGCCCCCCTTATCATCAGGGACAGGCTGGATGTAGCCTGTTCGGTGATGGCAAGATCACAGGGATATGTTGGCAATGATACCAGCTTGCTGAATTTATCTGTTTGTGTGGGCAGGCCAGCTCTGGGGCTGTTTTCGCAATCAGAGCCGCTGGATTACTCGCCGCTTATTCACCAGTTAGATCTTTTTCCGGCCTCTGCCTATGGCACAAAGGGTCTTATCCATAAAATCAGCGCAAAAGCGGTCATCGAAGCAATTTTGCGCCTATGGCCGGAAATAAAATAGCAGGTAAAAAAGATAAATATAGCTCACTTAATTAGTGGCTTGTCATAAGGTACAGATTTCACTACCCTTTCGCAGTTTGTTAGTTGGGAAAAAAGCCCGTTACCCCTAAAATGCGAGATGTAAAATCAATGTCTTCTTCCTGTGATGTGCTGTTTGTTGGCAATGCAATAATGGATGTTTTGGCGCCCTGTGAGGATGGTTTTTTAACCGATAATCACATCGAAAAAGGTGGGATGAATTTAATTGATGAAGACCGCGCCCTTCAGCTATATGACGCCATGCAGGATAAAACCCAGCAATCAGGCGGCTCGGCTGCAAATAGCGCCTATGGCATGGCAGCCCTTGGCGGCTCGGCTGCCTTTGCCGGGCAGGTATGCAAAGATGCGGTTGGAGATGCTTTTATTTCTGATCTGGGCGCCGGAGGGGTTGCCTTTGTCGGACAGCAACAGCCAGGCGGGCTGGCCACTGCCCGCTCGATGATTTTTGTCACCCCCGATAGTGTGCGCTCGATGAACACTTATCTCGGCACCTCCCTGCATTTAAATGCCAGCCATATCCCGCAGGATACACAAGCAGGAGTGATTTATCTGGAAGGGTATTTATTTGACGCCCCGCAAGGGCCGGAGATTTTTGCCCGTGCAGCAGAAATCGCCCATAAAACAGATGCCCAGCTTGCGCTATCTTTATCTGATCCCTGGTGTGTTGAGCGCCATCACGCACAATTTTCTGCCTTTATTCGCGACCATGTCTCTATCCTGTTCAGCAATGAGCAGGAAATTACCACCCTGACAGCTACAGACAGACAAGGATCGGTTGAAATGATGGCAGAACATCTGGATGAGCTGATTATCACGCTGGGCGCAGAAGGGGCGATGGTCTGGTGCGAGGAAGAGCAAATCCTTGTGCCCGCCATGCCGGAAGGCAAGGTCATCGATACGACAGGAGCAGGCGATTTATTTGCTGCCGGCTATCTTTTCGGGCGGGTCACCGGCGCATCCGGTTTGCAGGCAGCAGAACTGGCAAGCCTTTGTGCAGGCGAGGTTATATGTCATTATGGCGCACGTCCGGCAAAGGATATTCAGCCCTTTATCGAACAGGCAGTCTAGGCGGCCGCGCCCTTGCCCCCTATGGGTTTTCTAAATAAGGCTGGACATAGCGTTCATATTTTGCCGGTTTGATAGCGGTTAAATCCACCATCACAAAACTGTCCAGACACATGGAAAAATCAGCATCCACATTAAAAGCAGAAAAGCTGACCCCGCCTGTATCACATAAATCGGCATATTGACGATACAGGGTCGGGATACGCACTTGCATATGCCCCAACTGTTCGCGCATCATGGCAAAATCTGCCTCTATATCGCTGCCCGTCATCAGGCTTTCTATTTCATTTTCTGCCTCAGCACTTAACTTAAAAGGGTTTTTTGGCAGCGCGTGAACAGGCCCGTCTCTGTAATAGGATTGATAATGCCAGACCAGCATGTCGCGCGCGCGCGGCGGCAGAGAAGCCGATAAAGACACAGACCCGAATAAAAACTGCACCTCGGGGTGGCGTGCCACATAGGCCCCGATCCCTTGCCATAAGTAATCCAGACTGCGCTTGCCCCAAAAACGCGGCTGAACAAAACTGCGTCCCAATTCCAGCCCTGCCCCAAAGACCCTGTCTATCTCGCCATCAAATTCAAAAAGCTCTGCTGAATAGAGCTTGTTAAAAAGTGTTTGGTACGCCTCGGGGTCAGACATAGAATGGTCAACTAAAAGATCGGCATACCATTTCCATATTTCTCCTAATCGATAGGCGCCGGCAATTTCCAGCAATTCTTCGTCCCAGACAATGATATGGCGGTAATAGGGGTCAAAGCGGTCAATATCCTTTTTACGGCCTGTGCCTTCACCTACCGCTCTAAAGGCTTCCTCTCGCAACCGCCCCAACTCTTCCAGCAGGACAGAGCCTGGCTGAACAGAACAAAGCAAAATACGTTTATTATCGTGTGTGTTGCCCAGCTCTTCTGCAGCGGACAGCTCTGCTTTCAGGGCTTGCCTATCTACCGGGTGAATGATGCTGGCCTGGGTGACAAAAACAGGCTGCCTGCCCTTTACCAGCTGATAGATATGTTTTCGAAATAATTTGACTTTTTGCTTGCGCGTAACAGGCAGTTTTACAAATTGTTCCGGGCGAATGACAGGCGAGGTAAAAAAATGCAGGTGACCAAAGGTTTTTATCATTTCACGCGGCAGCATCAGCATGGAAAGCACCTTGCTAAAGCGCGAGATTGTATAGAACAAACCGGAATTACGCGCCCGAATATAGATAGGAAGAACAGGGATATTCAGCCTCTCTGCAAAGCGCAAAAAGCCTGAATCCCACTCCCTGTCGCGGATGCCGCGCGGCGAGAGGCGCGACACCTCGCCAGCCGGAAAGAAAATAACCGCCTGCCCCTCTTCCAGGGCGCGGCTGATATTTTGTAAATCTGTTCGGCGGCTTTCTCCGGCCATATTATTGACCGGCAACATTAACGGGGCAATTGGCGGGATGCTGGATAAAAGCTGATTGGCAACAATCTTTACATCGCGGCGCACCTGACCAACCATATGCACAAGGCTAAGGCCGTCCAATGCCCCAAGCGGATGATTGGCGATGATGACCACCCCGCCCTTGGCCGGGATATTTTCTATCTCGCCAGTATTGAGCTGATAGCAAAACCCTAGCTCGTCAAAAATTTTCTCGATAAAATCAAATGCGTGCAGCTGGCCATGCACAGCCAAAAACCGGTTAATACGATCCTGACAGATAATCAGGCGCAGCAGCCGACTAGCCAGCCTCTGCCCCCATTTCGGCCATTTTAAAAATGGGGCATAATGGGTTTTCAGCGCAGCTTCCACATCAATTATCAATGGCGGGTTTACAGCATTTTTTCTGCCATCGGACAGGCTTTGCCCTGTTGTCGGACGGGCTACCATGCCAGATGCCCTGCCGCGGGTGTGGATAAAGACCTAGTCTTTTCTGGTTGTCCAATATTCCTGGCCATAGCTATGCAGAATTTCCTCGCCCTTTTTAATCTCTCGCAAAGCGGTGAAACGCACAAAGCGGATATCGTCATCATCAATTTCCCATTCGGCATTTGGGCTATCGCTATGATTATAGACCATCCCATAGCCCAAAACACATAGATAATCGCCTTCCTCATCGGGGCTGGTGAACAGATAATCCTGCAACCGATTAGCCTCTGCCACATCATCATCATCTATCACGATATAGGGGCATCGCTCGATAACCGCCCCTTTGGCAATTTTTTTGGTCGCAAAAACACCATGCCCGTGAATATCTGAATTCCCCACTTCTATTGGAAAGTTCATATCCATCCTGTTCCCGTTCCTTTTCCTTGCCAGATTATCATGACGCTTTTATGACTATTTTGTAACAGCCTTATTACAAAGCCAATTTATACGGACGGGCTATGTGCCGGTATCTGGCTATTGGTCAGAAAACGCTGCCAGGCATTATCTGACCAGCCATTGACCAGCCGCATCAGAACGTAAATAAACAGCATAGTATAAATGGTTCGCCCTATCAGCACGATAAATAAATTGGGGCCCAGCAGCATCACCACAGATGTATCTTCAAATATCGAATGCAATAAATTGATAAAGCACAGCACGCCAAACACATCCTTTCGGGGTATCTGACCCGTTGCGACCTCCTTTATCAGCAATCCGCCGCCAAAGCCCAGCCCCAGCGTGACCCCTACCACGGCAATGGTGGCAGCCTTATCGCCCACCCCCATAAATTTCAAAAACGGGTTCAAGGCCAGGCGAATAAGGCGTTCCACCCCGATAATTCGCAAGAATTCCAGGAAAAACAGCAAAACAATAATCACCAGCTGAACAAAAATCAGCCCCTTTATCTGATCTATGCCCCATTCCAGCAAACTGCTGCTCTGGGCAAATTGCGGCAGGCTGACAAAGGCTTCGGCTGTAAGCCAGCCCGTGACTTGCAACAGATGATGTAACAGAAAGCAAAATAAAAATGCCCCGCCTATCCGCACCAACAGCGTTACCCGCATCCGCACCCCGGCTTTTCGCGAGATCAGCACCTCAACCGGCAGGGAATGGGTAAATAGCATAAAGCTGGCAGCGATACTGGCTTGACCAACGGTCAGCCCGTCTACCGCAGGCGATCCGGCAAACACAATCAGACCGGCATAGGGATTGGTCAACATGGTGGTTGTCAGCACAACCGCCATATCCGCAGATAGCCCGATAAAAGACATGGCAGGCGCCATCACAGCGGTCAAAAGGTCCACAATCCCCAGCTCTTGCAGGATTTTTACCACAATCAGGGTGGGAATCATAATTTTGAACAGGGTCAGCGATACATCAATAATATCCCTGATAACTTTTTTTATATCCATCTAAAGCCCCCACCCCTTGATTTAAGGCGTTACGCAGATTTTTCCCATATCAGCTGCCAATATACCAGGTTTTTTTTATGAACCAGCTTAAAACCACAACCCTCCCCGGCACTGCAGGAAATAAAACCCTCTACTGAAAACAAAGAGTATTTGCAAGCATGGCAGATAAGACAAACCCGATTTTTACCAATGAGACAAAATGCCTCTGATTCTTGTATTAAAATTATAATAATGATCCAGTAGCAGATATTTCGAAATGAAAATGCGCAAAATCCTGCTTTCCTAACAGAAAATTTCCCAAATGAGTCATTGAATTTTCGCTAAATTACCAGTTTTTCATATAAAAATGAAAGAAACACCTTATCAAAACACTTGCTCAACCCAAATCCTTAAACTACCTTGGAAGCCTAAACTCTTTTAGGTTTCGGAGGAAATTATGACTAAAATGAATCGTCGTTCTTTTGTTAAAGGCGCAGCTATCGGGGCCGTTGCGGCACCACTTGCTACACCTGCTCTTGCACAAGAACGTATTGAAATGGCCATTGTGGCCACTTGGGG
>CBFIAD010000006.1:0-38078 GCA_965660495.1 Puniceispirillaceae bacterium (SeqCode)
TGTTTTTTTTATTTCTGGTTCTTGAATATAAAGCAGTGTTTCCCTATCAATTTCAGTCATAATCCAATTCCCCTTTCGTGCTTCGTCTTATTAATATCTGCTCTCCCGATCTGGGCAGTATAGATCAGCGCCTCTTAACATTCCGTTAAAAGACAGGCAGAAAATATGAGAGATATTGAGGGCTGGCTTGCGCTGCTTCTGCTAGGCGCGGGGTAGTAATTTCATTTCTTCGGCTTTGGCCAGAACCGCTTGCGATAATTTTTCAAACGCCCTTACCTCAATCTGGCGGATACGCTCGCGGCTCACCGAAAATTCATCAGCCAGCTCTTCCAGCGTAAGGGGCGGTTCGGACAGGCGGCGCGCCTCGATAATCCGCACCTCGCGCGGGTTCAGATTTTGCATTGCCTCTGCCATCAGATTTTGGCGCTGGCTCAGCTCTTCTGTTTCGGCAAAGCTGGCTTCCTGATCAGGGCGTTCATCTTCCAGCCAGTCCTGCCATTCGCCGCCGCCATCCAGGCTATCTGTGCCAACAGGCGTGTTCAGCGAATGATCGCCACCCGCCATACGCTGGTTCATGGACATTACATCGGCCTCTGGCACATTCAGCTCATCGGCGATATCGGCTACTTCTTGCGGGCTGAGATCGCCCCGGTCAATCGCCCCGATCCGCCCTTTGATGCGGCGCAAATTGAAGAACAGCTTTTTTTGCGAGGCCGTCGTGCCGATTTTCACCAGCGACCAGCTGCGCAAGACATATTCCTGAATAGAGGCCTTTATCCACCACATCGCATAAGTGGCCAGACGAAAGCCGCGCTCCGGGTCAAATTTTTTCACCGCATGCATCATGCCCAGATTGCCCTCGGAAATCAGATCGGCAACTGGCAGGCCATAGCCACGATAGCCCATCGCAATCTTGGCCACCAGGCGCAAATGGCTGGTCACCAGCTTGTGCGCGGCCTCTACATCGCCGCGTTCATTAAAGGCACGAGCCAGCATATATTCCTCATCCGCTTCCAGCATCGGAAACTGGCGGATCTGCTCCATATAGCGGGAAAGGCTGCTATCCGGGGTCAGGGCAGGAATAAGGGCATTTTTGGTCATTTTGGCGTATCGCTCCTTGCAACAGCTTTTTACTGATTTTTATATGGTAAGCTCTAGCCTATTTGTAAAGAGTGGCGTTATTGTGGCAAGCCGCGCCGGGTTATCGCGTTATCTATAAGTGCTACCAGTCCGGTCATATCCGCTGGCATTTCGGCACTGAAATCCATTTCAGCCCCGCTGAGAGGATGGGCAAAGCTGAGGGTTTTTGCGTGTAATGCCTGACGCGGAAAGGCTCGCAATCGGGCAAGGGCGGTGCGCGAATGGCTATCGGGCATCTGCCCCGCCCTTTTGGGCCGGCCATAAAGCGGATCGCCTATCACCCCATGGCCTAAATGTGCCATATGAACACGGATTTGATGGGTGCGCCCGGTTTCCAGCCGGCATTCCAGCAAACAGCCAAAAGGCGGCAAATCGCGCAAGGTTTTATAATGGGTGATGGCATGGCGGCCACGTTCCATCACGGCCTGGCGTTTGCGGTCGGTGCGGTGACGGCCAAGCGGGGCATCTATGGTGCCATGCCGTGCAGCCGGCATCCCCCAGACCAGCGCGTGATAGCGCCTGTCCAGATCATGTGCGGCAAACATTTCACTCAGGCGGCTATGGGCCATATCGGTCTTGGCTGCCACCATCACGCCCGAAGTGTCTTTATCCAGACGATGGACTATGCCTGGCCGCGCAACCCCGCCTATGCCGGTCAGGCTGTTGCCGCAATGGGCCAGCAGGGCATTGACCAGCGTGCCGGTTAATGCGCCCGGGGCAGGATGCACTACCATTCCGGCCGGCTTGTTGATGACAATCATCGCCTCATCTTCATAAAGGATATCCAGGGCGATATCTTCTGCCTCTGGCAGGGCGGCCGCCGCATCGGGCAGGGTAAGCTGATAAACTGCACTGCCCCTGACCACAGAAGAGGGGTCTGTTTCTGGCTGCCCGTCACAGGATAGCTGGCCATCCAGAATAAGATTTTTGATGCGCGAGCGCGACAGAGCCTCTATCCCGCTATTTTCGGCCAGCCACCTGTCCAGGCGTTGACGCGGTGTCTCATCATCTGTTTTCAGTGTCAGGGTTTCAGCCATTATCCCGCATATTCATCTGTTGGCTGGTCATCAATGAGTGCCAGCTTATTTACAATAAAGAATCTCGGGCTATTCTCTCATGGAATGGGCCGGGGTGTAAATCAGCATTTGTGAACCGGGCGGGCAATGTGATAAAGGTGAGGCCAGCTTTATTTGCACCCCGCCTTTTGGCCGGGCTTGTCATCGCGTGAAACAGCTTTAGACTGGAGGCTTGAAAACAGGATGCCTGACACCCCTTCTGAAATGCCGCAACCCCCCCTTTTTTCTGAACGAACCTTGCGGTTGCTAAAACTCTCTATTGTGGTGATGACAGTGCTGATTGTTGCCGGTTTGATAGCCCTTGTGATAGGCATGAAACAACAGGCTGACAAGCTGTTTGATAAACAGGAAAGACAGATACAAACCTATCACTATTCTCTTGACGAGGGGAGCGAATATCGTGCCATACATATTGGTGAGGAGGGCGCGATTTGGGTCGAGGGGCTGCGCATGGATGGCCGGATTGAGGCTATCGAGCTGAAAAAAGATGGCACGCCTGGACGTCATATTATCCTAGAACAGGGCGATAAATCGGTGAAATAGGCTGGCAATCTCTGTTTCCATTGGCATATCGCCGGGCGTATTAAGCGGATAATCTGCCAGCGTTGGCAGGACATAATAACGGATCAAAAAGAATAAAAAGGCCAGATACAAATCATGGGCGCGGATATTTAGCCAGCCCGGAATAATCAGCTTTATGGCGCGTAAAATACTGCCCCCGCCAAATATGATGTGCCGCAAAACTGGCACAGCGCTTTGTTCGGATATAAAAATCAGCACCGCAAAACGTGCCACCATCAGCCACATCAGCACGCCAAACAGGCTGTCGAGCAGGATTTTCCATAAGGGCAAAGGAAAAAAGCTGGAAAAGGAAAATAGGGACATGAAATGGACGATTTCTGATCTGAATGAGTGCCAAATGGGCAGCTGGTAAAAACTTATCTATAAACATCCATAGCAAATTATCACAGTTTGCGCTATGAAAGGAACATCATTTCCACGCCGCTTTTTCGGCAAGATTTCGCTAGAGGGATGTCAGGATTATGGCAAGCACACAATATGTTTACACCATGCACAAGCTGGGCAAGGCATGGCCAGGGGGCAAGGAAGTTTTAAAGGATATCAGCCTGTCCTTTTTGCCCGGTGCCAAAATTGGTGTTCTGGGTCTTAACGGGGCTGGTAAATCCACATTGCTGAAAATCATGGCTGGAATTGAAACCGATTTTTCCGGCGAGGCGTGGCCGGCAGATGGGATTAAAATTGGCTATCTGGCGCAAGAGCCAGAGCTTGACCCCTCACTGGATGTGGCGGGCAATGTTCTGGCCGGAATGGGCAAGGCAAAAGAGCTGGTAGATCGCTTTAATGAGGTCAGCGCGCGTTTTGCTGAAGAGCTGACAGATGATGAAATGAATGACCTGATAGCAGAGCAGGCAGAATTACAGGAACAGATTGACGCTATAGATGGCTGGGATCTGGAACGCAAAGCCGAGATTGCGATGGATGCCTTGCGCGTGCCGGATGGCCGTGCAGATGTCAGTGTTCTGTCTGGCGGTGAGCGGCGGCGGGTTGCGTTATGTAAATTGCTGCTCAGTGCGCCGGATATGTTGTTGCTGGACGAGCCGACCAACCATCTGGATGCTGAATCAGTGGCATGGCTGCAACGTTTTTTGCATGATTTTCCCGGCACAGTGGTGACCATTACCCACGACCGCTATTTTCTCGATGAGGTAGCTGGCTGGATTTTGGAACTGGATCGCGGGGCAGGTATCCCCTATCAGGGCAATTATTCGGGCTGGCTGGAACAAAAGCAAAAACGTCTGGAACAGGAAGGCCGGGCAGAAGATAGCCGCGTGAAATCCCTGTCGCGCGAACTGGAATGGGTGCGCTCTGCCCCAAAGGCCAGACAGTCCAAATCCAAGGCGCGTTTGACCGCTTATGAAAAATTGCTGGAACAGGATAAAGAAGCCCGCAATGAAACCACCAAAATTTCCATTCCGGCTGGCCCACGTCTTGGCGATATTGTGATAGAGGCTAACAAGCTGGAAAAAGGTTTTGGCGATAAATTGCTTATCGAGGATTTAAGTTTCCGTTTGCCCCCTGGCGGTATTGTCGGGGTTATTGGCCCGAACGGGGCAGGTAAATCCACCCTGTTTAAAATGCTGACCAGCCAGGAAGCCCCCGATAGCGGTGCGATGCGGCTGGGTGATACGGTAAAGCTGGGATATGTTGATCAGTCCCGCGATACGCTGGCAGATGGCAAAACGGTCTGGGAAGAAATTTCTGATGGGCTGGATGAATTGCAATTGGGCAATCGTACAATGCCATCGCGTGCCTATGTCAGCCTGTTTAATTTTAAGGGCAGCGACCAGCAAAAACGGGTTGGCCAGCTTTCTGGCGGTGAGCGTAACCGCGTTCATTTAGCCAAGATGCTGAAAAGTGGTGCAAATGTGCTATTGCTAGATGAGCCGACCAATGATCTGGATGTGGATACACTTCGCGCATTGGAAGAGGCCTTGCTGGAATTTGCCGGATGCGCGGTGGTCATAAGCCACGATCGCTGGTTTCTGGACAGAATTGCCACTCATATTTTGGCCTTTGAAGGCAACAGCCATGTCGAATGGTTTGAGGGCAATTATCAGGCTTATGAAGAAGATAAAAAACGGCGTCTGGGCGCAGAGGCTAGCCAGCCAACCCGTATCCGTTACAAGCCGATTTCACGCTAGAAAAAATACCGCCTCTTTTGCTGGCAGAAGAGGCGGGCAAAAAACCTATTAGCTGGCAGATGCCTTGATCGTCTCAAAGCGGGTACGCATAGCCTCAATCAGGGCATTGAAATCGCCGCCATTGCGTTTAATCAGGGCGGTATTTTCATCCTGCTGAGTTTTCAGCATGGAAATATTTTCAATTTCCAGATCAATGATTTGAATAGGCTTGTTTTTGATCGCAGATAGCCGCCAGATTACCTCTGTATCCGGAAATTCACCAGATTTATCCATGGCAATACCGGTTACCAGAATAAGCTTGTCGCCTCTGGCCTCTACCTTTGTTGGGGTAAAGCTGAAATTCAGAATTTGCTGAAAGCGGGTGCTGGCTTCTGATAAAAGGACGCCGCGAAATGCCGCACTATAGGCTTCACGCTGTTCTTGCGAGGCAGCTCGCCAGTAGGGTCCGGCAGAAAAACGGGTAATGCCCTCTACATCAAAATAACTATCCATCAGGCGGGAAATCGTCTCTTTGCGCGCCTCTTCGCTCAGGCTATCACCCTTTGCTTCAATCTCTGTCAGCTCGATAATTAATTTCCCAACCAGATTTTCAGCGTCGCTCAATCGGTCAGCAACAGCAGGTTGCACCAGCCCTCCGGCAAATAACAGACAGGCGGTGAGAAGAATAACAAGGCGTCGCTTTATGATGTTTCCTGATTTGCCCGTCATTTCAGCCTCATCTATTCAAAAAAACTCTCAAACCCGTCATCTGTTTCGCTGGCGGGCAGATTATCGCGTAACAATCCGTCGCGCTGTTGGTAAAAAGCAGATTGCGCGCGTGCATAAGGATCTAGGCTATTATATTTAACATCATTGATGGCGTCAAAATATGTTGCACGAAGCGAGGTGACCGATATCGGAATAGAGGCGGTGCGCACAGATGATGGCAAGCCTGCGGTTAATTGGCCATAGGGGTTCGTCACAAAATCAACGCCCCAGCCCACCAGAGATCGGCCTGTATGGCTGCCCAGTAGAGGGGCTACAATATAAGCGCCCTCGGATATGCCTGCACTGGCCAATGTCTGGCCGAAATCTTCATATTCGGGCTTTCCCTCGCCCTCCATTAAATCTGCCAGCCCGAAGGTCAGGCCATTGATGGCAAAATTCAGCGTCGCGATAGCAGCATTTTCTATCTTGCCCTGAAGAGCAGAATTAAAGGCTGTTTTCGGCAGGCTTGCCCATTCCACATGATTTCGAAGAGCGGTTTGCACACCGGGCGGTGTTTTGCGCAAGGCTTTGGCAGCTGGTTCCAGCGCGTAATCATCAACCTTCAGGTTAAAGGCGAAGACCGCCCGGTTGGCATCTTCAAACGGGTCACTTCGGACAGTTTTTTCTGCGTTATCCGGCATCACACTACAGCCTGACAGGAACAGGCCAAGCAGGCTAAATATCACGAACGTTAATTTATGACCATTAAATGTCATTTATGCCTCAATCAGTGGCGTTATGCCGAAATTGCGCCACAAGGTAAACCTGCGAGACAGCAGATGCAAGTATAACCGTCACCCACAATCCGCAAGCGGTAACCTCCCAGCTTGATATAGCATCTGATACGGGCTGTGCAAGCTGTTCTGTTTGTTTGATTTTAGATATTTTTATGGGTGAAATAAGGCAGGGGAACAAAATATTTTTTCTCCTTTTTCATAATATTTTCTGGCATCTCTGTTTATTTCAGATGGTTTCATGATAAAAAGAACCACTCCGACAGGGATTAAAAACAGTTATTTTTGTCCCATATCGAGCTTTATACTGATTATTGATTCTTGATGAGGCGGTTTTTTGTCCTATCCAGCAGACCCATCCCAAACACCGCCACCTGCCCATGCTCCACAAGGGCCCTGGCTCGACGGGTTAAATGCGCCCCAGCGTGAAGCTGTCACCTCTCTGGACGGGCCATTGCTGGTACTATCAGGTGCAGGAACAGGTAAAACACGCGTGCTAACCGCCCGGCTGGCACAATTGGTGGCAACCCGCAAAGCTGCCCCGTGGAATATTCTGGCTGTAACCTTTACCAATAAAGCTGCACGCGAGATGAAGGCGCGTATCCTGCAGCTGGTTGGGCCAATTGCCGAACAGGTGATGCTGGGCACTTTTCATTCCATTGCTGCACGGATGCTTCGCCGCCATGCAGAGCTGGTCGGGCTGAAATCCGATTTCACCATTCTGGATAGTGATGACCAGTTGAGATTATTAAAGCAATTACTGGATGCCGAGCAGATAGACCCCAAACGCTGGCCAGCGCGGATGCTGGCAGGCATTATTGGCGGGTTTAAAGATAGAGGCCTTGTGCCGGCAAAAATATCCCCAGCTGAGGCAAGTGATTTTGCCAATGGCCGCGCAGCAGAACTTTATGGCCTGTATCAGGCACGGCTAAAAACCCTGAATGCGGTGGATTTTGGCGATTTGCTTTTGCATATGCTGACCATTTTTCGTGAACATGATGATATCTTGCGCGATTACCGGTCCCGCCTGACCTATATTATGGTGGATGAATATCAGGACACCAATGTCGCGCAATATCTATGGTTGCGATTATTGGCAGCCGGGCATCAAAATTTGTGCTGTGTGGGCGATGATGATCAGTCTATCTATGGCTGGCGCGGGGCAGAGGTTGGCAATATTCTGCGTTTTGAAAGCGACTATCCGGGTGCAAAAACAGTGCGGCTGGAAGAAAATTATCGCTCTACCGGGCATATATTATCTGCCGCTTCGGCGGTGATTTCCCATAATGAGCAGCGATTGGGCAAGACGCTCTATACATCAGATGCACAAGGCGAGCTTTTGCGAGTGTCGGGCTATTGGGACGGCCAGGAAGAGGCGCGTACCCTGTCCTCGACTATCGAAGGTCTGATGAGAGACGGGACAGATTTAAATCAGATAGCGGTACTGGTGCGGGCAGGATTTCAGACCAGAGAGATAGAAGAACGCTTTCTGGCAATTGGCCTGCCCTATAAGGTGGTGGGAACGCGTTTTTATGAACGCGCAGAAATACGTGATGCCATGGCCTATCTAAGGCTGATTAACCAGCCCGCAGATGACCTGGCGTTTGAGCGCATTATCAACACCCCCAAACGCGGGCTGGGTACGGCCAGCTTGCAGCAAATTCATCATCTGTCACGCCAGACCCAGACCCCCTTGCTGGCCTGTGCCGGGGTTTTGGCAGATAGTGACGAGCTACGCCCGCAAGCCAGGCGCGCCCTAGCAGATTTTTGCCAGCAAATCGCTGGCTGGTATCAGCAAAAAGATACGCTTCCGCCTTCTGAATTTGCACAAATTGTACTGGATGAAGCTGGCTATACCGGTATGTGGCAAGCCGATAAATCGCCCGATGCGCCGGGACGGCTGGAAAATTTAAAAGAATTGATCACGGCGATGGAAAGCTTCGATACGCTTGGCGGCTTTTTAGAGCATATCTCGCTGGTGATGGATAATGAGGCCAGCTCGGACGAAGGCGAGGTATCGCTGATGACGCTGCACGCGGCAAAGGGGCTGGAATTTGATATTGTCTTTTTGCCCGGTTGGGAAGAAGGGGTTTTCCCCAGTCAGCGATCGCTGGATGAAAATGGCGGGGCGGGTCTGGAAGAAGAACGCAGACTGGCTTATGTCGGCATTACACGCGCACGAAAGAAAGTCTATATCAGCTTTACCGCCAACAGACGTATTCACGGGCTGTGGCAATCTTCTATTCCGTCACGCTTTATTGGCGAGTTGCCAGGCGAGCATATTGAAGAGGATATGGCACAGGGGCTGGGGCTGGGCCGGGCTGAACCTGTTATGCTGGGCGATATTGGCGAGCGTGTTGGCAAACCCGGATATGGCCCTGGATGGGGGCGCATGGCCGAACGCCAAATCAGCCGCCAGCAAAATAGCCCTATGGGCGCCCCGCAACGCGACCGTGATGGCTGGCTGCCAGATAAGGGACGGCATAATTTTAAAAAGGGGATGCGCGTTTTTCACCAGAAATTTGGCATGGGCTCTATAGAGCTGGTAGATGCAGACAAGCTGGAAATTGCCTTTGACAGGGCGGGTCTGAAAAAAGTGGTGGCCAGCTTTGTGACTCTGCCAGAAGATATGGATTAAAGGCCGATTAAAAAATGCGCGCAGATACACAAAACAAAACAGCAGATATGAACCAGACCACGGGCAGTTACTGGCTGTTAACCATCACCAGCCCGGAAAATCTGATGCCGCTGGAAACAGCGATTGACGGGCTGTGTGCACCAGATGCGCTGTCAACTGAAATCGATAGCCGGAATAACCACAAATTACAGATATGGTTTCACGATGCCCCGGATAGCAGCTTTATTGACGATATTGCCGCGCGCGCCCTAAGCCAGCCAGAAAAGGCAGATATCCAGCTGGAGTTTGTTCCTGAACATGACTGGCTGGCAGAAAACAGGAAAAGTTTTCCGCCGCTTACTATCGGCTGTTTCTGGATATATGGCAGCCATGTCACCGCGCCTACTCCCCAAACCCTGTTACCGATTTTAATCGATGCAGCTCAGGCCTTTGGGTCAGGCACGCACCCCACTACAGAAGGCTGCTTGCGGGCGTTAAGCGATATTCGCCAGCAAAGAAAACGCCCCCAAAAAATTCTGGATATGGGTTGTGGCAGTGCCATTTTAGCGATTGCTGCCAGCCATTTGTTTCCAGGTGCCAGCGTGATGGCAGCTGATAATGACGCAATATCGGTGCGCACCGCAGCCGAAAACAGGCGCTTGAATAATATATCGCCGCGCCAGATGAAAACCGTATTATCGGCAGGTTTCTCCAATCGGGCTGTGTCAAAAAACGGGGCGTATGATGTGATATTGGCAAATATTCTGGCACGCCCCTTGCGCCTGATGGCAGGCGATTTGACCAGGCATCTTGCGCCAAATGGCCAGCTTGTTTTATCCGGTCTTTTGACCAGCCAGGTCAATTGGGTAATGCAGGCCTATCTAGCGCGCGGCATGGCTCTGAAACGCCATATCATTATCGGCGACTGGTCCTGTCTGGTGCTGGTGTCGCGCCGTAAAAAAGGTGCGCTTTAGTATGTCCGGGGCGGCCAAATTACTGCATCAGTTGCGCGATGTTCTGGCACAGCGCGGTCTGGACGGATTTTATCTGACCAGAGCGGATAGATTTCAGGGCGAGGAAGTGCAGCCAGCCGATGAATATCTGGCCTATCTAACCGGATTTACCGGCTCGGCCGGCATAGGGCTTATTCTGGCAGACAGGGCAGCGTTATTTACCGATAGCCGATATGGGCTGCAAATTGTTCGGCAAACCGATAAAGAGCTGTATGAAACTTTTGATAGCGCGAATAAAAATCTGGCGCAATGGATGGCCGAAATTCCGGCAGAAGGCAAGGTTAGGCTAGGCTATGATAGCTGGACGGTGACAGTGTCCGGGCTGGAGCGATTGCCAAAAAAACTGGGCACAGCAGAGGTGGATTGGGTGCCGTGTGCGGCCAGTCCGATGAACGATATCTGGCAAAACAGGCCAGCTGTGCCAAAAACAGAACTCTTTTTGCTGGATACAGAGATTGCCGGCCGTTCTGCTGGTGATAAACTGGCCAGTGCCGCAGCAGAGATAAAGAAATCGGCAGCTGATCTTAGCCTGATAACGACGCCGGACGGGGTCAATTGGCTGGCCAATTTGCGGGGGCGTGATTTGGTCTATACCCCCTTTCATCTATGTTTTGGCCTGTTGGATATTAAGGGGTCGCTGACCCTTATCGGCAGTGCTGCGGAGGAAAAACAGACAGGATATGTCAGCCTGTCATGGGCAGGGCTGGCCAGCTATCTCAGCTGTCATCAGGGGGCTAAAATTTTATGCGATCCGGCCAGCTTGCCGGTTGCCTTGCATGAGATGCTGATAATAGCAGGGCTTGAACCTGTTTTACGCCCGGAACCTGTCCTGGCACAAAAAGCGATAAAGAACGAAGCAGAGATTGACGGCTTTCGCGAGGCACATTTACGCGATGGAATAGCGTTATGTCATTTCTGGCACTGGCTGGAAAATAGCGCATTGGATGGTGGGTTGAGTGAAGCAGATATTGCAGACCATCTGAGCGAATATCGCCGCGCCGATAAAAGCTATATATGCGATAGCTTTGCCACCATCGCGGGCTTTCGCGGCAATGGGGCGATTGTGCATTACCGCGCCATAAAAGGACAGGATAGCCAGCTGAACGGGGCAGGCGTGTTATTAATCGATTCCGGGGCGCATTATCAGATGGGGACGACCGATATCACCCGCACCTTTTTCTTTGGCCCGCCTGAGGTTCTGCCGGATAAAGCAGCTATCGCCCATTCGAGCGCGGTACTGGCCGCCCATATAGAGCTGGCACGTGCGCGCTTCCCCAAAGGAACAACAGGCGCACAGCTGGATGCGATATGCCGCGCGCCATTATGGGCAAAGGGACTGGATTTCGGACATGGCACGGGTCATGGGGTGGGACATATCCTGTCGGTGCATGAAGGGCCTGTCTCTATTTCCAAACGCTGCCATCTGGCCGTAGAGGCAGGCATGGTCCTGTCGAACGAGCCGGGATATTATGCCGAAGAACATTACGGTATCCGGCATGAAAATCTGGTGCTGGCACGCGAAGCATCAGACGGGTTTATGACCTTTGAGACGCTGACCTGTTTTCCATTTGATGTTCGGCTTGTTGATGCCGGCCAGCTATCGGCTGAACAGACAGCATGGCTCAATGATTATCATCGCTGGGTGTATGAACATTTATCCCCGCATTTAGCCCCTGAGCTGGCTGCATGGCTGAAAGGAAAATGTGCCCCGCTCTAGCCATTATGGCCGGTGACAAGGGTTAGCCATTCTTCTTCGCTCAATATTTCAATCTCCAGCTCTTCTGCTTTTTTCAGCTTTGAGCCTGCGCCGGGTCCGGCGACTAGCATATCTGTCCTGGCTGACACAGCCCCGGACACTTTTGCCCCTAATTTTTCTGCCTGTGCTTTGGCTTCACTGCGCGACATTTTTTCCAGCGTGCCAGTAAAGACAATGGTTTTACCGCTTACCGGACTATCTGCCGAAGGGGCTTCGGGTGGAACAGGGCTGGTATGGACAAGCAGGTCCGCTATCATGGACGCGGTTTGCGGAGCAGCAAAAAAACGTACTAAATCATCTGTGACAGATGCGCCTATCTGATCAATGGCGGTCAATTCGCCATAGTCAGGATGGCTGGTATCCGCGGCATTCACACAGGCCTTCATTAAGGCTTCCAGGCTTTGATAGCGGCTGGCCAGCAACTTTGCCGTCGCCTGGCCAATCTGGCGTATTCCCAGCCCGAAAATCAGTTTTTCCAGTGGCGGCTTGCGAACCGCTTCTATCGCCCGGCATAAATTATCGGTGGATTTTTCGGCCATGCGTTCCAGTGCCGCGATTTCATCGCGCCGTTCTGGCAGGCGAAAAATATCTGCCGGGGTTTTTATCCAGCCCTTATCATAGAACAGATCGATCAGTTGGCTGCCCAGCCCGTCAATATCCATCGCATCGCGCGAGACAAAATGTTTTAACTGCTCCCGGCTTTGGGCTTCACATTCAAACCCGCCTGTACAGCGTCGCACCGCTTCGCCTTCGGGGCGAATGGCTGGATGTCCGCATATCGGACAGGTTTCGGGAAAGATAAACTCAGCGGCTCCCTCGCTACGCTTTTCTGTGCGTACCCGTACAATCTGCGGAATGACATCGCCGGCACGTTGCAAAATAACGCTATCGCCAATGCGAATATCCTTGCGCCTAATCTCATCCTCATTATGCAAGGTGGCGTTCGAAACCGTTACCCCGCCCACCAGAACGGGCTCAAGACGGGCGACAGGGGTTAATGCGCCTGTCCGCCCAACTTGTATTTCAATATCACGCAAAATGGTTTCTGCCTGTTCAGCAGGGAATTTATGAGCGATGGCCCAGCGCGGGGCGCGGCTAACCTGTCCCAGTCTTTCTTGCCAGTCATGGCGGTTAATCTTATAGACCACCCCGTCAATATCATAATCCAGTTCGGGGCGCAGCTGGGCAATTTTCTGGTAATGGGCCAGCAATTCTGTTTCATTCCGGCAAAGGGCGGTAAGCGGATTTACGCTAAATCCGGCATCGCCGAGCCTGTCCAGAAAGCCTTTATGGCTATCGCTAACTGCATCTGACAATGCCCCGGCCGCATAGGCAAAAAAGCGCAAATTGCGGCTGGCGGTAATTTTGGCATCTTTTTGACGAAGCGCCCCGGCGGCTGCATTTCTTGGATTGGCAAAAATTTTGCCCCCCTGTTTTTCCTGTTCACTATTCAGCGCGGCAAAATCACTGCGGCGCATATATACCTCGCCGCGTACCTCAAAAACATCCGGGATTTTGCCTGCCAGAATATCCGGCACTTCTTTTAAGGTACGGATATTGGCCGTCACATCCTCGCCAATCGTGCCATCCCCTCTGGTGGCGGCATGGGCCAGCTTTCCTTTTTCATAGCGCAGGGATAAGGACAGCCCATCTATTTTAGGCTCTGCTGTCATCTCTAACGGGCTATCTTTTGGCAGGGATAAAAACCGGCGGATACGGGCGGTAAAATCAAACAGGTCATCCTCATCAAAGGCATTGCCAAGCGAGAGCATCGGCAATGTATGGATGATTTTGGCAAAATTGCCAGCCGGGACAGCCCCCACCCTGACAGAGGGGCTATCGCTTCGTATCAGTGCAGGAAAGACGGCTTCCAGCTCTGTGTTCAGGCGAATAAGCGCGTCATATTCTGCATCGCTGATTTCCGGCTCTGTTTGTTCATCTGTAGCATGATAGCGGGCATCATGATACGCGATTATTTCGGCCAGTTCCTGTAGCAATTGTGATGCGACCTCCTCCGATAGGTCATTTATCGGACTATCGGGGCGAAGCTCTTCTGCTGAACGGCTCATCTTGCCAGCTCCAGCAGGTTTAGGGCTGCTGCCCGTGCTTCGTTGGTAATTTCATCGCCTGACAGCATACGGGCAACTTCCTCTATTCGGGCGCTATCATCCAGAATAAAAGTATCGCTGATAATGGTCTGAGAGCTGGCTTGTTTGGCAATTTTCAGATGATGCTTGCCCTTGCCGGCTACTTGCGGTGAATGGGTGATAACAAGGGTTTGTGTCTGATCGCCCAGCCGGGCAAGGCGCGCACCAACCGCAGCGGCAACTGCCCCGCCAACACCTGAATCCACCTCATCAAATATCAGCGTCTTGGGGCTTTCATTTCTGGCAAGCACAACTTTAAGCGCCAGCAAAAAGCGGGCAAGCTCGCCGCCTGAGGCAATTTTATCAATAGCGCCCATCTCCATGCCCGGATTGGTGCTGGCAACAAAACGCACCCTGTCCCAGCCAAGCGGGCCCCATCTGTCCGGCTCATGTTGCGTGATATGGGTTTTAAATTCCGCTGCTTCCAGCTTCAGGGGCGGCAATTCTGCCATAATTTGTGCATCGATGGTACGGGCAATTTCCCGGCGTTTATCTGAAAGCTCTGCAGCACAGGCATGATAGGCTTCCCTTGCCTTTTCGGCGGCGGCGGCAAGGTTGGCAAGCTGGCCGGACTGATCATCCAGCGCGGCAAGCTGGCTGGCAAGCTGGCGATGCAAAACGGGTAGCTCGTCTACCTCTATGCGATGTTTACGTGCGGCACTGCGCAAGCTATGCAAGCGATCTTCAATAAAGGCCAGGCGTTCCGGGTCACCATCCAGCTGCTCACCTGCCTGGCTTATTTGGGCTTCTGCTTCATTTAACTCTGCAATTGCGCGCTCCAGAGCAGAAATCCCTTCTTCCAGCAAAGTGCCCGCTACCTCGCTCTGGCGCTCTAGCAGGGATTGCGCGCGCCCGGTAGCAGAGATAACCCCGTCTTCGCTGGCCAGAATAGTATGGGTATGTTGCAGGGCTTCGGCAATTCGCGCTGCATAGGCATGGCGGGTGCGTTCCTGTGACAGATTTTCTTCTTCATCGGCTTCGGGGGCAAGCTTGTCCAGCTGTTCGACCGCATCGCGCAGCCATTCTTCTTCCTCGCGGGCTTTGGCCTGGGCTGCCTGACATTCTTGCAAGGCTTTTTGACTGCTCTGCATTTCCTGCCAGCAGCTTTTGATACGTGCCAGCAATTGCGGGGCAATACCGGCTCTGTCCAGCAATCTTTGATGGGTAGTGATATCCAACAGGCCGCGCCCTTCAAACTGGCCTTGAATTTCCACCAGCATATCGCCGCATTGGCGCAGCAGATTTACCGATACAGGCTGGTCATTAATATGGGCAGGCGATTTGCCATCCATGCGCAATTGACGGCGCAAAATGATTTGTGCAGATGCCTCGATACCGGCTTCTTCCAGCAGATGCCAGACAGGGTGGCTTGCTTCGATATCAAAGGCGGCTGTTACGCTGGCTTTATCTGTGCCATCACGCAACAGGGAAAAATCTGCCCGGCTACCCAGAGCCAGCCCCAGCGCATCCAGCAAAATGGACTTCCCTGCACCTGTCTCGCCTGTCAGAACAGTTAGCCCGTCTGAAAATTCCAGATCAAGAGACTGTATAAGAACAATATTTCGAATGCTTAAATGAACAAGCATATGCCGCGCTTATTGAAATAGGGATAACGCTCTGTCAGCAACGGATCCCAAAATCCCTTGCGGCCCAGAACGTGACGGGTTGCCAACGACCTCAATCAGCCTTTCTGTCCAGACAGATTCAGGATAATTATATTCTGCTACCTGCAAAACGCGCATCGCTTCTTCATCCAGGCTGAGAGACAGATAAGCCTCGCCCATTCGATAGAGCGCTTCTGGTACCTGATTGGTGCGGTCATAATCGCGCACCACCACCGCAAAGCGTTTTATGGCTGCTGCATAATGCCCCTTGTTCAGATAAAAACGTGCCACGGCCATTTCCTTACCTGCCAGATGCGAGCGTGCCAGATCAGCTTTCAGCTGGGAATCGCGTGCATAAGGCCCATCGGGATAGCGGCGCAATACATCTTCAAAGGCATTTAAGGCCTTATAGGTCATATCCGCATCGCGCTCGACATCGACTATTTGTTCGTAATAGGAGAGCGCCTTTAGATAATAGGCATATTCGGTAAGCGGGTCGGCCGGATATAATTCAATAAACCTGTCCAGGCTGGCTTCGGCCTGGGCATATTGATTGGATTGATAAAAAGACCAGGCCGCCATAATTTGCGCGCGTACCGCCCAGATAGAATAGGGATGCTGGCGCTCCACCTCTTCAAATTTTGGTGCGGCCAAATCCACATCTCCTGCAAGAACTGTATTCAGCGCATCATTATAAAGCTGATCAACAGGGGCATCTGCCTGGCCGTCTATATCTGCGTCATTGCTATTGCTACAGCCTGCCATCATCAGTGACAGGGCGGCAAATATCCCCATTATATAGCGCTTTGCCTTGACTTGTCCGATTTTGGAAAAGGCGGGGTGTAAAAGATCAGATCCTGGCATCAGCACACTATATCCGTCTGTCAAAAAAGCACCTGCGCCCGTGGTTTGGGACAGGGTGCCCTGTTGGTTGTTTGCTCGCCCTACAATAACGGCTTGCGATGCCCCTGCAAAGAGGAAGATTGCCTAAAAGATTACACAAATGAGAGAAAATAAAAGAAAGGCGCGTTTAGCTATGGGCGGCAACCGCTGTTTCAGGGTATCCCCATTGACCCTGCCCGCCAGTTGCCTCTCCGCCATTAATGCTAAAGGCATCTGGCGTATTCATCAAGGTTTTCAATAGCATGGTGCTAAGAGCATGGCCGGGCTTGCTGGTGGTTAGCCGGGCTTTTACCGCCATGCCAAGCAGGAACAGATCGCCCAGACAATCCAAAGTCTTGTGCCGTACAAATTCATCTGTACTGCGAAGGCCGCCTTCATTGAGCACCGCCCCATTATGAACCACAAGGGCGTTATCCAGAGACCCGCCACGTGCCAGCCCGGAATTACGCATCGCTTCGACATCCTTTAGCATACAAAAGGTGCGGGCGTCTGCCAGCTCATCCAGAAAAGCCTGGCTAGTATTTTTATAGGAAATGGACTGGGTACCGATAAGCTGGTCATCAAACTGGATGCTGACATCCAATTCCAGGCTATCGGCCGGGGATAATTTTGCTACCACCCCATTGCCCAGGTCAACCTCAACCTCTTTCAGGATAGTAATAACCCGGCGGGCCATATCCTGGCGAGCAAGGCCTGCACGCTCCAGCAGGGTGAAAATCGGGGTGGCACTGCCATCAAGTATTGGCATTTCCGGCCCATCAATTTCAATACGCAGATTATCAATCCCCATCCCGTGAAAGGCAGCCATGAAATGCTCGATGGTATTCACGCCCACCCCGTCTTTGTTTTCGATACGGGTACATAATTTATGGGCAACAGCATGTTCAATGGTGGCCGGGATAACCGCGTTGCAATCCACGACATCTGAACGGTGAAAGACAATACCGTGACCGGCCGGGGCGGGATGCAATGTCACTTCAATAAAGCGGCCGGAATGGACACCAATACCGCCTATCTCTACAGCTTGTGCTATGGTATGCTGCCAGCCGAGAGAGGCGATGTCATCGCCGTTTAAATGATGTGAAGTTTGTGCGTTCATATCCACTCACCCAAATATCCTCAACCTCAATTTATGAAAGCGGTTTGGTAAAGACAAATCACATTTGGTTACCAATTGTTGTAATTAAATCTTTTTTGCCTTTGCTGATAAAAAGCCCGCCTGACAATGCAAGGCGGGCTTTTTTACAAGGTCTGCTGGCTAGTTTGCCTGGCGTCTTAAAAAGGCCGGGATGTCCAGATCATCATCCTCTGCCTCTTCTTCTTTGGTGACGGGGTCAACCGGCAGGCTGGTCTGCACCATATCGGCTTTTGGCAAATCCATAATGGCCGGCTCTTCAATGGTTGGCAGGGTCACATCACTACGATTAAGCTGCGGCTCTTCTTTTGCCGAAGTGCTATCTGTTGATGCGGCCGAAGCGCTGTCTGTTTTGCCAGACCATAAACCGGATATCCGGTTGATAAGCGAGGTACGCGGGGCTTCTTCCGGCACCGGGGCTGTTTCAATCAGCTCTTCATCCAGACCCACATCACGCGGCGCATCGGGTATAAACAGAGGCCGGCGAATAACCGTTGCCTGTTCATGGCCACGTGGCTCTGCTATTGCGGTTTCAGCCTTATCAGCTTCTGCCACCATATCTGTCTGCTGCTCTGTATCACCCAGCTTATGGTCGCTTTCTTGTGCAGATTTCACGGCTGTTTCAATATCCAGCTGTTCTTCTGCTTCCATTTGGCCAGCGTCCATTGAGGGCATTTCAGCGGCCTCAGCAGTTTCTGCCTCCATTGGCTGGCTCTCTATATCCGTTGAAAGACTATGTGCTGCCGGGGCTTCTTCTGACATCACTGGTGCTACAGCTTGAGCAGGCGGCACGCTATAGGCAGGGGTCTGCATCTGCGGTTGTGCGACAGGAGGCTGCATGATATTTGGCTCGTTGATGAACGGCAGGGGGCTGGTTTGCTCCATAGCCTCAATCCCGGTGGCCACAACAGATACCCGCATCACCCCTTCCAGCTTTTCATCAAAGGCAGAGCCGAAAATGATGGTTGCATCGGGATCCACTTCACCGCGGATACGGTTTGCTGCTTCATCTACCTCAAACAGGGTCATATCCATCCCGCCTGTGATATTGATAAGAACAGCTTTTGCCCCTTTCATCGAGGTGTCATCCAGCAACGGATTATTGATAGCTGCTTCTGCTGCTTCAATGGCGCGTGTCTCGCCCGAGGCTTCGCCCGTACCCATCATCGCCTTGCCCATTTCAGACATCACCGCCCGAATATCGGCAAAATCCAGATTGATAAGGCCCGGCTTTATCATCAGGTCAGTAACCCCGCATACGCCCTGATGCAATACTGCATCTGCCATATGGAAGGTATCGGCAAGGGTGGTACGCTCATTGGCCAGGCGGAACAGGTTCTGGTTCGGGATAACAATCAATGTATCGACATAGGCCTGAAGTGCCTGAATGCCTTCATCTGCCTGTTCCATGCGGCGCTTGCCTTCGAAATCAAACGGCTTTGTGACCACGCCAACGGTCAGGATGCCGCGCTCTCTGGCAGCTTTGGCAATAACAGGGGCTGCCCCTGTGCCTGTGCCGCCGCCCATACCTGCGGTAATAAAGACCATATTGGAATCTGCCAGCTCTGCCAGCACATCATCCAGGCTTTCTTCTGCTGCCTTTCGGCCAACTTCCGGCTTTGAGCCAGCGCCCAGACCGCCTGTCAGGCTGGTGCCAAGCTGTAATTTACGGCTGGCCAAAGAATGGGCAAGTGACTGGCCATCAGTATTGGCGACCAGAAAATCTACCCCTTCAAGATTGGCATCGATCATATTATTGACCGCGTTACAGCCTGCTCCGCCAACACCAACAACGGTGATACGCGGACGCAATTCCTGCATAGTTTGTGGGACTGTGAGGTTGATAGTCATGATAATCTCCTTTTAGCTATTGGAGGGTGAAATCGCGCTGTCAGCCCGTGCAGCGTGAAGAGATGCTGTCCTGGATAACCGCAAGGCAGCTGGGTGGAAAAGGGTTGGGTTTAACATTTGGGCTCCTTATGTTAATTCTGTTTAAACCATTAAAAACACTACAAATTATGTTTGAACCACAGGCGTAATCTTGCCCATAATCCAGTGCCGGCATAACGGGTTATCGGGTCTTGCGTACGGGTTTCTTCCAGCCTTTGAACAAACATCGCCATTCCGATAACAGCGGCAAATGATCCGCCCGAGATTTGGCTGTCTGCGGCAAGCAAAATTTGCGGTACTTTCATGGCTACCGGCTTTCCCCAGTAGCCCGAGACAAAATCCTGAAGTCCGGTAAGCTGGCTTGCTCCGCCGGTGATGGCCAGATTATAACAAGGGGCAGGGCGCATACCGGCCTGGCTAAGCTGCAGGTCTATCATCTCCAGAATTTCTTCCAGACGGGTACGAATAATATCATTCAGAAAGCCGCGCTCTATGGTCTGGCCGGTAACAAGGGTCAGCATATCGCGCTCAAACAGACTTTTGGACAGGACAAAATTATCCCCGCTTGCCGGAAAATTGCTCTGGCCAAGGGCGAGGCTGGTTGCCATTTCCGGCAGAACCGAACCTTCGACGGCTTTCAGCCTTTCTGCATCATTGGTTGGAATAGACAGCATCTTTGCAATATCGCGGGTGATGTTCTGACCGCCCATTCTGATAGAGCCAACATGGCAAAGCTTATCCTCGCTATAGAGGGCAAAAGAGGTGGTTCCGCCGCCAAAATCTATGATTAATGTGCCTAGCTCGCGCTCATCTTCGGTAAGACAGGACAGGCCAGCCGCCGCCGCACTATGATAAACATGACCGGCTTTCAGATGGTTCTGCTGTACCGCTTCACAGAAATTATTATGGCTGGTTTGTGCCATCATCAGGTCATGATAGGCCAATCCCAGCCTTTGCCCGGTCATGCTAAGCGGGTTAGCAATCTGGCCCAGCCCGTCGATTAGATATTCACGGGTCTGACGCTCGCAGACAACAAAGCCTGGCAGGCTGGTTTGTTCCTGTTGTTTTTCTTTCAGCCTGCGGATATCGCGCCGGCCGATAATTTGGCTGCCAATGGTAATCTCTGCCAATTGCTCGTACAAACGTGGCTGACCGGCGGGGGTAACAATATGCAAGCTGTCAACGGTGATGCCGGCATTGCCTTCTGCAGCTTCAACCACCCGCCCTAATGTGGTGCTAAAGCGCGCCATATCGGTTATTTCACCCTGACGAATGCCTTCGGCAGCATGGATAGCCTGTCCCAGCAGGGATGGCTTGCCTTCAGCACCGATTTCCGCGATTAGACAGGCAAAGCGCGACGAGCCTAAATCAACAACCGCAAAGGGGGATTTGGCAGATGGATAACGTTTTGCCATCAGGTTTTCCTCCCCTTGCCGCGAATGGGAATATTGGGCTCAACGATCAGCTGGCCGGGGACGCGCAAATCAATGGCGGCCAGATCGCGCGCGGTAATAGCGGTTTCCTGTTCCAGCTTGGCCAGCCGTGACCAGGCCAGTACCGGATCGCGTTCTGGCAGGCGAATAGCCAGACCCGAACGCATATGAATATCCCAGCGTCTTTGCGAGATATATTGAACCGCCCAGACATCGGAAAAAATTTCCGGCTCGGTACGCAAAATATCAATGATCATGCCAGCGCGTTCCGCCGCGCCCTTGCCAGAGGCAACAATCAGATGGTTGAAATCTGCCGGATTAGCCCCTTGAATGACCACGCCACTGGCATCGATTAATTGATGACCCTTCGTGCTTTGTAGCAAGGCAACAGGCTGGCGTTCGGACAAGCGGATTTCCAGCTTGTCAGGCAGGGTTCGGATAATGACCACATCTTCTACCCAGCCCAACTGCAAGATATCCTCGCGCATGGCCATTAAATCGATAGCCAGAATGGATTTGCCTTTCATCTGATTGGCGATCGCTGCAATATCCTGTTTGTCTGTATGATTACGACCCGTAATTTCAATAATCCGGGGGGTAAAGCCTTGTGCAACAGCGATACGATGAAATTCATCACGCAATAAATCTGCCTTAAAATAGCCCGCAACCCCGCAAATAGCAGTCAGAATAAGGGTAAAGCTGACAAGGCCGGCCTTTATTGAAAAGCCTGTCTTGCGGGCGGTGAAAATCGCTGGCAGGGCTAGTCGTCGCATTGGGCAATCTCCAGCAAATGATTTACCAGCTCTTCACCTGAAATACCGACAAAGGCGGCCTGTTCGGGGGTTAGCGAGGTAGCGGTCATACCTGGCTGGGTATTGACCTCCAGCATATAGAGCTGATCAGCTTCCTCATCCCAGCGATAATCAGCACGAGCAACCCCGCGGCAGCCCAGTATCTGAAAGGCGCGTTCTGCCCATTCACAGGCTTGCATGGTGATATGTTCGGGAATATCGGCAGGCAGAATATGGCGCGATCCGCCCGGCTTGTATTTAGCATCAAAATCATAGAAATGCTCATCCACGATAATTTCGGTAACGCATAGAGCGCGCCCATCCAGAACCGACACGGTCAGCTCCTTGCCCGGAATATACACCTCTGCCATCAGATCGGTTGTGGCTGGCCACAGGCTGCGTTCAGGGGCGCTGTCTGTTTCCTTGACGATCACCACCCCGACGCTGGAGCCATCATTGCGCGGCTTTATCACATGAGCGCCGGTATAATCAGCGGGATAAACATGGCTGTCCTGTTCCAGTTGCAACAGCGAAGGTACAGCTATGCCAACTGAAGCAAATATCAGGCGCGAGCTGATTTTATCCATTGCAGTTGCCGATGCCAGCACGCCGCTATGGGTGTAAGGGGTATTCAGGATATTCAGCATCCCCTGTATAGAGCCATCCTCGCCAATCTGGCCATGTAATGCATTAAAGACGCGGTCAGGCTGAATATCTTCCAGTTTGGCAATGATATCCCTGTCCAGCTCTACCTCTATCGCATCCCAGCCCGCAAGGCGGGCAGCTTTGCTGCAAAAGCTGGCCGAAACCCGGCTAACCGCGGCTTCGGATGTCCAGCCGCCCATCAATACAGCTACCCGTCGGTCAAATGCTGGCATCTTCGCCTCCCTTGCGGCCAATACGGCGAATTTCCCAGCGCAAACGAATACCGCTTCTTGCCTCTACCGCATCGCGGACATCCTCGCCCAGCTGCTCTAAATCCTGCGCCCGTGCCCCGCCCTTGTTGATCAGGAAATTACAATGCTTGTCTGAAATGTAGGCTTCGCCGCGCTGCCAGCCACGACACCCTGCAGCATCAATTTCCTGCCAGGCCTTAGAGCCATCCGGATTGGCAAAGGTCGAGCCGCCTGTCCGCACGCCGACCGGCTGGCTATCGGCTCTGGCTGCTATCATCTCTTTCATGGTGGCGCGGATGGCTTGGCTATCGCCTGGCTGAACAGCAAAGCTGGCATGGGTAAAAATCCACCCCTCCGGCACAATGGTGTGGCGATAGGCCATTTGCAATTTTTCCGCGCTAACCTCAAACTCTGTGCCATCGCGTGCCAGCCCGTGGGCATTTATCAGAACATCTCTGAATTCTGTGCCATAACAGCCGGCATTCATCACCAGACCACCCCCTATTGTGCCGGGGATAGTGACCATAAATTCAAGTCCTGTCAGAGCGTGCCTTGCCGCATATCTGGCAACTTCTGCATCCGCACAGCCTGCTTGTGCAATTAGGGTGTTAGCTTCATGGCGAATGGTGTTTAAATGCTTGCCAAGATGGATAACTACCCCCTCAACCCCGCCATCGCGCACCAGGGTATTTGACCCTGCCCCCAATGCCATAACAGGAATATCTGCCGGGCATTGCCGCAGGAAATTTTGTAAATCGGCTGCATCTGCCGGGGCAAACAGCCAGTCAGCAGGCCCGCCTACCCGTAGCCAGGTCATCTTGGCCAATGGCTCTGCCCTGACCAGCTCGCCGCGCAGATTATGGATTAACTTGTCCAGTTTTATGGTCATTGGCCAGCCTCCGTTACCAGAGGGGTATTGCGCAATTCTGCCAGCTGTTTTGGCAAGGCTGTTGCCCAGGCGGTCACCGTCCCAGCGCCCAAACACATCACCAGATCGCCGCTGGAAGCCAGCGTGTCAATCTGTTCTGCCAATGCTTCTGGTGCAGACAGTACATGAACCGAACGATGTCCCCAGGCGCGCAAGCCTTCGGCCAAATCTTCTTTTTCAAACCCTTCAATTGGGTCTTCGCCTGCGGCATAGACATCGGCAACAACCACATGATCTGCTTCGTTAAAACAGGCACAAAAATCGGAAAATAAATCGCGCAGGCGGCTATAACGATGGGGCTGAACAACCGCGATGAGTTTATTTTGCTCTGCCTGCATCCGTCCGGCAGAAAGGGCGGCACGTATCTCTACCGGATGGTGGCCATAATCATCGATAATGGTGATGCCATCTGTCTCGCCCTTGAAATCAAAGCGCCGACCCACGCCTTTGAACTGGCGCAAACCGGAAAGAATAATTTCTGGATCAATCGCCATCTCCAGACAGATGGAAATTGCTGCCAGACAATTTTGCACATTATGCTCGCCTAGCATCGGGAATTGCACATTATCCAGCCTGTCAATTTTGATATCCAGCCTGTCAGATAACAGTACATCAAATATCATCTGGCCTTTTTCATGCCGCAGATTAACTGCCCTTACATCGGCATTGGCAGACAGGCCATAGGTAATCACCCGCCTGTCAGACACCGCTGGCAGCAGCTTTTGTACCGATGGGTGGTCAATGCAAAGCGAGGCAAATCCGTAAAAGGGAATTGAGGCGATGAAATTTTCAAACGCGCTTTCCAGATTTTCAAATGAGCCGTGATGGTCAAGATGTTCAGGGTCAATATTAGTAACAATCGCCACGGTTGGCTTCAGGCGGGAAAACGACCCGTCACTTTCATCAGCCTCTACCACCATCCAGTCACCACTGCCCAGCTTGGCGTTGCTACCCCAGCTAGAGATAATCCCGCCATTTATTACCGTCGGGTCAATATCGGCCGCATCCAGCAAGGTTGCCACCAGCGAGGTTGTGGTGGTCTTGCCATGGGTACCGGCCACCGCCACCGACCAGCGCAAACGCATAAGCTCGCCCAGCATTTCAGCGCGGTGAACCACTGGTAAATAGCGTGCCCGCGCTGCCACCAGCTCAGGGTTATCCGGCTTAATCGCGGTGGAAATGACCACAATGGACACGCCGTCCAGATTTTCTTCCTTTTGTGGGATGGAAACCTCTATGCCACGGGCGCGCAAACGCCGGACATTGGCGCTTTCTGAAATATCGCTTCCCTGCACCTTATAGCCCAGCTCATGCAGAATTTCGGCAATGCCGCTCATGCCGATACCGCCAATGCCGGTGAAATGAATTCTGCCAATAGAGAGGGGAAGGGCGGTCATGCGGCCTCCTTATTCGGGTGTGTGTCCCAAGAGACCAGGTAATCAGCAATTATTCTGGCGGCATCCGGGCGGGCGTGTGCGCGTGCAGAACTGGCCAGCTGCTGGCGCATCGCGTTATCTTCCATCAGCTCGGCCAGCTTTTCAGACAGGCTTTGCGCGGTAAGGTCTGCCTCGGATAGTAGGAAACCGCCCTTATGGGCGCATAGCTGCTGGGCATTGGCTTGCTGGTGATTATCCAAAGCGCGGGCAAAGGGAATAAAAATGGCCGCACGTCCTGCACAGGCGATTTCTGCCACAGATGATGCGCCGGCCCGGCTGATGATCAAATCGGCTTCTGCCATCACCTCTGCCACATTTTCAAAGAAAGTTTTCGTCTCGGCAGTGATTTCATGTTCGCGGTAAAAGGCATCCAGGGCTGTTTTTTGTTCGTCTCTGACCTGCTGGGTGACGGCCAGGCGGCGGCGCAAGGAAAGCGGCAACAGCGCAAGGGCAGCCGGTATAATTTCGGCAAATAATGCAGCGCCTAACGAGCCACCAAATATCGCCAGCCGGAAGGGGCTGTTCTTTTTTGTTGTAGCTTTATAAGGCGCGATTTGGGTAAAATTATCGCGCACTGGCAGGCCTGTTTGGTAAATCGGGGTGTTGGCGGGCAGCCTTTTATTATCCGGCCAGCTGGTAAACAGGGCTTTGGTAAAACGTGCCAGCATTAAATTGGTGCGCCCGATAACCGCATTTTGTTCATGCATCACTGCGGGGATAGCAAGGCACCATGCCGCACATATGGGCGCTGCGGCCGGATAGCCCCCAAAGCCCAGCAAGATAGAGGGCCGCTTTGTTGCCAGCATAAACAGGCTGGCGGCAAACCCGCCTGCCAATTGGCCAAAGGCCAGTATCCGTTTAATGGCGGAGCCTGCAAAGGGCGAGGCAGAGGCAAGAATTTTGTGCGGGATATGGGCAGGGATAAGGCGCGCGCCGCGCTTGTCAGTCAACAACAAAATCCTGTGTCCATCTGCCAGCAAGGTTTCTGCAATGCAAATCGCCGGCATCACATGACCGCCTGTCCCGCCTGCGGCCAGACAAATATATTTTGAATTGGATAGGGCTGCTCTCATCGGCTGGCCTCCGCCATCATGGCCGGATGGTCAAAACGGCTAACCTCAGATGGATGTTGCTTGCGGCTAAGGGCGAGGATCAGACCAAGGGTAAGCCCGCTTGCCATCAGCGATGAGCCGCCATAGCTGATAAAGGGCAGGGTCATGCCTTTTGTGGGAATAAGATTTAGCGAGGACGCCATATGAATGGCAGCCTGTACCCCGAACTGGGTGGCAAGCCCGGATACCGCCAGCATAGAGAACATATCTCTGGCAATCAGCGATTGGGCATAGCCGCGAATAACCACAAAACCAAACAGCCCGATAAGGAACAAACAGGCCAGAAGGCCATATTCTTCTGCGGCAACAGAGAAAATAAAATCGGCATGAGCATCTGGCAGGTGCAGCTTTACCTGACCATCGCCAGGCCCAACCCCATACCAGCCACCTTCCACAAAGGACTGGATAGACCGCTCTGTTTGCAGATTGCCACCGGCAAAAAACTTGTCTACCCGAACCTGTACATGACCCAAAAAGCTGTAGGCCAGGAAGCCTGCCAGAGGGGCAAGGGCGAGGGCAAGCAATATAAGCAGTAAGGGCAAGCCCGCCAGAAACATCTGAAACCCAAAGGTCAGAACAACAACAGCGGTCATGCCAACATCCGGCTGCAGGATCAAAATGGCCACCACTGCGCCAACTACCACGGATGCCCATGCCCAGCCCGGAAAATTATCCTGTTCGCGCCACAATCCTAACAGCCAGGCTGAAATAATTGCCAAAATCGGTTTGATAAATTCAGAAGGTTGCAGGCGCAGCCCCCCTATCATCAGCCATCTGGTCGCGCCCTTGACTTCCGGGCCAATCACCAATGTGGCAAGCATCAATCCGGTTATTACCAGCCCGCCAAGCAAGCATAGTATGCGAATGGTTCGGCCGCTTAAAATAGAGGTCACCAGCATGACAAATAAAGCAGGCAGCATGAACATCAGCTGGCGGAACACAAAATGATGTTCACCAAGGCCAATACGTTCTGCCACAGGCGGGCTGGCGGCCATCACCAGCACACCGCCCAATACCATTAATAATAACGTGCAGGTCAGCATCATCCTGTCTACTGTCCACCACCAGATGCCAAGGCGCGACCTGTCTGTTCGATTAAACATGATGCCCCCTTAACGATGATTGCTCATAAGGGGTGGCCAGCTTGTCTATCTGGGCAGCAGCAAGGGCGCAAAATTGCATCCCCCGCGCTTCAAAGCTGGTATATTGATCAAATGAAGCCGCAGCAGGGGAGAGTAAAATCACCTGCTGGGACGACCTTTCCTGTCTGGCAGAAAGGCTGGCCGCCTCTACCGCCTCTTCCAGCGTATCAAAGCAGCTAACAGGAATATGTTCTGACAGGCTGGCGGCAAAATCATTTGCACAGGCACCAAACAGATAGCTTTTGGCAACATGGCTTAAATACGGGATACAGGCATCCAGCCCGTCTTCCTTGGCAATCCCGCCAGCACACCAGTGGATATTCTCAAAACTGGCCAGTGCGCGCGCCGCTGCCTCGCCATTAGTGGCTTTGCTGTCATTTACAAACAGGATATTGTCAATTTGCCCGGCAGGTTGCAGGCGATGCGGCAAGCCGGCAAAGCTGGCAATGCCCTTGTCAATTTCTGTCTCGCTCAGCCCAAGGGTGCGGCATACATATCTGGCGGCCAGCGTATTCTGGGCGTTATGCAAGCCTTTTAAGGCCAGATTTTCGAAGGGGGCGATATGGCTGGCTTCTTCTTGCTGCTCAGCGCGGGTAAGGCGGATAATTTTCATTCTGTCCTGATAGCAGCTTGCCAATTCATCCAAGGCCTCGCCTTCGCCCAAAACAGCCAAACCATCTGTATTGACAGAGGCCAGAACCTGTTCTTTGGCGCGGATATAGCCAGCCATACCGCCATGCCTGTCCAGATGATCCGGGGTGATATTCATAATCATCGCGATATCGGAACAAAGGGAGGGCGTTACTTCCAGCTGATAAGAGGAAAGCTCGATGACATTTACGCCATCTGCCCCCACCGGTTTCAAAGCCGTTACCGCTGCCCCAATATTGCCGCCGACCGAACAGTTAATGCCAGCCTGTCCCAGAATATGCGCGATAAGGGCGGTCGTGGTGGATTTGCCATTTGTCCCTGTAATGGATATCCAGCGCCCCGCACGCCCGCGCCGAAGGGCAAATTCCACCTCAGAGATAATCGGCACGCCTGCATCAATACAGCGTTTTGCCGCCGGGTGAGGGGCGGGGTAGTGATGGGGAATGCCGGGGCTGATAACCATCGCATCCAGCCCGTCCATATCCCAGTCATTAAAATCCCTGAAATAGGCTTCTGTCTGAGGGGCTACACCCTTATCATCAAACAGATTTACTAAAATGCCATCTTCTATACAGGCATCCAGAACCGCCTGGCCAGAACGACCCATGCCCAATATGGCAATGCGATTAAAGATTTTTTTGTGTGTTTTTGTCATCTGCCCCCCCCCTATCGCAACTTCAGGGTGGACAGGCTGATCAAGGCCAGGATGACAGAAATAATCCAGAAGCGAATAACGATGGTGCTTTCCGGCCAGCCTTTTTTCTCAAAATGATGATGCAAAGGTGCCATCAAAAAGATACGCTTGCCGGTCAGCTTGAAAGAGGCCACTTGCAAGATAACAGACAGGGTTTCGACCACAAATAATCCGCCGGCAATAGCCAGAACCAGCTCATGGCGGGTAGCCACAGATACCGCCCCCAACGCCCCGCCAAGTGCAAGCGATCCAGTGTCGCCCATAAAGACTTTGGCAGGCGGAGCATTAAACCATAAAAAGCCTAGCCCTGCGCCAATAATCGCCCCTAGCAAGGTCGCCAGATCGCCTGTACCCGGCACGTAATGTATCTGCAAATAATTTGCAAAATTGATGTTCCCGCTTAAATAGGCAATCAGGCCAAAACAGACACAAACAATCATGACCGGCACAATCGCCAGCCCATCCAGACCATCTGTCAAATTCACCGCATTGGATGCCCCGACAATTACCAGCATGGCAAAAGGTACATAAAACAGGCCCAGATAAAGCAGGGAATCCTTAAAAAAGGGCAGGGCAACGCCATAGCGCAGATTATCAGGCGATAGCTGGATAAAAATCAGGCTGGCAAGCAAGGCAACCCCTAATTGAAGCAGTAATTTTTGTCGCCCGCTCATCCCGTCACTGGAACGTTTTTTCAGCTTTAGCCAGTCATCGGCCGCCCCTACCATTCCAAAGGCCGCCGCTACCAGCAATACTGGCCATAAATAGGGATTGGAAAGCGGTACCCATAAAAGGGTTGCAAATATAAAGCTGAATAAAATCAGCAAGCCGCCCATGGTTGGCGTACCGGCCTTTGCCAGAATATGGCTTTCCGGTCCATCCTGACGGATAGGCTGACCTTCTGCTTGATGGACTTTTAGCCAGGCGATAAACCGCTCGCCAAAGAACAGGGATACCAGCAAGGCGGTCATAAATGCCCCGCCAGAGCGGAAAGTTATATATCTGAATAAATTCAGTATCTTATATTCATTAGCAAATGGAAGAAGCAGATCAGGCAGCATGGAAAACACCCCCCTCTGGCGCGGTAGGGCCGGTACGTGTATCGCGCAATTTTTCGATCAGGTAGCGGCTGACCTTATAGGCAGAAGAGCCATGAGAGCCTTTCACAAGGATGAGGTCTGCCGAGCCGATAAGGCTGTCCAGATCTGTTTCCAGCGCTTCTATCAGCGCATCGGCAGTATCAAAGCTATGCTTGCCAATATGGCCGGGCAATTTGGCACAACAGGCGTGCATCATCGGGCCAATAGACAGGATATTGCGCGCCCCCGCAGCCTCTATGGTAGGGGCAAGGGCAAGATGTTCTGCCATACCGGCCTCCCCCAATTCCAGCATATCGCTAAAGACAAGCAGAAGATGGCTGTTATCGATATCTGCGGCCATATCAAGGGCGGCCCGCATCGACGCCGGGCTGGCATTATAGCTGTCATCAATTAAACGAAGATTACGCCCTTTATGAGAGAGCAGATGAAGCCGGCCGCGCCCTTCGCTTTCCTGCATATCGGCAAATTTTGGCAATAGCGCGTCAATATCCAGCTTTAGCGCATAGGCAACTGCCAGCGCACAAAGCGCGTTCATCGCATAATGTTTGCCGCGCATACCAAGGGTAAATTGAATTGTCTTGCGCGCCCCGCTCTTGTCCGGACAGGGCAAGCTGGCCGTGATGTACAGGCCTTCCGGTGCAGCTGTCATGTCTTCGAGGCGCAGGGTGCTGTCCTGTGATGTACCAAAGCTGATGATATTTCTGAGGCCGGACAAGCGCGCAGAGCCGGCAAGCTGGCCATAAAATTCATCATCGCGCGGCAGAATGGCTGTGCCAAACGCATCCATGCCCAGAAATATTTCAGCCTTTGCTTCGGCAATCTCTGACAGGCTGTCAAAAAATCCGGCATGGGCATTTGAAATGCGGGTAATAATGGCGATATCGGGGCGCACCATCTCGGACAAGAGGGCGATTTCGCCAGCATTATTCATCCCCATCTCCGTGACCAGAAAATCGGCATCACCAGCCATATTTGCCAGCGTCAGCGGCACGCCCAAATGATTGTTTAAATTGCCCTTTGTGGCATGGGTTTGCCCGGCGACGGCCAGCATGGCCGCAATCATATCTTTCGTCCCTGTTTTACCAACAGAGCCGGTAATAGCGATCTTGCCGGCCTTTGTGTGATGGGCGATATGTTTGGCCAGCAGCTGAAAGGCTTTTTCCACATCCTTGACACATAATTGAGGCAGGCGGATATCTTTGTTTGGCTGGCTGACCATCGCGGCCTGTTGCGGGACACCATCCAGACCAGCCAGGAAAATATGCCCGTCTGTCTGGCTTCCTTTCAGCGCTACAAATAGCGTGTTTTTTGCCATTTTCCGGCTATCTATTACCGTATGGGTCAGCACAAAATCCGGCAGGATGTCATTCAGCCAATAGCCACTGCATATCTCGGCAATTTGGATGGGATTAAGGGCAGAAAGGCTCATATTGCTTGCCTTTCCCCAAGTCGGCTTAATGCATGGCGTGCCACACTGGCATCATCAAAAGGCAGGGTTTCTGTACCGATCATTTGTGATGTTTCATGCCCCTTGCCTGCGATAAGCAGGGTATCGCCCCCGCCCAATGCAGCGATGGCAGTCTTTATGGCTTCATCCCGCGGCGAGATTTCAAGGGCATTTGGGCATCCTTTGCGGATTTCTGCACGAATGCCAGCCGGGTCTTCGCTGCGCGGATTATCATCTGTGATAATAATTTCATCTGCCAGTTTGGCTGCGATAGCGCCCATTTTTTGGCGCTTGGTTTTATCACGGTCACCGCCACAGCCAAACACTACTTTCAGCTTGTCCGGGGTTTGTGCCCGCAAGGCACCCAGCGCAGCTTCCAGCGCGTCCGGAGTATGGGCAAAATCAATAATAATTCGCGCCCCGGCCGGATGACCATGTACGGGCTGCATACGTCCACGCACAGGGGTCAGGGCAGGCAGTGCGCCAAAAGAATCCTGCAAGGGTATACCGGAGGCATAGGCCGCTGCTGCTGCCATAACCGCATTAACCGCCTGAAACGTGCCAGACAGGGCAACCGGAAAGCGAAAGGCTTCGCCTCTGGCAATGATCTGAACATCCAGGCCAAAGGGGTGGGTATCTATCTGCCGGATGCAAAAATCAGCCTCCGGATTAACGCCAACTGTCCAAACAACAATACCTCTTTCTGCCAGCTGATCTTTCAAAATCATAACCGCCGGGTCATCGGCATTTAGAATAGCTGTTCCAGCATCCAGCAGATTTTCAAAAAACAGCCGGGATTTTGCTTTCAGATAGGCATCCATATCCCCATGCCAGTCCAGATGATCCTGACTGAGATTGGTAAAGACAGCGACATTTACGCCAAGACCTGCCATCCTGTCCTGATCCAGCCCGTGGCTGGAGGCTTCAAAAGCAGCATGGGTAATCCCCGATTTTGCTAGATTATGAAACAGGGCAAATAGATCTTCTGCTGCAGGTGTGGTCAGATTGGCCGTGCTGCTGGCCAATTCAGCAACAGGGCAGGCAACGCCCAGCGTACCAATACTGGCAGCAGGCCAGGTGGCACGCTTCCAAATCTGGCGCATATATTCCACAATCGATGTTTTGCCATTTGTGCCGGTAACGCCTACCAGCATACCAGGGCGTGCCGGATATATCGCTGCACAAATACGTGCATAATCACGGCGCGGGGCAGGTGAATAGATATGCGCAATCCCTTTCGGCAAAGACAGGCTTTCCCGATCGCTTAAAATGGCTTGTGCACCTTTTTCCAGCGCGTCTGTGATAAAGTCATGCCCGTCCAGCTTTGCCCCGGGCAAGGCAGCAAATAACCCGCCTGCTGTGATACGCCCTGAATGCGCGCTGGCATGGGTGATGTTCTGGTCTGTATTGCCAGATTTCAATTCTGCTGATGGCAGATATGTGCATAACTCAGAAAGATGCAAAAATAGCTCCCTTGCCGCCGATATTCAGGTTTGGCTCAAGATTTTGGCGAATTTCCGGCGCCTTTATGTCCACAGGAAGAACACCCAGTACCGGAGCGGCTTTTTTCACAATTTCGGCGATCACCGGGGCAGCTACCCAGCCAGCGGTGGCATAGCCATAAGAAAATTTCTGCGGCTTTGGCTCATCCACCATGACAAAAACCAGATAGCGCGGATTATGAATGGGAAAGGCAGCAATAACCGATGTCAGATTGGCTTTTTTATTATAGCCGCGTGCCCCTTTTTTCAGCTTTTCAGCAGAGCCTGTCTTTGCCCCAACCAGATAGCCCGGCGCATCGGCATAATTGGCTGTGCCATCTTTGTGCGAGACTACAAGGCGCATCATAGAGCGCACCTTTTTTGTAGTTTCCGGCGAGAAGATACGCACCCGCTCTATCACCGCATCGGCATCACGAAGCAACAGGGTCGGGGCAATAAACTCACCATTGCCGGCCGCAGCAGCGATGGCTCCAGCCGCATGGACAGGCGATACAGACAGCCCATAGCCATAGGAAATGGTGATGGTGGAAAGCCGTCCCCATTTTTGCGGGTAAAGGGGCTGTGAGGTTTCCGGCAATTCAAGTGACGGGCGCGCCAGCAATCCCAGCTTTTCCATATAGCTGCGCTGCAATACAGGGCCGATATCCTCTGCCACTTTGGCCGAGCCGATATTGGAGGAATAGACCAGCACTTCGGACAGGTTCAGCGACCGGTCATAGGGGTGATAATCGCTGATAGGAAAGCCGGAAATATATAAAGGCCTGGACACATCATAAGACGAGCCAAGCGATGCGGTATCTGTTTCCAGCGCAATAGCGGTGTTCAGTACCTTAAAGATGCTGCCCATTTCAAATACGCCCTTGGTCGCCCGGTTGAACAGCGCATCTTCGCTGGCATCGGCAAAATGATTGGGGTCATAATCTGGCAGGGAAACAAGGCTGATAATCTCGCCATTTTGCATATCCATTACCAGGCCAGCCCCGCCAACCCCCTCAAAGCGCTCAATTTGATAAGCAAGGGATTGACGTACAATCGCCTGAACGCCCAAATCGATAGATAGATGCACATCCCGGCCAGCCGAAAGCCGGTCATCCATACTTTTTTCCATGCCGGCAATGCCGCGCCCGTCCCTGTCTACCTGACCGACAAGGTGGGCCGCCTCTGCCCCATGCGGATAGCTGCGAAGTGCAGTCTGGCTGATATTCACCCCCGGCAGGCCAAATGCCAGAATAGCGGCATGGCGGGCAGGGGTGATTTTTCTGTCCAGCTCGACAAATCGGCTGTTGCGGGCAAGGGCTTTGAGGATATCCGCCTCTGATTTTCCGGGCAGGAGAGGGGCGAGCTTTTCTGCCACCTCATAGGGGTCAAGCACCATTTTCGGGTCAAGATGCAGGCGCATCATCGGCAGGGTACTTGCCAGCAAGCGGCCTTTGCGATCATAAATAGCCCCGCGCGGGGCGCTGGCCGCTGCATTTGATTTATTCGCCCCAAATGTATCGGAACTGGTCACCAGCCAGACCGCTTTGGCACTGATACCCATAAAACAGCTGGAGGCGATAACACCGGCTATCAGCAACCTTGCCCGTGCCACCCGCCGCGATTTATCAGGGTCGGGGCGTGATGGCCAGACCCGCCGCCACAGCGCGGCAGCAAAGCCTGATTTTTTGGAGGTGAGAGGCGGATTATTGCGCATCATCACCTCTTTTGTTTTTTTCTTCGGGGATGCGCAGCGGAATGGATTCCAGCGGCAATACACGGTTTGGTGTTATCGGGCGCATCGAGAGCAGGGAAGAGGAGAGTTTCAGCAACCTGTCCGGACGGCTAAGATAGGCCCATTCTGCTTCCAGAATGATCGCGCGATTTTTGGCTTCTGTTATCTCGGCTTGCAGAGCGCTTAATCTGTCATAGCGGCCATCGACCGATAATTTGGTCATATAAAGGGCGCTGCCACTGACCGCCAGAGCAAAACAAAAGATAAGAATAAAGCGAAGCATCTAGGCGCTCCTCTCTGTTAAGTCTCCAGGGGCAATCCGTTGGGCAACCCGCAATTTGGCCGAGCGTGAGCGCGCATTTATCGCAATTTCATCTCTCGAGGGCAGAATTGGTTTGCGCGGCGACAAACGGTAAATAGCCGGCACAGCAGAGCCGATTTCCGGTCGATGGCGCGAGGGGGCAGGAATGTTCCCGCTTTTCAGATTCAGGAAATTTTTCACGATGCGATCTTCCAACGAATGAAAGCTGACAATCGCCAGTATCCCTTCCGGAGCTAGCAACTTTTCGCAATCGGCCAGCGCTGTTTCCAGCTCGTCCAGCTCGCCATTAATATAGATACGCAAGGCCTGAAAGGTACGGGTGGCACTATCGGCCTGGCCGGGTTTCGGGCGGGGCATTACCGAATGTATAATATCGGCCAGCTGGCCGGTGCGCTCAATGCGCGCATCCAGACGGGCGCGGACAATCGCCTTTGCAATCCGGCGCGAGGCACGCTCCTCGCCAAAACGCCAGATAATATCGGCCAGCTCTGCTTCATCCAGCTCGTTGACAATATCGCTGGCATCGCGCCCCTGCCGTGACATTCGCATATCCAGAGGGCCATCGCTACGAAAAGAAAAGCCGCGCTCGGCCTGGTCTAGCTGGGTCGAGCAGACACCCAGATCAAAGACGATGCCATCTACCTGGCCGATGCCGGCATCCGCGCACAGACGTACAATTTGCGAGAAATTCCCTTCAAGCAGGCTAAATCTACCATGATAGCTTTTCATCATGGGCTGGCCGCGTAATATGGCATCCGGGTCGCGGTCAATCGCCGCCACGTGGCAATCCGCGCTCTCCAGCAAGGTTCTGGAATAGCCGCCATTACCAAAAGTTGCGTCGATAAAGACTTTGCCAGCCGCCGGCATTAGTGCCGTGATGACTTCGTCCAGCATGACCGGAATATGCAGGCTGGACTCTTTCATTACCGCTCTCCGGGTTCTGGCCGCCGTCCAAGGGTCAGGCGCGGCACGCCCTGTTTGGTGGCACGTTCACGGAAATCTGCCTCGCGCTTTTGATGCTGGTCAGGGCGCCAAATCTGGAAAGACCGGCCAATGCCGGAAAATAGCGCAGTGCCGTCCAGCCCGGCAAATTCGATAAATTCGGCTGGCAACAGCATCCGCCCGTCTGCATCGATTTTCATTTCCTGAGCGCTGAACAGCATTGTTTGCAGAATTTCCGCCTCTTCGGACAGGCTGTCCATCTGGTCAATCGCATCGACAATCTGGCTGATACGTTCAGGCCCGCACCCTTCAAGGCAGGCATGGGTCAGCGATTTAAAGATATAAAGGGGGCTGCGATTGCGCTCCAGAACCGCACGATAAGAGGCAGGGACAGAAACCCGCCCCTTGCTATCTATCCGGTTTTCATAGGTGGATAAAAATAAATCCACGTTCCGCACCCCTTAAAAAAAATTTTTGCCCTGTCTGGCGGGTTCTTGCGAACGCCTTTTGGCCAGTCTTGGCAGTTATTCAAATAGAAATTTCAGTAATTACAGATGATTAGCTGAAAATCTCCATTTCCCGGAAAAAACCGGGTCATTATGGGATATCATGGGAATTCATGGTAGTCAATGGGAAAGCCTGTCAATTTAAGGAAAAATTAAGCCTTTTCAATCATTTATGAGATTTGACTTAAAGAAAAACAGATAACTATCTATTTTATCTGAATTTTACCGTAATTCAGTATAAATTGTTCCTGTTATGTTCTGTTTTTACAGGGTTTTCGCGTGTTTTTATAGATACAGAATCGGGGCTTTACAATTATATATTCGGTGATGGATGCGGCGATGATAGAATGGTTGCCTGTGAGAGCTAAGGCATTTGTCAATGATCCAAAAGAGTGGGTTGGATCGATGTCTTAATTGATTCATAATTCGCTAGGAGCTTAATCGGAGGGGTCTCATGCAGAACACGACGATAGAATGGACAGACAGAACATGGAATCCAACCAAAGGCTGTTCCAAAGTCTCGGATGGATGCAAAAATTGCTACGCTATGCGAATGGCCGCAAGGCTGGAGGCGATGGGTCAGGTGCATTATCAGGGCTTGACCGGAAAATCACGGGGAAAACTGGCTTGGACAGGCAGGGTTAACACAGATGAAAAAGCCTTGCATGCGCCTTTGTCCTGGAAAAAACCGTCCAAGATATTTGTTAATTCCATGTCTGATTTATTCCATGAAGGGATAGAGATAGATTTTCTAAAGCACATATGGGCAGTAATGTCCATCAGTCCGCAACATCAATACCAGGTGCTTACCAAGCGCCCTGAACGGATGTTGGAAGTTTTGAAGAACGCCGATGATTTCCCGTTATTGTCCAATGTCTGGCTGGGTGTTTCAGTGGAAAATCAGAAACAGATCAGCCGGCTGGATATCTTGCGCGATGTGCCAGCCCATGTAAGGTTTGTATCGTTTGAACCATTACTGGGGCCAATATCCGGATGTTCACTGGATCAAATAGACTGGGCAATTGTTGGCGGTGAAAGCGGGCCACGCTCTCGTCCTGTAAAAGAGGATTGGATACTGGATATTCAGGAAAGTTGTCGTAAAGCAAATACAGCCTTCTTTTTTAAACAGTGGGGCGGGGTAAATAAAAAGCAAACAGGCAGAAAGCTAAACAATCAGGAGTTTAATGCCTTTCCAGAGATGCGTTAGCTATATTTTTTCTTTAGGGAATCTGTGATACGTTTTGCGGCGGACTTCGCCTGTTGGCTTTCATTATTCAAAATATAAATTAGCTCGAAAGCGTTTCTCTTTCCGCGAAGCTGACAGATTGAAGTGCAATAGCTGAATATATTGTCTAGCTCCTTTAAATACAATTGAACAATTTGATTGCCGATGTTGTGGTTGCGAATGATTTTTGGTTGTTCTCTGAAAAGCTCTGTTTGGGGACTCTCTGTATAAACTGATCTGTATTTTTTAGAGCCGAGGATTTTACACAAGCACTGTTCATGCAGTTCCACAATTTTTTCTTCAGATATTGCTAAACTTCTCTCTGCCCCCCGAACATTGAAGAGGTACAGAATATCAAACTTTGCCTTTTCACTTATTTTTTGAAAGGTTTCAAAATATTGGCTTAAGCCATAGGGGTCGATAAATATAAGGTAACGAGCCGAAGGTTCGTGCGTATCATCTATTATTTTTGGTAGTAAAATATTCGCATCCCCATTGAAGCAAACAGCATCTTTGTTGCTAGCTTCAATCAATTTTTTGAGGTTTCGAAAATTGTTTTTATCCTTCTCAAAAAAATAGTATTTTTTGAAGTTGAAATTTGATTCTAATAATAGTTTTGCAGAACCGTCAAAAACTTCATTAGACTTAGTCCTTACCGTTCCCGTTCCAGCAAAACAATCGATGTAGTACAAGTTAAAGTAAGTTTGGTTTTGCATTACCTTGTTGTAGGCAGTGCAATAATCCAACAGTACTTG
>CBFIAD010000007.1:0-37704 GCA_965660495.1 Puniceispirillaceae bacterium (SeqCode)
GTAGCCAAGCCAAAAACCAAAGCTGTATTTGACTGGGCTGACCCATTTGGTCTGGAAGCCCAGCTTGGTGAAGATGAGCGGATGGTGCGCGATACCGCCAGAGCCTATGCAGACGAAAAGCTGGCACCGCGTGTTATCGAAGCCTTTCGCGAGGAAAAAACAGATGCCGATATTTTCCGCGAGATGGGCAGTCTTGGCCTGTTAGGGGTAACGGTCAGCGAAAATTATGGCGGGGCGGGTATGAGCCATGTCTGTTACGGGCTGGTCGCACGCGAGGTAGAGCGGATTGACTCGGGCTATCGCTCGATGTTGTCCGTGCAATCCTCTCTGGTAATGCATCCGATTGAAAGTTTTGGCAGTGAAGCCCAAAAACAAAAATATCTGCCCAAGCTGGCAACCGGCGAATGGATAGGCTGTTTTGGCCTGACAGAAGCTGATGCCGGTTCTGATCCCGGCTCGATGCGTACCATCGCGCGCAAAACCGATACAGGCTATGTGATCAATGGCGCCAAAATGTGGATTTCCAATGCGCCGATTGCCGATGTGTTTGTTATCTGGGCAAAATCAGAAGCCCATGATGGCAAAATCAGGGGGTTTGTGCTGGAAAAGGGGATGAAAGGCCTGAGCGCTGATCCCATCAAGGGGAAATTATCCCTTCGTGCCTCTATCACCGGCTCTATCAGCATGAGTGATGTTGAAGTATCAGACGACGCGCTCTTGCCAAATGTGGAAGGTCTGAAAGGCCCGTTCAGCTGTCTGAATAAGGCACGCTATGGCATTAGCTGGGGGACAATGGGGGCAGCAGAGGCCTGCTGGCACGCCGCCCATAGCTATACTATGGAGCGCAAACAATTTAACCGCCCATTGGCCGCTAACCAGCTGATTCAGCTGAAACTGGCAGATATGCAAACCGAAATCGGGATTGGTCTGCAATCTGTTTTGCGGGTTGGCCGAATGCTGGATGAGGGCAGCTGTGCGCCGGAACTTATCTCTCTTGTCAAACGCAATAGCTGTGGCAAGGCTTTGGCCATCGCCCGTATGGCCAGAGATATGCATGGCGGCAATGGTATCTCAGAAGAATATCACGTAATGCGCCATCTGATGAATCTGGAAACAGTGAACACCTATGAAGGCACGCATGATGTGCACGCTCTTATTCTGGGGCGCGCTCAGACAGGCTTGCAGGCCTTTTCCTAATTAGGCCAGGCTTAAAAGGCAAGGCTTATCAAATTGGGCGAATCAAAACCGGGGTTGGCTGGCTGGATGGTTGTATCATCCCCGCTACTTCAAAAAAGCCCATTTTGATAAACAGGCAAAAAAAAGAATAGCATTTTCACAAGCAAGCCGGGATAGAAATATATTTTTTATTTCGGCTTATTTGTTTTGGCTTTTTAAAAATCTATTGTTCTCTGGGCTTCGAGAACTTTAATTTTTATCAGAGCCGCAGATGGATAAAGATCAAACCCCATTGCATATTGATGCAGAAGGGGGGCAGGATACGCCCGAAATTGCGCCAGAAAATAAATTGGCCTATTTTCCGCTATATCTAGGCGTGGCAGGCCAGCCTGTTATCATCTGCGGTGCGAGCAAGGACAGTCTTGCAAAAATTAGGCTATTGCTGAAAACCTCTGCCAAAATTACCGTTTATGACACAGAGTTTGGCGCAGAATATCTGCGCCTTGCAACGATAAAAGCCATCAGGCTTGAAACAAACGAACCCGCATCTGATGCCATAAAAGCGGCAGTGTTTGGCTATATTGGTTATGAAGATATCCAAATGCGCCGCCGCATCCGCGCCCAGTTCGTCGCTGCAGGCACGCCTGTCTGCCTTATAGATGACAAGGATAATTCTGATTTTATTACCCCGGCCATTATTGACCGCGCACCTGTGACCATTGCGATTGGCAGTGAAGGTTTTGCGCCTGTTTTGGTGCGCCATCTGAAAGCCCGAATTGAAGCGATAGTCCCATTATCTGCTGGCAGGCTGGCACGATTGGCAGGCGGTTTGCGCGGGCTGGCAACCAGCCTGTCACAAGGGGCGGCAAGACGACAATTCTGGACAGAAATTTTTGACCGGATTGGGCCGGATATTTTGCAAAATATGCCGCCAGAAAAACAGGGTAACGCCTTATATCAGGCCGCCAAAGATCATATTGAAATGGTTCAGGATACGAATATTTCATGCCCCGATTTCGTCACTTTTGTCAGTGCCGGTCCAGGTGATGCCGGCATGATAACCCGCGATGGCCAGGTTGTCTTGCATGATGCCGATATTATTTTGCATGACCGTCTGGTTCATCCCTCTGTGCTGGAATTATGCCGCCGGGAAGCGGAATTTATCGATGTCGGCAAGCGCGGATTTGGGGCTTCAATGCCGCAATCTTCTATCCATGATCAGCTGATAACAGCCGCACGAACAGGAAAAAAGGTGGTGCGCCTCAAGGGCGAGGATGCTGGTCTGTTTGGACGGCTGGATGAAGAAATAGCCGCCCTACAGGAAAGGGGCATTGGTTTTGCTGTTGTGCCTGGCGTGACAACTGCTTCTGCGATGGCTGCCCGGATGGGTGTCTCGCTTAGCCAGCGCGGGCGCAATCGGCGTGTCAGCTTTTGTACCGGCTATCAATTGGGCGGCTATGCTGAACAGGACTGGCGGCAATTAGCCGAAAAAGGCGCGGTCACTGCGATTTATATGGGGCGCAAGGCAGCCGGATTTATACAAGCCCGTCTATTAATGTTCGGGGCAGATGAAAATATGCCAGTTACGCTGGCCAGTGCCATTGGCTGGGAAAATGCACGCCTTTCTGCCACGCGGCTGGGTGGTCTTTGTCATGCGCTGGAAGAATATTCAGATGGCGCGCCCCTGCTTATCCTGCTGGGTTTGCATCCCCATGAATGCGCCCAAATTCCGCTATGTGATCTGCCGCAAACAGAGGCGATAGCCGCACCGCAACGCGCAAAGGCCGGTACATGATGAGCCAGCATCTTGACAAAGACAGACCTGTCTATATCCTCACTGGCAATGATTTGTTGACCGGCGAGGTGGTTTATCTGGATAAAGCCGGCCAGCTATCTGCAGATCTGGCAAATGCCGTGCATTTCCCGGATATTCAGCAGGCAGAAGCCGCGCTTTCAGCCTTTGACCTGGCAGCAGGGTCTTCATCCTCTCTTTATGCCATTCCGGCTAATTTGGTCGGCAACCGGGTTTCTGTTCACAGCCTGAAAGAGCAGATAAGAGCCACAGGCCCCACTATTCAATTTTTACCATCCCGTGCTGGTGCGCAATCGGCCAGATAGGGATAAAGGGCAAAACAGATGTATCGCTATACCGATTTTGACAAATCCTATTTGCGCCAACGTGTAGAAGAGTTTCGCGCACAAGTGCAACGGCGCATAAAAGGCGTGTTGAGCGAAGAGGAGTTTAAACCGCTTCGCTTGCAAAATGGCCTGTATCTGCAATTACACGCCTATATGCTTCGTGTGGCCATCCCCTATGGCACACTCAATAGTCGGCAAATGGAAAAGCTGGCGGATATTGCGGAACGCTATGACAGGGGCTATGGCCATTTTACCACCCGCCAGAATATTCAGTTTAACTGGATAAAGCTGGAAGAAACAGGCGATATATTGGCCGAGCTGGCAGAGGTGGATATGCACGCTATCCAGACCTCTGGCAATTGTATTCGCAATGTGACGACCGATCATTTTGCCGGCGCGGCCGCAGGCGAGGTGGCCGACCCCCGCATCACGGCCGAAATGCTGCGGCAATGGTCAACAGGCCATCCAGAATATGCCTATCTGCCTCGCAAATTTAAAATTGCTGTTAGTGCCAGCGATACGGACAGGGCGGTCACTGCCTTTCATGATATTGGTCTTCGCATTATATCTTCGCCCACAGCCGGAACAGGCTATCAGATTTTTGTCGGGGGCGGGTTGGGGCGCACGCCGCGTATTGGCAGGATGCTGCGCTCTTTTCTGCCGGAAAATGCCCTGTTTCATTATCTGGATGCGGTGATGAATGTCTATAACCGGCAGGGGCGGCGCGACAATAAATATAAAGCCCGGATAAAAATCCTGATAGATGCGCTGGGGGTTGAGGAAGCCAGACAGCAGATAGAAACCGAATTTATTCGTCGCAAGGAAAAATTGCCGCCAATGAATCTAGAGCTGAAGGCGCAGATTGCACAAGATTTTGCCCTTCCGGATTTTTCGTCTGCCAGGCGATATGATCTGCATCTTGATAAGGTGCTGAACCCGCTCTTTGCCCGTTTTGTTGACCAGAATTGTGCCGCACATAAAGATGCGCGCCATGTTATTTTATCAATCTCGCTAAAGACACATGGCAGCCCGCCGGGTGATGCCAGCGCAGAACAGATGAAAGCGATAGCCAGGCTGGCACACGACTATGCCTATGATGAAATTCGCATCAGCCATGAGCAAAATATCCTGCTTCCCCATTTGCCAAAACAGCATTTGATGGCGCTCTGGAAAGGCTTGCAAAAAATCGGTCTGGCATCTGCCAATATCGGTCTGGCATCGGACATTATCGCCTGTCCGGGTCTGGATTATTGTACATTGGCCACGGCGCGTTCTATTCCGATTGCCCAGTCCCTTAGCGTACGCTTTGCGACCAGAAAACTCGAACAGGATATCGGCCCGTTAAAGATTAAAATCTCTGGCTGTATCAATGCTTGCGGTCATCACCATGTCGGGCATATTGGCATTTTGGGGCTGGAGCGGGCAGGGGTAGAAAATTACCAGATAACGCTTGGCGGGGATGGAGCCGAAGATGCCGCTCTGGGCAACCATACTGGGCCTGGTTTTTCTGCCGAAGAATTGATACAGGCGATAGACCGGATTTTAGATGTCTATCTGGCTGGCCGCACCAGTAAACAGGAAACCTTTATCCGGTTTTATCGCCGCGTCGGGCTGCCCCCGTTCAAGGCAGCTTTATATCCGGGAAAAACGGAGGCCTCATGATGATAGAAAAACAAGTGATAGATGATACCGGCTTTCGCGATGATAGTTGGCAATTTTTCTCTATGCTGACTTTGGATGATCTGAATAAAGGTAGGACCATTACCCGCTTTGACAAGGCGGTGTTATATCTGGAAAATAACCAGAAGATTGATAAATGCTTGCCCTATCTCAAGCAGCTAAAACGCATTTCGATTGCTTTTCCCGATGCCTCGGATGGGCGCGGATTTAGTCTGGCGCGGCTTTTGCGGCTTCATGGCTATCGCGGCACATTACGCGCCGAAGGCCATATATTGGCCGACCAATATCGCCATGCGCGCCAATCCGGTTTTGATGAGGTGGCCATTCCACAAAATCTGGCTAAACGTATGGGGCAGAAATACTGGCTGGAGCAAGTCTCGCGTCTGGCGTTCAGCTATCAGGACAGGATATTTCACCGGCCCCTAGCTTTGGGCGAGGAAAAACCACCCATAGGAAATCAGTAAAGCAGGTATCGCTGAATAGAGCGTTGCCATCATCGCCGCACCCGGTGCCAGAGCAATTGCCGGAAATAATGCATCCCCGTCATTGCTGATCGCATTGCCGATCTGCGCTGATAAGGGCAGATAGCCAGAAAGATATAATGTTGTGACCAGAATTTGCGCCCCGCATCCGGGAATAAAGCCGATTACTACCGCAATTGCAGGAGCAAAAGCCGCAACAGAGCTGAAGAGCGATTTCAAATCCACCCCGGTCAGATGGATGGTCACCTCAAATAAAAGAAAGGCAAAAATAACCCAGCTGGTGACAAAATTAGTATCGGCAATGGTGCGCCGGATTACCGATTCATGCTCACCTGCAACATGGCTATTGCCCGATTTGCGTAAAACAGGCACAAGCCGGGGCAATGCCCACATACCAAAACACAGCATCCCGCCCACAAAGCCAAGCAAGCTGGCAGGGGCAGTGATATTTTCTGTGCGGAACATCGCATCGACATCAATCTGGAAGGCCATCATAAGCCCCAGAACTAGGCCAGGGGTGAAAATCACCATCCAGAGCCGGTCTAAAAACCTGTTTGAAAAATCTTCATGTTCGGGGTCGGATAAATCGGCATGGCGAAGGGCAGTGCTTTTTTTGGGGCGCATGAAATCCGGGCCATGTATTGCATCGGCAATATATCCGGTTATCACCCCGACCGAAAAGCCGAGCGCGATGATAAAAAATCCTGTCAAAGGCTCTTTGGCAAGCAGCAAAAAGGCAGCATCGCCCATGGTAGCGGTAAGGGTAGCCAGAACCGAGCCGAAGCTGAGTCGGCCGGAAACATATTTGGTCACTACAATGATAGCCCCGCCACAGCCTGGCAATGCACCAAGGCCAGCGGCTAGAGGGACTTGCCATTTGCCTGATTCAGCAAGGGCTTTTGTTAAATCAAATTTAAAGGCACGTTCGGCCATAAAAAATAGCAGCAAAGTACCGGCAACAAAGGTCGATACTTGCAAATATGCATCTGCTATGGCGGCGAACATCACCTCAAACAAAGTGGGGTCATATGTCAGGGCGAGGCAAAATCCCAAAACAATTGCCAAAAGTGGCAGATTAATCCGTCGCCCGGTCTTTGTCTCGGTAATGATATGTGCAGATGTCATGCAATACGCCTTAATTCATATGTGGATTTTTCAGATACCATTTTCGGGCTTCTTTTTCAGGCATCATTTTCCTGGAAACAGTACGGCCTTTATAAGTTTGTAACCTTACAGTAATAATTAAGAGGCTTATGAAGTTAGTCAAGGCTAATCTATGGAAAAATATTACCCGATTATCCATAAATTTTCCCTTTTTATTGACATTTGAGGGCAGGTTTTCCATGTAAGGGCAGCAAGCGCGGTACGCGCCTGTTAAGGAGGCAAAAAAATGGCACAAGCCGCAGAGCAAATAACCTATCCCGTCATTGATGCCGGCACACCGGATGCGGTTCGGGTGCTGGAAGTGCGGCACTGGACAGACAGGCTTTTTTCCTTTGAAGTAGAGCGTCCGCAAAGTTTTCGTTTTCGCTCGGGCGAATTTGTAATGATAGGCTTGCTAAATGAAGCCGGACGCCCGCTTCTTCGTGCCTATTCTATTGCTTCTCCTTTTTGGGAGGAAAGTTTAAGCTTTTATTCGATTAAGGTTGCCGATGGGCCATTAACCAGCCGCCTGCAGCATATAAAGGCGGGCGATTATATTATCATGAAGACCAAGCCTACCGGCACGCTGGTGCTGGATGCGCTGTTGCCGGGCAAGAGATGCTATCTGGTGTCAACAGGGACAGGGGTTGCGCCTTTTGCCTCTTTGTTGCGCGATCCTGAATTATATGAACGCTTTGATCAGGTTATATTAACCCATAGCTGCCGCGAGGTTGCAGAGCTGGGCTTTAGTATGGAGCTGGTTGCCCGCACAAAGGGCGACCCGCTGATAGGCGAGAGTGCGGCAGAAAAATTACTGTATTTTCCGACCACCACGCGCGAGAGCTATCCACATATGGGCCGCATCACCAATTTGATGGAAAGCGGAGCATTATTTGAAAGCCTTGGTCTGCCGCATCTATCGCCGAGCGATGACCGGGTAATGATTTGCGGGTCTATGAACATGAACCGCGATATGAAACAGCTTTGCCTGGATGCCGGGATGGAAGAAGGGGCAAATTCTGCCCCCGGCCATTTTGTGCTGGAAAAGGCGTTTGTTGGCTAGCCAAGTGCGCGAATAATATTTGGAAGGCCGGTTAAATCCGGCAATAAATGCGGGATGCCTACCAGAGCCTTGGGCGCGTTCGGATAGATAGAGGAAATACCGATAAAGGCGCCTGCACCGGCACGCTCGGCCGCGTGTCGGTCAGCAAAGGTATCGCCAACCATCGCTACCTCTCCCGGATGACAGGAAAGCGCCTCGCAAATGGCCAGAAACCCCTCAGGTTCAGGTTTTGAGCCAAAGCCGCTATCAAAGCCGACCACCATTTCCAGATAGCTGCTCACCCCGATATCCTTGCATCCCCTATTTGCAGATTCTGCGCTGTCATTGGTCAGAACAGCCATTTTATATCCGCTATCATGCAGCTCGCCTAATGGGGTGATAACATCGCCATTTGCCACACTGCCGACACCGGCCAATGTTTCATCACGTGCCTCTAAAAACACATCGCGCAATTTTTCTTTAATCTGTGGGTCATGATGTAGCTGATTTGCCAGTTTCGGAGCTGCTTGTGCAAAAGCAGCGAATTGGGTGGCCATAGAGCCAGAGGCAAACAGGCCATCGGCATCAATTTGCCGCGTTTTTTCATCTATACCGATAATTTTCTGAAATTCTTCTGCTGCATGGCTGCCATCTGTCAGACCAGCGATAAAATGGGTCATGGCGATTGCACTATTCAGCCAGGTTGCCTCCAAATCCAGCAAAACACCATCCTTGTCAAAAATGACGGCTTTAATCATAAACGCCAACCCTAACTAAATAAAAAATTTACAACTAATTACAGTAAAAAATGTTTTTTCACAAAGCCCTGTCTATATCATAGACAAATGCGTGATTTCTGATCATAAAGCAAGACCGGGCTGAAAGGAATAAACAACTCGCCCCGAAAATCGGGCAAAAGCTGGAGGATGTAAAAATGAAAATCGCTGTTCTGGATGACTGGCAGGAAAATGCCCATGAATTTGCCGACTGGTCACGGGTGACCCGGAAGCATCAGCTGGATATCTATCATGATACGATCTCCGGCTCTGCCCTTATCGATCGGTTGCGCGAATATGATGTCATATGTGCGATGCGCGAGCGCACCCTGCTTTCCGCAGAAGTGCTTGGCCAACTACCAAATCTAAAAGCCATTATTACCAGCGGAATGCGCAATGCCGCGATTGATCTGGATGCCTGCAAAGAGCGGGGCATTATTGTTAGTGGTACGGCCTCGCCAGGCCATGCTACAGCAGAATTGGCGATGACGCTAATCGGGGTGCTGGCTCGCCAGATTGTGCCGTCTGCCAATGCGATGGCAAATGGTGGCTGGCAGGTTGGTACAGGCCGGGATTTGCGCGGGGCAAGGCTGGGCATATTGGGGCTGGGCCGCCTTGGCAGTCAGGTCGCCAAATTGGGGCAGGCCTATGGGATGGAGGTGCAAGCCTGGTCGCAGAATTTAACCCCGGAACGTGCCGCAGAAGAAGGGGTTGTATATACAGAAAAACAGGCCTTTTTTGCCAGTTCCGATTTTATTTCTATCCATTTGAAATTATCCGACCGGGTCACCGGTCTGGTGGGCGCTGATGAGCTGTCCTGGATGCAGCCAGATGCCTGTATCGTGAACACCTCGCGCGCGCCTATCATTGATGAGGCCGCATTAATGAAGGCGCTGTCCACCGGCAAGCTGGGCGGGGCGGCGCTGGATGTCTATCACCGCGAACCTCTGGCAACAGATGACCCGCTTCGCCAGACCCCGAACCTTGTCCTCACTCCGCATATTGGCTATGTCACGCGCCAGACAATGGCGGTGTTTTATGGCGAGACTCTGGAAAGTCTGGAAGCCTGGCTGGCAGGCGCACCTATCCGGCTGTTGCAATAGCGGTCTTTCTAGCGATGAATGGTTGTACCCGGATTAAAGGCGTGCCAGACAAAGGCAAAGCTGATTTTATAGGGGACCAGCTCTGCCATACCATCTGATTTTTCGCGTGTGACAGTGACCACGCCCAAATCCCGGCCATCGGCAATTTTGCGGCTATCCAGAGCGCTGGCTCTGCCCGGTTTCCATGTCAGCAATATATCATCTGATCTGATGCTGGATTGCTGGCGCAGGCTGTCAAGCGCCCATGCCTTATCGTCTGCGATGACCACATATTCCAGTGGCGTTATCCCTGCCGGCACTTCGCCATCAAATAAAAAGGGAAAGGCACTGCTGTCATAGCCGATATAGGGGTTTGCCCCATAGGGACGCAAAAACCCCTTTGGCGTTTGCATAATCAGGCTATCTGCCCCTCTTGCGCGCAACTCGGCTACAGATTCCAGCCTTGCTGGCACAATTTTTAATACCGCGCCGGCAAGCACGCCAAACAGGCCAGTACCATCATATTGTTGAAACCAGCTTTCGGTTTGCCGATCATACATGACCAAATCCGAACGGCGCAGATTGCCCGTCGTGCCGAATTCCAGCGTCTGGCCATACAGGCGTCTGTCAAATACAATAGAGGCATTGCACAATGGGCAATAGGTGACCGCTATCGGAACATCGCCGACCACATCATTGACAATTTCATGCCAGATCAGGATTTGCAGCGGATAGGTGCGGGTATCGCCATTTATCGAAACGGTGATAACAGGCTCGCTATCGGCAAGTTCGGACTCGCTGACCGGCTGAAAATTCGGATTTTCGATAGAACGAATACCATCCTTGCCGGGCCCGCCCGAGCGCACCTCTTCAATAGGGGCGGTACATTTTGTAAAATCTGTTAGCGGCCAGGAGCGCAACACAGATTGAGGTATGCGTCCACATTCTTCTGGTGCAAGAAGAGCTATGGCCTGGCCAGATTGTGCCAGACCGAGAGAGGGGAGAAAAACAACACTAAAGAAACTCACTAACAAACCAGTCAATAATCTATACATGACCGTTGTCCTTTGATGGTGATGTCAGCGCATTTTATTCACGCTGTTCTATTTTTAAGTGGAACAAGCAATCAGGGCAAAATTATGGTCATCAGATTTTTTGGTAATTTCTTTGGTAAAACAGATATTTTTTCATCCTGCAAAAGGATAGCCGGTTAAAAAAAACAATTTTCTGATCTATCTTGGTTTATACTTTTTTGAATCTTTTCATCTTTGAAAAAGCGAGACCTATTCATGACCTTAGCTAAAATCATCGCAGGGGCTGTTTTTTCTGTTTTTCTTGTCCTGGGCTCGGCACAGGCAGGCGATATTGCCAAAGGCGAGAAAACCTTTAAAAAATGTGCCGCCTGTCATTTGGTAGATAAAGAAAAAAATAAAACAGGACCGCATCTGGTCAATCTGTTTGGCCGCGAGGCAGGATCGCTGGAAAGCTATAAAAAATATTCTAAAGCTATCAAAACAAGCGGCATTGTTTGGAATGAAGAAACGCTGGATGGGTTTCTTGCCAAGCCAAAATCCTACCTAAAAGGTACAAAAATGGCCTTTGCCGGTCTGAAAAAAGAAGAAGATAGAGCAAATATCATTGCCTATTTGAAAAGTTTTTCTCAATAAAGACAAATAGCTCTGGCTTTTTTTGGCAGGGTTTTGCACTCTGGCGTTGTGAAAGTATTCTATCAAGGGGTGGGTGTCATGGATATGATGCAAAAATATCCGCGTATCAGCGATATGGTTGGGCCGGCAGAAAGGCGTTTACCTAAATTTGTTCATGCCTATCTGGCAGCCGGCACCGGCATTGGTCAGGCCATGCATAAAAATGAGCAAGCCCTGTCTGAAATAGAATTGATGCCGCGTTTTCTGCGTGGCCGGGTTGCTCCGGATACCAGCTGTTCGATCTTTGGTCAGGCCTATGCCGCCCCCTTTGGGATTGCACCGGTGGGGTTGCAATCTCTTATCTGGCCGAACGGGGAGAGATTACTGGCAAAAGCAGCAGCTGATCATAAAATTCCCTATACATTAAGTACCGTTGCCGGAGCCGATCTGGAAACCATCGGCCCAATTGCCGGGGATATGGGCTGGTTTCAACTCTATACCCCTAGCGACAAGGCGGTGATGCGCGATTTGCTGGCACGCGCGAAAGCGGCAGGCTTTAAGACCCTGTTGGTAACGGTGGATGTGCCAGGACCCAGCCGGCGCGAAGAAATGCGTCTGGCCGGTGCGCCTATCGGATCGCGCAATCCGATGGCATTGACCCCGCGTGTTTTCTGGCAATGTATGACCCATCCCGTCTGGTCTCTTGCCGCGCTGGCTAATGGCGGCAAATTCAGCTTTAAAAATCTGGTACGCTATAGCAAGCCGGGGGACGGTGATGATATCACGACCTTTATTGGCCGGCAGCTAAATGGCTCGCTGACATGGGAATATCTGGACGAGATTAGAAAAGAATGGGATGGCCCGCTGATTGTGAAGGGTATCTTGCATGCTGATGATGCTCGTCAGGCGGTAAAGGCAGGAGCAGACGGACTGGTGATATCCAATCATGGGGGGCGCCAGCTGGATGCCGCCCCGCCTTCTATCACTATCTTGCCGCAAATACGCGATTTGCTTGGTAATGAGGCCAAGCTACTATTTGATAGCGGGGTGCGCTCAGGTCTGGATGTGGCACGGGCTTTGGCAAGTGGGGCAGATTTTGTTTTGCTGGGACGCGCCTTTATGTTCGGGCTGGCCTGTCTTGGCGCGCAAGGCGGCAAGCATGTTGCAGATATCCTGAAAGACGAGCTGCAAAATACAATGGTTCAGCTGGGCGTTACAACGCTGGATGAGCTGAAAGCTACCCGCAAATTCGGCTAAAAGCCTGACAGATTAATCTGTTTGCGTTTTATCGGGCGGAGCGATGCGACCGCGCAACGTGGCCGGGAGCTGTGCCAGCATAAACAGGCCGGTTAACGGGGCGGCAAAAAACACCTTAAACCACACCCAGCCATCATCATCCAGCATTCGCCATGCCCCTTCATTGGCCAGTGCCAGAAAGCCGAAAAACAGCCCCCAGCGCAAGGATAACAGACGCCAGGTTTCAGGATTTAGGGAAAATTGTGCACCGAAAAACAGCTTCATTACCGCATGACCGCGCAGCCAGCCCCCCAAAAGGATTAGACAGAATAAGCCGTTAAACAGGCTGGGCTGGATTTTAATAAACAGGCTGTCACCAAACAGCATCGCCGCAGCGGTAAAGACAGCTGAAATCAGAACAGAAAACAGCGCAAAGGCTGCCCATCTGTGCTCTATGATGCGGTTATAAAGAATGATAAGTGCTGCACAGGCCACCGCTGCCTGGGCGCCAACAAAAATATCTGCCAGGGCATTGCCGATAAACAAAGCGGCAAGCGGGGCAATTTCTGCGGCCATTGAAACCAGTCTCATACGGGTTTTGTTCTTTCTTTAAAAAATACCGGCTTTAAAAAATACCGGCTTCCAGACCGGCAGAAAAACCGCCGCCCAGCTCTGCGACCTGTGCTTCAAAGTCCTGTTGATAATCGCCTTTCAGGATAAGGGGCGGTCGCACCATCCGCCAGCGAAGGGCATGGGAAAACCGGCCAAGCGTATCGGCCGTGGCCGTACCATCCAGGCCAGCACGAATATAAAAAGCAACCGGCATACCATCGGTGTGATACAGCCAGTCATTATAGCATCGGTCAAATATATCCTTGGTCAGGCCGGCCATATAGCCAATATTTTCTGTGGTGGCGATAATCAAACCATCACACGCCAGCCCGTCCTGGCTGGTAACCGCTAGCGAATTTTTATGAATGGCGGTTATCTTCTCGCTATGGGCGTTGATTTCGGCAAAGCATCTATCGGCAAGCCTTTGAGTATTTGCTGAAGGCGCATGAGAGACAAAAAGTAATGTTTTCATCTGATAAACCCTGATTACCCCTTTTATCCATTCCCATCGCAAGGCGGTTATATTGCACGGCTCTGAGGAAAAGCGTAGCATGGGGCAGGATAAAAGTCGATCACCTGTAAATGGGCTGCAAGGCGTTGCTTTACGGCGCAAAACGCGGCCAGGAGAAATGAAAATATGCCATTGCTCACCAAGGATGAAATTGCCCTGTTGCAAGAAGAATTGCCGCAATGGCAGCTTGGCTCAGAGGGGAGGGCTATGGATATTTCCTATAAATTTGCCAATTTTCCCGCTGCCATGGGATTTATGATGCAGGTTGCCATTTTGGCGGAAAAACAGAACCATCACCCTGAATGGTCAAATGTCTATAACCGGGTGGATATCCGGCTGACCACCCATGATGCGGGCGGGCTATCCGATAAGGACAGGGTTCTGGGCAAATCAATTACCGCGATTGCCACACAAGCAAAGGCGGTTGTTCTTTGATGATAGAGATAGCAAACCCGGCCACATTATGGATGGTTGCCGGCGTTTATGTGCTGGCGGGGTTTATCAAGGGAATTATTGGTATTGGTCTGCCCACTACCGCGCTGGCATTGCTGACGATAATCGTTACCCCGCTTGAGGCAATGGCGATAAATATTCTGCCGATGATGGCGACCAATATCTACCAGTTTTTGCGTGCTGACAGCTATCGCCAGCTGCTGCGTGATTATTGGCGTTTTGCCTCGGTGATGGTGATATTTCTGCTTTTTGCGTCATTTTATGCGGCCGGTTTGGGCAATGATATTATCCGTTTGCTGATCGCGATTTCGGTTATGATTTTCACGCTGAATAATTTGTTTGGCTTGCATTGGCGACTTAATCCGCGCCATGATCGGCAATGGCAATATGCGATGGGCAGCCTATCGGGGATATTGGGCGGTCTGACCTCTATCTGGGGGGTGCCAATGACCATTTATCTGGTGATGAAACAGCTGCAACCAAAACAATTTGTGGATGCGACCGGATTTTTGATTCTGATTGGCTGTTTTCCGCTTACAGCTGGCTATGTAAAAACAGGTATTTTAACCTCTGCGGCTATTTTGCCTGCCTGTGCCGGACTTGTCGGGGCATTTATCGGTTTTTATTTCGGGGCGCGTACGCGCAATCTGGTCGCTCCAGCCTTGTTCCATCGCCTGGTGCTGGTGATGTTTCTTGTGATGGGTCTGAAGATGAGCTATGATAGCCTTCTTGCCTATAATCTTCTGCCTTAGCTGATATGTCTTTCATCGCCTGGATATATTTATGGTCGCTTTCCTTTATCTGGGGCGCTTCTTTTTATTTTATCGAGGTGGGTCTTGTGTATCTCAGCCCGGCCTGGTTGGTGAGTTTGCGCTTATGCAGTGCGGCGATTATCCTGACCGCCTATCTGTTTATAGGGGGGCGGTTTTTGCCGGCCAGCCGTGCTTTCTGGGGCGGGGTGCTGGTGATGGGGGCAATCAATAATCTCTTGCCCTTTTTCTTGATCGCCTGGGGTCAGGTTTTTGTGACCGGCGGTATGGCCTCTATCATCAATGCCAATACTGCCTTTTTCGGGGTGTTAATATCGGCTATTTTTTTACAGTCTGAACCGCTTCGCCTGCATCGGCTTATCGGGGTAACGCTGGGTATTGCCGGGGTCGCCACCGCGATAGGGTTTGAAGCGATAGAGGGAAAATCTGCGTCTATTTATGGCTCGCTGGCGATATTGGCGGCGACTTTGTCCTATGCGCTGGCCGGGGTATGGGGCAAGCTGAAACTGGCTGGCTGGCCAGCGATAGAGGTAGCCTGCGGGATGCTGATATGTTCGGCCACCCTGTCTGTTCCGGCCGGATTTATACTCTCCGGCATGCCGTCATTATCGCTGTTTCAGCCGGAAAATCTGGCCGCTTTGTTGCAATTGATTATCGGCATCGGCATTTTGGGAACCGCGCTGGCCTATCCGTTATATTTTCGGATATTGTCCTTGGCAGGGGCATCTAATCTGTTGCTGGTCACCATAATTGTACCTGTCTTTGCGGTCGCGCTGGATGCCGCGCTTTTGGGGCAATGGGTGGGGGTGCGCCAGCTGGCCGGATTTGGGCTGGTGGCGATAGGGCTGGTGATAATGGATAGCCGATACCGCCGCCCTAAAAGCCGAAATAATTAAGCCCCCATAAACAGGCAAAGCCAGCAATCAGCGTGATGATAACCGAGCGTGTCAGCAAGGCCACAAGGATTGCAAGACAGGCAGCCGGCAGGCGCAGATTATCTGAAAACGCAATGCCGCTATCGCCTGTGACCAGCACAGAATGGGTGATGATCGGCGTCAGAACAGCAATGGGCACAAAATACATGGCCCGCTCAAACCAGACAGGTAATTTTGCCGGCAACCAGCCTGTCAGGGGCAAAAATCGCGTTAAAAAGGTCAGCGCGCCACATAAACACATCAGGACAAACAGGCTCATTTCACTGCCTCCATCTGATTGTCCTTATCCAGATAGCTAACCGCCCAGCCGGTTGCAATGCCGATAATAGCCGCACAAATCAGCCAGAGATTCCAGACCATATCATGTAAAATAAGCGCGGTTATGCCCGCACTGAGCGCGGCAAAAATTTCTGCCCGCCTTTTTATCACAGGCGCAAGCACCGCAATAAAGGATAGAGGAACTGCAAAACCAAGCTGCAGGCTTGCCGGAACAGCTGTACCTAAAAACGCCCCGGTAATGGTGGAAATCTGCCAAACAATGAACAGCAACAAGCCTGTTCCCAGCAAATGATAATGCAAAAAATCAGATTTGGGGCCACCACGAAAGCGGATGATAGACATGGCATAGGCTTCATCGGTTAGAAGATAGGCCAGCAAAATGCGCCAGCGCAGCGGCAGGCTTTTTAAATAGCTTGCCACCGATAGCCCATATAATAAATGGCGCAAATTAATCGTGCTGACAGATGCCAGAATAACCCCGGCCGGGGTTGCGCTGGCCACAAGCTGGGCAAAGACAATCTGGCTGGCCCCACCAAATAAAATCACCGATAGCAAACAGGTTTCAAGGATACTCATCCCGCTTTCCACCCCCAAAATGCCATAGACTAGCCCGAAAGGGATAATGCCAATCTGCAGCGGCAATTCATCAAGCAGGCCGCGTTTAAATTCATCAAGGGCGGAGGTCATAACAGCGTTTCACTAGCGATTTTGAAAGTTATTACAGCAGAGGCGATATCAGGGGCGGCAATCTATAGGCGAGCTAAAAATAGACAAGCCAAATATCTGCCAAATACTAGGCAAGATACTGCGCTTTTGCTATGCAGGCAATATGCTATCCAGAAGCTGACCAGATAAAATGAGATACCAAAAAGATGATAAAAGCGATTGATACTTTAGGCGCAGAGGCTCTGACAGGAAAAACCCTTTTAATGCGGGTGGATTTTAACTGTCCGTTACAGGAGGGCAAAGTTGCGGATGCCACCCGAATAGACAGGATTATGCCCGGTGTTACGGCGCTGCTGAATAAAGGGGCGGGGATTATCCTGCTCAGCCATCTGGGGCGGCCAAAAGGCAGGATTGTTCCGGAAATGAGCCTTGCACCTGTTGCTGCCTATATCGAGGAACATTATGATGTTTTCCTGCCTTTGATAGCGGATTTGGACGGGTTGTCACAACCGGGGGCTGGGCAGATGATATTGCTGGAAAATCTGCGTTTTTGGCCAGAAGAGGAAGCCAATGATACCGGCTTTGCAGAAAAGCTGGCAAAATATGGTGCGTTCTATGTCAATGATGCCTTTTCTTGTGCCCACCGTGCCCATGCCTCTACTCATGCGCTGGCACAGTTTCTGCCGGCCTATGCAGGGCCTGCCCTGATGGCCGAAGTAAACGCGCTAAAAACAGCGCTGGAGACGCCAAAAAGGCCAGTTGTAGCGGTGGTTGGCGGAGCAAAGGTCTCAACCAAGCTAAATGTTTTGACCCATCTGATCAGCCGCGTTGATCATCTTATTCTGGGCGGCGGTATGGCCAATACTTTCCTGGCGGCACAGGGCTATGATATGGCCGGATCGCTGATGGAAGCTGACCTTGTTGATACCGCAAAAAATATTCTGAAATCTGCAAGCGAAAAAGGATGTGCTATCCATCTGCCAAAAGATGGGCAAGCGGCAAGAGAATTTAAAAAAGAGGCAGATGCGCGTATCATCGCCAATGAAGCGCTGGCAAAAGATGAAATGATGCTGGATATCGGGCCAGAGGCTGTCGCAAACTATAGCGAGGTTATCCGCGCGGCAAAGACAGTGCTTTGGAACGGGCCAATGGGCGCGTTTGAAATTCCTCCCTTTGATGCAGGTACAAATGGCCTTGCCCGATATGTGGCGGATTGTACAGCAGATGGGCTGGTCTCTATCGCAGGGGGCGGGGATACAGTTGCGGCGCTAAATCATGCCGGCTGTGCGGATAAGTTCAGCTATATCTCGCTGGCAGGCGGGGCATTTCTGGAATGGATTGAAGGGCGCGAATTGCCAGGTATTGCTATTTTGGATAGCGCGCCCTAGATCAGTGAGAAGCGCTCACCGCGTGTTCACCAGACAATTAAGGGGCTTTGTGCGATGTTTTTTACCAATCCATTTAAATCTCGCCTGCCAGAGGCAGAAGAAGCGTTAAAAGGGCGAGCCGCTGCCATTATGACGCCCGGGGCGCACGCAGTCCATGGACGTCCTATTGTCGCACCCTTTCCGGACGATGTGCAGCTGGTGCAACTGGGTTTGGGCTGTTTTTGGGGCGCAGAGCGACTATTTTGGACACAAAAAGGGGTTTATAGCACGGCTGTTGGCTATGCAGGCGGGCGCACGCCAAACCCCACCTATGAAGAGGTATGTTCAGGGCAAACCGGCCATAGCGAGGTAGTATTGGTTGCCTTTCAGCCCGATATTCTGTCTTTTGAGGCATTGCTTGCCATTTTTTGGGAAGGCCATGACCCGACACAAGGCAATCGTCAGGGAAATGATATTGGCACGCAATATCGCTCTGTTATCTATACATCATCTGCTGAAATGCTGGAGGAGGCGCGGCGCACTGCTCGTCATTATGGCCAGAAACTGGCCGCAAGCGGCTTCGGGCAAATCACGACAGAAATGAAATCTGACCAGACATTTTATTATGCCGAAGAATATCACCAGCAATATCTGCATAAAGTGCCAAATGGCTATTGCGGGCTGGCGGGATGCAATGTGCGCTATCAGGCATGATGTTTTAACGATAAAGCGCGTAACAGGCAAACTAAAGGCTTGATCTTTTGCCAGCCCTTGTATATTCTTCGGCCACTAATTCTTGATAAAATGCCACAATCGGCTATGGATGTTAAAAATGAAAGTTGCAAGTTCACTGAAAACGCTGAAGTCTCGCGATCGTAACTGTCAGGTGGTGCGTCGTCGTGGCCGTTTATATGTTATCAATAAAAAGAACCCGCGTATGAAGGCACGCCAGGGATAATCTTTTTTGTCTCCTCATCCAGAATCTGAGGATAAAATAGCTGATATACGATAAGCCGCATGAAGATTCTCATGCGGTTTTTTGTTTGTTGGAAAAGAAATACTGGATATTATTCACAAACAAACCGATATCAAGATATGACGAGGTTTTAAGATAGGAATAATACGATGTTACTGCCAGAACCGGAACAGAATATTCTGGACAGGCGCGATGAAATTGTTGCCGCGCTGAAATCGATGTTGCCAAAGGGGTGCGTGATCGATGACCGCACCACCATGAAGGCCTTTGACAGTGACGCGCTATCTGCCTATCGCAATCTGCCTCTGGTCGTAGTGTTGCCGGAAACCGCCCGGCAAGTGGCGGATGTGATGAAATGGTGCCGCGATAACAAGGTGAAAATCGTTCCCCGCGGGGCAGGAACCAGCCTTTCTGGCGGGGCATTGCCCTTATCAGACGGGGTATTGCTGGGCTTGGGTAAATTTAATCAGATTACGGAAATTGATTATGAAAACCGCACAGTTACCGCCCAGCCGGGCGTAACAAATCTGGCCATCACCACGGCGGTTCAGGATAATGGTTTTTATTATGCCCCCGATCCCTCTAGCCAGATTGCGTGTTCCATTGGCGGGAATATTGCAGAAAATTCAGGCGGGGTACATTGTTTAAAATACGGGCTGACCACCAATAACGTGCTGGGCATTGAAATGGTCACCATGGATGGCGAGATTGTCCGTCTTGGCGGCAAGCATCTGGACGCGCCCGGTTTTGATATTTTGGGGATAATGACTGGCTCGGAAGGGCTGTTGGGCGTTGTTACAGAAGTCACGGTGCGGATCTTGCGCAAGCCTGCGACCCAGCGCGCCATGCTGGTCGGTTTTGATAGCGCCCAGCAAGCCGGACAGGCGGTAAGTACGGTTATCGGGGCAGGTATTATTCCTGCTGGTATGGAAATGATGGATAATCCGGCCATCAATGCGGCCGAAGATTTTGTACAGGCTGGCTATCCAAGAGAAGCAGCAGCCTTGTTGATCGTCGAGCTGGACGGCCCGGAAGTTGAGGTGGATTACCTGCTGGACAGGGTCGCTGGCCTGATGAAAACATCCGGGGCAAGCTCTATGCGCGTCAGCCAGTCTGAAGAAGAGCGCAATCAGTTCTGGGCAGGACGAAAATCGGCTTTCCCTGCGGTGGGGCGTATCTCGCCGGATTATTTATGTATGGACGGGACTATCCCGCGCAAGGCCTTGCCGGAAATGCTGACCAGAATGTCCGCGATGAGCCAGAAATATGGTTTGCGGGTGGCCAATGTGTTTCATGCAGGGGACGGTAATTTGCACCCGCTAATCCTGTTTGATGCCAATGCCGAGGGCGAACTGGAACGTGCCGAGGCATTCGGGGCAGAGATTTTGCGAAATTGTGTGGCATTGGGCGGCGTTTTGACAGGCGAGCATGGGGTAGGCGTGGAAAAGCGCGACCTGATGGGCGAAATGTTCAGCGAGGATGATTTAAAACAGCAGCAACGCCTGAAATGCGCCTTTGACCCGGATCATCTGCTTAATCCGGGCAAAGTGTTTCCTGTTTTGCATCGCTGTGCAGAGCTGGGGCGGCTTCATGTCCATCATGGCCAATTACCCCATCCCGATATTCCGCGCTTTTAGCCCCCGAACCAGGTAAAAGGGGCAACGCCCATCCATATTTAATGCCACAAGGAGAGGGTATGGCACGCTACACGCCAGAAACATCTGCGGAAATAGAAACCATCATTCAAGATGCGCTGTTGAAGAAAACGCCATTGAAAATATCCGGCTATGGCACGAAAACCGGGCTTGGCGGCCAGGTACAGGCAGCTGATGAGTTAAGCCTTGCTGGCCATAAGGGGATTACCGATTATCAGCCAGAAGAGCTGGTGATGGTGGCGCGTGCCGGCACGCTGCTATCTGAAATTGAAGAAGCGCTGACACAAAAAGGCCAGATGCTGGCGTTTGAGCCGCCGCATCTGGAGGGGTTTTACGGGACTGAACATGCCGGCTCTCTTGGCGGGGCCATTGCGTGCAACCTGTCTGGCCCGCGCCGTATTTCAGCTGGTGCGGCACGCGATTATCTATTGGGATTTGATGCGGTTTCAGGACGTGCGGGCTATTTTCGTTCCGGCAGCAAGGTGATGAAAAATGTCACAGGCTATGACCTGTCCAAATTAATGTGCGGGTCATTCGGGATGTTGGCAGTGATGAGCGAGATTACCTTAAAAGTTCTGCCGCGCCCGGAATATGTGGCCAGCCTTTCGCTGAAATGTGCCCGCCTGGCCGAAGCCCAATCTGTCCTGTCTGCTGCTTTTGGATCGGCAACCGAACCGTCCGGCGGGGCAATTCTGGCCGATGGTGGGGGATTTGTGGCTACTATCCGGCTGGAGGGGGTACAGATATCAGTAGAGGACAGGCTAAAAAGCCTGTCTGATTTGCTTGCATCTTTTGGCGATTTAAGTGTTAAAGACCAGGAAGAAAGCAATGATTTCTGGGCGAATATGCGCGATATCAGCTTTTTGGACAAAGCGGCAGAACAGGTCTGGAAACTCTCGGTTACCCCTTCACTTGCCCCGCAGATAATTGCCGAAATTCAAAGTTCCTTTGATATTCAGTTCGGGCTGGATTGGGCAGGGGGACTGATATGGCTTTCCGGTTCTGGTGCGGGGCTTGGTAGGCATATTCGACAGGTTCTGGCCGCAAATGGCGGCGGTCATGCAATGCTGATGCGCGCAAGCGATAGGCTTCGTGATATCCAGCCTGTCTTTCAGCCATTAGGCGAGGCGATTAGTGGTCTGCAAACCCGTATCAAAACCGCCTTTGACCCGGAAAATATTTTAAATCCGCAAAGAATTAATCTGGGAGGCGAAGCCGATGCAAACGCATTTTAGTGATACCGCCCTGCAACGTCCTGAAATTAAAATGGCAGATGACATTTTGCGTAAATGCGTGCATTGCGGCTTTTGCACCGCTACCTGTCCGACCTTTGTTCTGACAGGCGATGAGCGCGATAGCCCGCGCGGCCGTATCTGGATGATGCGCGATGCGCTAGGGGGCGGGGATACAGGCGATCAAATCGCGATGGCGGATGTGGGCTATCATCTGGATCGCTGTCTGGGCTGTATGTCATGCATGACCACTTGCCCTTCTGGTGTGGATTATCTGCATCTGGTGGATATTGGCCGGGCAGAGGTGGAAAAAACCGCGACCCGCCCGATAGCTGATGCGCTTATCCGCAAATTGCTGGCCGGGCTTGTCCCGCGTGCCAGACTATTTAATCTGGCACTAAAGCTGGCCGGGCTGGGACGCCCCTTTGCTGCGATATTGCCGCGTCGAATAACAGCCATGCTGCGCTCTGCCCCTGAAAAATTGGGCGGGGTAGATAAAATAGGGGCAATCGATCAGATATTTGCCCCTAAAAAACCGGCTCAAAAGCGCGTTATCCTGTTGCAGGGCTGTGCCCAACGCGCCATTGCCCCTCAAATCAATGCTGCAACCTTGCGCCTGCTCTCGGCTCTGGGGGTAGAGGTGGTGGTACGCCAGCTGGCCAGCTGTTGTGGCGGTCTTGCCCATCATATCAATGAAAGTGATAGCGCCCATCAGCATATGGCGGCAACTGCGCGTGCCTGGAAGGCTGATATTGACAAGGGTGATCTGGATGCGATTATCGTCAATACTTCCGGCTGCGGAACAACTTTGAAAGATTACGCACATCTGTTATCCGCAGATGCAGAGCTGGCACAGACAGGCGAAAAAATTGCATCACTGGCCATGGATATTACCGAGTTTCTGTCTGCCCATACAGATTTGCCAGCCTTGCCGGAAAAAGGACTATCGGTTGCCTATCATGCTGCGTGCTCTCTCCAGCATGGGCAAAAAGTTACAAGCGCGCCCAAAAACTTGCTGGCAAATGCTGGTTTTGAGGTGCGGCCAATTGCTGAATCGCATTTATGCTGCGGGTCGGCCGGGGTCTATAATATCCTGCAACCTGAATTGGCCGGCCAGCTGCAAAGCCGCAAGATAGGCAATATCAACAAGGCAAAAGCCGATATTGTGGCGGCGGGTAATTTAGGCTGTATCAACCAGATAGCAGGGGCAGATGCCCCTGTCTGTCACACTGTTCAATTGCTGGATTGGGCCTATGGCGGTCCTGTTCCGCAAGGTCTGGAAAATCTGCTCTCCAGGGGTTAGCCAAAATGAATTGGCCAAAATGGTCTGGCCTATGGATGGTCAGGCGTTAGGATAAATCAAAGAAATCATTGCCCTTGTCATCGGTGATGATAAAGGCCGGGAAATCTTCTACCTCGATCCGCCAAACCGCTTCCATGCCGAATTCCGGGAATTCCAGAACTTCTACCTTTTTGATGGATTCCAGCGCCAGCTTGGCCGCCACCCCGCCAATCGAGCCGAGATAAAAGCCGCCATGTTTTTTACAAGCCTGTTTAACCATGGCAGAACGATTACCCTTTGCCAGCATTACCATAGACCCGCCCGCTTCCTGGAACCTGTCCACATAACCATCCATTCGTCCGGCTGTTGTTGGCCCGAACGAGCCGGATGCCATGCCATCCGGGGTCTTGGCAGGGCCTGCATAATAGACAGGATGATTTTTAATATAATCAGGCAGACTGCCTGTTTGTTCCAGCTGTTCCAGTAATTTGGCATGGGCGATATCTCTTGCCACTACCATGGGCCCGGTTAGCTTAACCCGTGTCTTCACCGGATATTGGGTAAGAGTAGCCAGGATATCGGCCATTGGCTGGTTCAGATCAATCGCTACAGCATTATCTTCTGCCTCTTCTACAAGATCAGGCAGATATTTGGCCGGATCGGTTTCCAGCTGTTCCAGAAACAGCCCTTCTGCGGTGATCTTGGCGCGAATTTGTCTATCGGCTGAACAGGAAACCCCGATGCCGATAGGACAGCTTGCCCCATGGCGTGGGAGGCGGATAACCCGCACATCGTGGCAGTAATATTTGCCGCCAAACTGCGCGCCGATCCCCAGCTCTCTGGTCATGTCCAGAATAATTTTTTCCCATTCCAGATCGCGCCAGCCATGCCCGGAATTGGAACCGCTGGTCGGCAGATTATCCAGATCGCGCACCGATGCCTTTTTAACGGTCTTCAGATTATATTCAGCAGAAGTGCCGCCAATAACAATCGCCAGATGATAGGGCGGACAGGCCGCTGTGCCCAGCGAGACAATCGCTTCTTTTAAAAACTCTCTTAAACTTTCAGGGTTCAGAACCGCCTTTGTTTTTTGATGCAGGAAAGTCTTGTTGGCAGAGCCGCCCCCTTTTTGAATAAAGGTAAATTTATATTCAGCCCCCGCCCCGGCAGCGATATCTATCTGTGCGGGCAAATTATTAGCGGTGTTTTTTTCTTCAAACATGGTTAAGGGGGCAAGCTGGGAAAAACGCAAATTATGCGACTGATAGGTATTGTAAATGCCGCGTGACAGGGCTTTTTCATCCTCGCCGCCGGTCAGCACTTGCTCGCCTCTGGTCGCATTGACCAGCGCTGTGCCGGTATCCTGGCACATGGGCAGGACGCGATTAGACGAAATAACCGCATTTTTGATCATTTCCAATGCCACAAACCTGTCATTGTCGGTCGCTTCGGGGTCATCGAGAATGACTTTGAGCTGGGCAAGGTGAGAGGGGCGCAAAAGATGCGAGACATCGGCCATAGCCTGTTCTGCCAGCAAGGTCAGACCTTCTGGGGCAACTTTCAAAAATGGCCGCCCGTCCAGATTAAGCGAGGTTACATATTCTTTTGAGATACAGCGATAGGGCGTGTCATCGCCTGTGGTTGGCAATAAAGGGCTATAATCGAAATCCGCCATCTGTCATTCCTCTTATCTGGGCGTTTTGAAACCGGTAAATTAGGGACTAAGCACGAAAGGGCAAAGCATTATTGAAAAGATTTATTTCTTTGGGGCAGGGTCTTTGCGAAAATGGTCAAGAGAGACGATTTCTGCCCCGTCACCATTATTTTCTCCGCCATGAATGGCAGCGATGTTTGTACTGTCTGATGGCACAGATGCCGGGGCAATATTTTTATCCTTTGCGCTATCTTTTTTATTGGCAGTCGAAGCGATATCCTCCTCCTCTGGCAAGGCATCCAGCGCATCAGGTGCGCTGAACTGCAAGCCAAAGCCAACAGAAGGATCATTGAAATGGGTTACCGCAGCAAAGGGGATGTTCAGATTATGATGCACACCGGAAAAAGACAGGGTGACAGAAAAATGCGATTCGCTGACATGCAAATCCCAGAACTGATGCTGCAGAACAATGGTCATTTCATTGGGGTTGGCCGCTTTCAGGGTTTCAGACATTTGCACCCCCTCTGCAGTGGTCTGGAAGGTGATGTAAAAATGGCTCTCGCCTGGCAAGCCTTCATGCTCTACCAGCGCAAGCGAGCCTCTGACAACGGTGCGGAGCGCATCTTCCACCAGCAGCTCGTAATTTATTGCTGCCTTTTGTTCTTTATCATCCATCCCGGCGCACCCTTTTTTGCTTTTGCCAGCATCCCCCCACCTGCCTGTTTTTGTCTATCTTACGGTTCTGTTTTGCAGAACGGCTTGTAAAAACATGGCACAGCGGCAATTTAGTGGGACCGCTTCTGTTGCCAGGTGCGATCCCGAACCCCGCCTGTCCGAGCTCAATCGAACAGGGCTTTAAAAATGGTTTTTGTTACCGCGTTACGCAGCAACAGCAACCGGAGCAGTGTTGTCGTTTGCAACTACTACATGGCCCGATAACGGCGGGTACCATACCGAACGAAGATAAGGCCTTTACCACATGCGTCGATCCTGTTTCGCCCCCAAAAGCTGTTTCTATCCAGAGGGTTTAATCTGCTGGCCAGATACATAAAATTATATTGGTGGAGGCGCCGGGTACCGCCCCCGGGTCCGCCCTGCTTATTTCGCAATATGTTTATCGTCATAGTCAACAAAAGCTGACACCCCCATTATATAGGGAAACTGTGTTTTTTGAAAGTTTTTTACATCTGCGACACCCATCATCTGGTATCATTGCGTTTGTTTTGTTAGTGTCTGATTAAAATAAACCATATAAACGGATAAGAGTTTTTTCATGCGTCAATATCTTGATCTTCTTGAGTATGTGCTGGAAAAAGGTAGCGAGCGCGGAGACAGAACCGGCACCGGCACGAAATCGGTGTTTGGCTGGCAAATGCGCTTTGATCTGCAACAGGGATTTCCTGTACTGACCACAAAAAAGCTGCATCTGCGCTCGATTATCCATGAATTATTATGGTTTATTCAGGGCGATACCAATATCGGTTATTTGCGGGATAATGGCGTATCTATTTGGGATGAATGGGCAGATGAAAATGGCGATTTGGGGCCGGTCTATGGCCAGCAATGGCGGCGCTGGCAAACCCCTGAGGAAGGGCGGGTTATAGACCAGCTTATGGATGTGGTAAGGGCTATTCGTACCGCCCCCGAATCGCGCCGGCTGATCGTTTCTGCCTGGAATCCGTCTGATATTCCGAATATGGCCTTGCCGCCCTGTCATTGCCTGTTTCAATTCTATGTCAGTGATGGCAAATTATCCTGCCAGCTTTATCAGCGTTCTGCCGATATCTTTTTAGGTGTGCCTTTCAATATCGCTTCTTATGCGCTGTTGACCCATATGATGGCGCATATCACCGGCTTGCAGGTTGGCGATTTTGTGCATTCGCTGGGCGATGCCCATTTATATCTGAACCATGTAGAGCAAGCGCGTCTGCAATTACAGCGCAGCCCAGGCCCCTTGCCACAACTAGAGCTGATAAACCCTCCAGATGAACTCACTGATTTCCGTTTTGAGCATATAAAGCTTACCGGATATGAAGCTGCGCCATCTATTGCTGCACCTATTGCGGTCTAGAGGCAAGGGGATGGATGGCATCATTTCAGACTTGCAGATGGTATGTGTCGTGGCGATGGCGCGTAACCGCATCATTGGTGATGGCAGCGATTTGATCTGGCATTTGCCAGGTGATTTGAAGCGCGTGAAAGAACTGACCATGGGCTGTCCCCTGATTATGGGGCGGCGAACATGGGAGTCGATTGGGCGAGCGCTTCCCGGTCGCCTTAGTATTGTTTTAACCCGAAATTCTGGCTGGTCAGCACCCGAAGCCCTGGCCGTGCAATCCATTGAAGATGCAATAGAGGCAGGGGCAAAATGGCTGGCTCAGCAAGGCCAGGGGGAAAACCGTCTTATCCTGTTTGGCGGCGGCGAGATTTACGCAGCCGGTCTGAGCTATTGTAATATTATCGAAGCGACCTTTATCGATGCTGCCCCGAAAGAGGGGGTGCGTTTTCCTGCCTTTGAGGAAAGCGCATGGGAAGATATCCATTTGCAGAGTATAGAGGCTGGGCAAAGCCATCCGGCTTTTCATTATCACCGGCTTCGGCGCAAAAATCCTGTCCCGTCTCTTGGTCGCCAGATTTTATAGTTATTCCATTACCAGCTTTGGAGCAGCACGTTTGCCTTTGGCAAGCTGATCCAGAATTTTTTGGGCAATGTCCTGATATATTTTGGCATGAGGGCTATTTGGCTGGTTCGCGACAATGGGCGTGCCGGCATCCGAGGTTGCACGAATATCCATATGCAAGGGGATTGCCCCTAAAAAGGGCAGGTTAAGACGCCGGGCTTCGGTTTCTGCCCCGCCTGTTCCAAAAATATCTGCCCGCTCGCCGCAGGATGGGCATAAAAAATGGCTCATATTCTCGATAATGCCAAGGACAGGTACATCCACGCGCTTGAACATATTTAAACCCTTTCGCGCATCTATCAGTGCCAAATCCTGGGGGGTGGAGACAATCACTGCCCCGGCTAGTTCTGCGCGCTGGGACAGGGTAAGCTGGGTATCGCCTGTACCGGGCGGCATATCTACCACCAGAATATCCAGCCCATTCCAGGCAACATCGCGCAGCATTTGCTGTACCGCAGACATCACCATTGGCCCGCGCCAGATGGTGGGCGACTCTTCCTCGATCAAAAAGCCTATCGACATGGCTTGCAAACCCCATGCATCCAGCGGGATTAGCTTGTTATTTTCGGTCTCCGGCTTTTTATTCATGCCCAGCAAACGCGGCAGGGACGGGCCATATATATCGGCATCCAAAATCCCGACCTTTTTGCCTGTATTGGCCAGCGCAAGTGCCAGATTGATCGCTGTCGTTGATTTGCCAACCCCGCCCTTGCCAGAGGCCACTGCAATCACCTGGGCCGCCGGGCGAATAACCTCTTCGCGGGCAGGCGCGGCTGTCTGAGCCGGAGGCGGCGTTGCCCCGGCCGGTCTGTGGGCGGTCATTAAAATGGTGACAGACAACACCCCTTCAATGGCCTCTACTGCTTTTTTTGCCGCTATTTTGATATTTTCTGCCTCGGCCGCAATTTCCGGGGCAATTTCAATCGTAAAGCCAACATTTCCGCCTTTTATGACGATACCGGATACCGCCCCTGCTTCGCCAAGAGAGGTATTTTGATGCGGCAGAGGGACAGATTTCAGTGCCTGAAGAATTTTTTGTTCTGTTATTTCACTTGGCATTCTTGAATTTTCCACAATTCGTTCAAATATAAAGCGGTAATAGTTCTGGTTATGACTTAGGCTTGCCATTTCGATTTGGCAAGTCAGATTAAGACAAGCTATATCCGGTATCTGAAATAAAACGGCAAGCGATGAGGGAGCGACATTATCATGCCCTGGAATAATCAAGGCGGCAATCAAGGCGGCAATCAAGGCGGGCCTTGGGGTGGCGGCGGAAATCAAGGCGGCCCCTGGGGCGGTGGCTCTGGTCGTCAGCCAAACCGGCCGAACCCACCAGATTTCGAAAAAATATTTAAAGATTTTCGTAACAGCTTTGGCGGCCGGGTATCTGGTGGTGGCAAGCCATCACGGTTTTTATGGCTTATCCTTATCGTTGTATTAGGATTATGGGCAGCCACCGGTTTTTACCGTGTGAACCCGCAGGAACAGGGGGTTGTTTTGCGCTTTGGGGAATGGGTGAAAACCACCTCTCCCGGCTTGCATTATCATCTGCCTTTCCCGGTTGAAAGCGTGCTGACCCCGGATGTTACGCGGGATAATCGCCTGGAAATCGGTTTCCGTGATGTAGGCGGGCGCAGTGTATCGCGCCGCGATATCGCTGATGAAAGTCAGATGATCACTGGCGATGAAAATATCGTGGATATTGATTTTGTGGTGTTTTGGCGTATCGCGGATGCCGGACAATATCTGTTTAATCTGGCAGAGCCGGATGACACCATCAAGGTGGCAGCAGAAGCGGTGATGCGCGAGATTATCGGCCAGACCCGAATTCAAACAGCCCTGACAGAAGGCCGGCAAAATATTCAGGTTTCTGTGCGACAGAAGCTGCAGGAATTGCTGGATGAATATAAAGCCGGGGTGCGGGTGCGCGAAGTGCAATTGCTGGCTGTTGACCCGCCGGCAGATGTTATCGATGCCTTTAATGATGTGCAACGCGCCCGTCAGGACAGGGATCGTCTGAAAAACGAAGCCGAAGCCTTTCGTAATGATGTCGTGCCGCGTGCGCGTGGTGAAGCTGCGCGTCTGATAGCCGAGGCAGAAGCCTACCGCGAAGAGGTGGTTAGCCGGGCAGAAGGGGATGCCTCGCGCTTTGATCAGGTCTATAACGCCTATCAAATGGATAAAAATGTGACCCGCGAGCGGATTTACATTGAGACCATTGAAGAAGTGTTTGGCAATATTGAAAAGATCATCATTGATGAAGATGGCCAATCGGTTGTGCCTTATTTGCCGCTCAAGGAACTGGGGCGCAGCAGCACATCTAATCAGGGGAGTAACTAGATTATGAAAGCAACACGTAATGTAACTTTGCTCCTGTTAGCGGCCTTGCTGTTTGGTGCCTATTCCGCTGCCTTTGTGGTAAATCAGACCCAGCAGGCGCTGGTACTACAATTTGGTGAGCCAAAGCGTACTATCCAGGAACCTGGTCTGAAGTTTAAATTGCCCTTTATTCAGGAAGCCGTTTTTTATGAAAGACGGGTATTGTCCCTCATCCCGCAAGATGCTGAAGAGGTCATTCTGGCCGACCAAAAACGCTTGCAGGTAGATGCCTATGCCCGATATCGCATTCAAGATCCGCTATTATTCTTTCAAACGGTTCGCAATGAGATAGGCGCGCGCGCCAGGCTGGAATCCATTATTGATTCATCGGTTAGACGGGTGCTGGGCCGTGAAACACTGGCCTCTATCCTGACAGGTGAGCGCGAAGCCATTAACGGCTCTATCCGTGATGAGGTAAACCAGTCTGTGGCCTCGCTGGGGATTGAGATTATTGATGTGCGCTTGCGCCGGGCAGATTATCCCGAAGCGACCAGCCAGAACATCTTTAACCGGATGAAGTCCGAGCGGGAACGCGAAGCCAAAGAATTCCGTGCAACAGGGGAAGAAGAGGCACAAAAGATTCGGGCAGACGCAGAAAAGACCCGTACCGTGATTGTGGCAGAGGCGAAAAAAGAAGCCCAGCAAGTGCGCGGTGAAGGCGACTCCAATGCTATCCGTATCTATGCGGAAAGCTTTGGGCGTGATGCGGAGTTTTTCTCTTTCTATCGTTCGATGGAAGCCTATCGTAAATCGATTGGCGAATCCGGTACCTCTATGATTCTGTCTCCCAATTCTTCTTTCTTCCGTTATTTTAAAGATAAGGATGGAAACGCGGAGAAATAAAAATATGCCAAACCTATTGCCTCAATCTGGCCTGATTTTGGCCAGATTGAGGCCTTTCTAACGCACTAGCTTTGCAAGATGGAAAAGACAGCTTCTCTCCTCCTCTTGAAAAATCCCTGTTGTCTTTTCCGCCTTAACTTTTTTAGGTCAACCATTTTAACAAACAGGATTATCCCTGATGAAAAAGATGACACTGCTACTTCCTGATACACCGTCTGCCCGCATCATCGATGCGATGGATGTGCAAAGAGCGATGAAATATTTCTGGACAAACTCTCTTCTGGGGGTGCTGGCCTTGTGCCTGGCAATCCTGAACAGCCCTGCAGGGGCAGCAGACCGCCCGGACAGCTTTGCAGATTTGGCAGAGCGCCTGTCACCAGCGGTGGTGAATATTTCTACCTCTATGATCATTAAGGATGATAGCCGGCCTGCCTTGCCGCGTTTTCCCGAAGGCTCGCCCTTTGAAGATTTTTTCAAGGAATTTGAAGATAGAGGCCAGGCACGGCGTACCCAGTCGCTTGGTTCGGGCTTTATCATTGATAGCAGCGGCATTGTGGTAACCAATAATCATGTTATCGAAAATGCCGATAAAATTTCGGTGATATTGGCCAATGACGAGGTGTTTGAAGCCGAGCTGATAGGGCGGGATCAAAAAACCGATATTGCGGTGCTGAAAATTGATCCCGGCAATACTAGGCTCAGCGCGGTGTCTTTTGGCGATTCAGATAAATTGCGAGTAGGCGATTGGGTAATGGCTATCGGCAATCCCTTTGGTCTGGGCGGCACGGTAACCGTAGGGATTGTTTCGGCACGCGGGCGCGATATTGGTTCTGGCCCTTATGATGATTTTATCCAGACAGATGCCTCTATCAACCGGGGCAATTCAGGCGGGCCTTTATTTAATCTGGATGGCGATGTTATCGGTATTAATACCGCTATTTTTTCCCAGTCAGGCGGGTCGGTTGGTATCGGTTTTGCCATCTCGGCCAATCTGGCAACACAAGTTGTCCAGCAGCTTCAGGATTTTGGACGTACACGGCGTGGCTGGCTGGGTGTGTTTATTCAGGAAGTTACCGAGGATATTGCAGAAAGCTTGGGGCTGAAGACAGCCAATGGCGCGCTTGTGGCCTCTGTTACTGAAAATGGCCCTGCTGACAAAGCTGGATTGCAGGCAGGCGATGTCATTCTGAAATTTGACGGCCAGGCAGTGAAAAAAAGCCGTGACCTGCCGCGTATTGTTGCCGAAACCGCAGTAGAAAAGACTGTTGAGGTAGAGCTGGTTCGCGATGGCAAAACCATGACGAAAAACGTCACGCTTGGCGAATTGGAACAGGCTGAAAATGGTGGCTTGCTGAGCAGTAAATCAGAGCCGGGAAGCCCGGAAACGATTGAGGATGTCGGGCTGGCCGTCTCTGTACTGGATGCAGCACTGGCAGAACAATTTAACCTGAAAGAAGATAAAATGTCGGTGGTGGTGGTCAGCGTGGCAGAAAATGGCCCTGCTGGTCAGCGCGGCATTCGTGAAGGCGATATTATCCGCCGTATTAATCAAACAGCGGTCACCTCTGTTAAGCAGCTTTCCGATAAAATCCGCGAGGCAAAACAAAGTGGCCGTCGCGGCGTTTTAATGCTGGTGGAAAGCGAAGGCCAGACACGCTTTGTTCAGGTCAGTTTTGAGACAGAATAAATCATCAAAACCATAAGATCATAAAAATGAACAGCTGGCCTTTCCGGGCTGGCTGTTTTTTTATTCGGTGAAATCCCTTGCCTCATAGCCTTGCAGATATAACAAGGCGGTTAAATCGCTATAGGATATTTGTGTATCAATAGCGGCGCGCAGAGCAGGCTTGCCTTCAAAGGCAACGCCAAGTCCGGCCTCCTGCAGCATCATCATATCATTTGCCCCATCGCCGACACACAGGCTTTGGCTGAGCGGTATATTCATCTGGCCGCAATAATGATGCAGGAAATCACGCTTGGCCTGTTTGCCTAAAATTGGGGGCAGGGCGGTGCCGGATAGCTGGCCATCTGTCAAACCCAGCTGATTGGCGTGATGGCCGGTAAAACCCAGCTTTTGCGCAATAACAGAGGTTAGAAAAGTAAATCCACCAGAGATAAGATAACACTTTGCGCCACGGGCGCGCATGGTCGCGATAAGCTGATGCGCCCCGGGGGTAATTGTAACGCCTTTGACCACCTCCTCCAGCAGGCTGGCTGGCTGGCCTTTTAACAGGGCAAGGCGGGCGGCAAGGGCTTGTTCAAAATCCAGCTCGCCTGCCATTGCACGGGCGGTAATCTTGCTAATCTGGCTGCCTATACCTGCCAGCTCTGCCAGCTCATCCAGCGACTCTCCGCGAATAATGGTGGCATCCATATCCGCAATAAGCAGCTTTTTTGTGCGGGTAACTGGCTGAATGTTATTCACATCTATCTGATAGCTGGCCGCCGCATCGCGCAGGGCAGAAAATTCTATACGCTCATCACTATGGGCCTCCTGTGCAAGACAGCTGCTTGTTCTGTCTGACAGGGTTTTGCCCGTCTCAAGGCCGAATTCACGGCATAATTGACGGATATTTTTATCCGTTTCTTCAGAGGACGGGCTGGCAGTAAACAGGATACAGGCTTGCATTTGAAACTCTAATCGCTTAAGGGGCAGAAGATGGAACGCTTTCTAAAACAACGCGACTATATCATCATTGCCGGCCCAACGGCAGGGGGTAAATCTGCTTATGCAGTTGCACTGGCAAAGGCGCTGGACGGGGTTATTATCAATGCCGATTCGATGCAGGTTTATGCCGATTTATCGGTGCTTACCGCCCGCCCTTCTGCTGCGGATGAGGCAGATGTTCCCCACCGACTGTATGGCGAGATTGACGGGGCGGTGCGTTTTTCTGCAGGTATGTGGCTGGAGGCCGCAAAGCGCCATATACAGACTGCCCGAACAGCCGGAAAATGGCCAATTTTGGTTGGCGGAACAGGCTTTTATCTGCGCGCCGCCGAACAGGGGCTATCGGCTATTCCCGATATTCCCGATAATGTGCGCGCCGAAGTGGTGGCCGAACACGCCAAAATGGGCGGGGCAGCGATGCTGGCTTATCTGGCAGAGGTGGATCCCCATATTGCCAGCCGCTTGGCATCGGGCGATAGCCAGCGCCTCATTCGGGCAACAGAAGTCTATCGCCATACCGGGATAGCCCTTAGCAAATTTCAAAAGCAGCCCCCAACAGGCGGAATATCGGGAAAGGCGCTGAAAATCACCCATCTGCCCCCGCGTGAGGTGATTTACGCCCGCATCGATGCCCGCTTTGATGAGATGATGGCTACCACCGCCCTGGCGGAGGTAGAAAAATTGCTTGCCCGTAACCTGGCCGCAGATTTGCCAGTTATGAAAGCGCTTGGCGTATCTGCTCTACGGGATTATTTGCAAGGAAAACATAGCCTTGAGCAGGCATCCTATCTGGCAAAAAGAGATTCCCGTCATTATGCAAAACGTCAGATGACATGGCTTCGTAATAATTTTATTACAAATTTATTAAATGACGAGTTATATTCAGAAAGAAATTTCGATAGATTCTTTTCAAAAATTCTCAAAATGATTTGACTTTCTTTGCCAGCCTATGCTATAACCACCCTAGCAGATATGGCGCAGGTTTCGTAAATCAGCACGCTTACCAGATAAAAGGCACTTTATCGAAAGGCCTTTTTTTGATTCTTGGCAGGCGTTTGATCCGTAAGAAGGCCATTGTTAGGAAACAATATGCCAGTGTTTGCGAATAAATGGATTTGATAGATATTTGACCTGATTGATAGATAGACGTGTGAGAAGATAAGATGACTGCAGCGCAAGAAAGCCCAAAAATCGCTTCCGCCAAATCAAAGGCGGCCAAGACACAAATGATGCCAGGGGCAGCCCTGTTGCTAAAAGTGCTTGAAGCAGAAGGGGTGGAGGTGATTTTCGGCTATCCCGGCGGGGCGGTATTGCCGATTTACGATGAAATTTTCAAAAGCAATGCTATCCGTCATATTTTGGTGCGTCATGAACAGGCAGCGGTTCATGCCGCAGAAGGCTATGCCCGCTCTACCGGCAAGGTCGGGGTGGTTCTGGTCACCTCTGGGCCTGGGGCAACCAATGCGGTAACCGGTCTGACAGACGCGCTGATGGATTCTGTGCCTATAGTGTGTTTGACAGGCCAGGTGCCTAGCCATCTGATCGGCACAGATGCCTTTCAGGAAGGCGATACATCCGGCATTACCCGCCCCTGTACCAAACATAATTATCTGGTCAAGCAAAGTGCCGACCTGCAACGCTCTATCGAGGAAGCTTTTCATGTGGCCCGTACCGGCCGGCCAGGACCGGTGGTCATTGACCTGCCAAAAGATATTCAGATGCTGGATGCGCCCTACCAGGAGGGTGGTGTATGGACAGATAAACCGCATCGCTATCGCCCGCTACTCTCGCCTGACAAGGCAGCAATAAAAAAGGCCGTGCAGATGATGAAAGCAGCCAAACGGCCAGTGATTTATGGCGGCGGCGGCATCATTAATAGCGGCACTGAAGCCACAAAAGGGCTGCGCAAGCTGGTAGAGGTAACCGGCTGGCCAACAACCCTGACGCTGATGGGGCTGGGGGCATTGCCAGCAGATGATCCGCATTTTCTGGGTATGCTTGGGATGCATGGCACCTATGAAGCCAATTTAACCATGCATGGCTGTGATTTTATGCTGAATTTGGGGGCTCGCTTTGATGACCGGGTAACAGGCAGGCTTAATGCCTTCTCGCCCAATAGCGTGAAAGTCCATGCCGATATCGACCCGGCTTCTGTTAATAAGGTGGTGCAGGTGGATTTGGCCATTATTGGCGATGTTAAGCAAACCATTGCCGCCTTGCTGGAAGAAATGAAGGCACAGAATTTCGCCCCGAACACAAAGGCTCTGTCTGGCTGGTGGGATCAGATTAATGCATGGCGTAGCAAGAATTGCCTGGCGTATGAGCAGAAATCCAGCATCATCAAGCCGCAATATGCCATAGAGCGTCTCTATCAGATGAGCCGCGATAGGGATGTATATGTCACCACCGAAGTGGGCCAGCATCAAATGTGGGCGGCGCAGTATTTTGGCTTTCATCAGCCCAATCGCTGGATGACATCTGGCGGGCTTGGAACAATGGGATATGGCTTGCCAGCAGCTGTCGGCACGCAAATTGCCCATCCCGAGGCAACGATTATCGATATTTCCGGTGAAGCGTCATTTTTGATGAATATGCAGGAATTATCGACCATTTCCCAATATCGGCTGCCTGTGAAAATCTTTATCCTGAACAATGAATGGATGGGGATGGTACGCCAATGGCAGGAACTAAATCATGGCTCGCGCTATTCTGAAAGTTATACTGCCTCGCTTCCTGATTTTGTGAAATTGGCCGAAACCTTTAATATGACCGGCTTGCGAGCAAAAACAGCCGATGATCTGGATGATGTGATTGCCAAAATGCTGTCCACAGACGGGCCGGTAATTGCTGATATCTGTATCGAGAAGGAAGAAAATTGCTTTCCGATGATCCCGTCCGGTTCTGCTCATAATGAGATGCTGTTAAGTGCAGCAGAAGAATCAACCGCTACGGTATCTGAAGAAGGTAAAATTCTGGTCTAGGGCTTTTCCTCTTTTCCTGTGCGGTGGGGAGAGGGTCTGTCGCCTGCCCTGTAATGGATTTATTTGATTTTAGGAGCGTATCAAATGTTGGATACAACACAGACTGAACGGCATACCCTTTCTGTTCTGGTGGATAATGAGCCTGGTGTGCTTGCCCGGGTTGTGGGGCTGTTTTCCGGGCGCGGCTATAATATTGAAAGCCTGACCGTATCAGAAGTGGATGAACAGCGTCATACCAGCCGTATTTCGGTTGTGACCAGCGGCACGCCCATGGTGATTGAACAGATAAAACAATTACTGGCGCGGCTGGTGCCAGTTCATGTGGTACATGATTTAACCACCGGCCCGTCTCATGTTGAACGGGAAATGGCGCTGGTAAAAATCGTCAATAATGGCAGCCAACGGGTCGAGGCCTTGCGGGTGGCAGACAGTTTTCGCGCCCGTACTCTGGACAGCACGCTGAACAGCTTCGTCTTTGAAGTAACCGGCAATTCTTCCAAAATTTCAGCCTTTATCAAGCTGATGGAATCGCTTGGCAAGGTTGAGATTGCCCGTACGGGCGTATGTGGCATGACCAGAGGCAACACTATCGATTTGATAGATACAGAATAGGGTTTCGCCTTTTTTTCTTTTGTTTTTTCCCGACTTGCCTTTATGAGGGGCAAAGGGCTAAAACAGGGGCGATAGAATTTTCACGGCTGGCGATTGTGACAGCCCTCTTTTTTAAAAGAATAAACTGAATTTTAACTGCGTAGAAATTTAAGGAGATAAGGATATGCGGGTTTATTATGATCAGGATGCCGATATTGGCCTGATTAAAGGGAAAAAAGTGGCGATTATTGGCTATGGCTCGCAGGGGCACGCACATGCTGCTAACTTAAAAGATAGCGGTGTGCCACACGTGGCTGTTGCCCTTCGTGAAGGGTCATCTTCTATCGCAAAGGCAGAAGCAGCCGGCTTTAAAGTGATGAGCGTATCAGAAGCAGCCGCCTGGGCAGATGTTGTCATGATGCTGACCCCGGACGAATTGCAGGCAGATATCTATTCAGAAGAAATCGCAGCCAATATTCGCCCGGGCGCGGCCATTGCCTTTGCCCACGGCCTGAATGTGCATTTCAACCTGATCGAGCCACGTTCGGATATTGATGTCTTTATGGTTGCCCCGAAAGGCCCTGGCCATACTGTGCGCGGCGAATATCTGAAAGGTGGCGGCGTGCCATGTTTGCTGGCGGTTTATCAGGATGCCTCTGGCAATGCCCATGATATCGGCCTGTCTTATGCCAGCGGTGTTGGCGGCGGACGTTCGGGTATTATCGAAACTACCTTCCAGGAAGAGTGCGAGACAGATTTGTTCGGTG
>CBFIAD010000008.1:0-35848 GCA_965660495.1 Puniceispirillaceae bacterium (SeqCode)
CTAAACTCAACCGGCTAGAAGCCGCAATGAAGGGTGTAGCGTGATGGATATTCGTGCTGCTGAAATTTCAGCAATCCTCAAGGATCAGATCGCCAATTTTGGAAGCGAGGCAGAAGTTGCAGAGGTAGGGCGTGTGCTCTCTGTTGGTGACGGTATTGCCCGTGTGCATGGTCTGGATCAGGTACAGGCCGGTGAGCTTGTAGAATTTGACGGCGGCATCAAGGGGATGGCGCTTAACCTTGAGACAGATAATGTCGGTATCGTTATTTTCGGCAGTGACCGCGGGATTAAGGAAGGCGACACCGTGCGCCGGACTTCCTCGATTGTGGATGCGCCATCTGGTATGGGTCTGCTGGGACGTGTGGTGGATGCGCTGGGTAATCCTATTGATGGCAAAGGCCCCATCAAGGACGTCAAGCGTTCGCGCGTGGAAGTAAAAGCCCCTGGCATTATGCCACGTAAATCTGTGCATGAGCCAATGCAGACCGGTCTGAAAGCGATTGACAGCCTTATTCCTATCGGTCGTGGCCAGCGTGAATTGATCATTGGTGACCGCCAGACAGGCAAGACAGCGATTGCAGTTGATACCTTCATCAACCAGAAGGCTGTGAACGAGGCTGCCGGGGATGATAATTCGAAAAAACTGTTCTGTATTTATGTTGCCGTTGGCCAAAAGCGTTCAACCGTTGCACAGATTGTGCGCTCTCTGGAAGAAAATGGCGCGATGGAATATTCCATCATTGTTGCGGCGACTGCCTCTGACCCTGCACCAATGCAGTTCCTGGCACCTTATACCGCAGCGGCAATGGGGGAATTTTTCCGCGATAACGGGATGCACGCGCTGGTTGTATTTGATGATTTGTCCAAGCAAGCTGTGGCCTATCGCCAGATGAGCCTGTTGCTTCGTCGCCCGCCAGGCCGTGAAGCCTATCCAGGGGATGTGTTCTATTTGCACTCCCGCCTGCTGGAACGTGCGGCAAAGATGAATGATGCTAATGGCGCTGGTTCGCTGACCGCTCTGCCGGTGATTGAAACACAAGGCGGCGACGTGTCTGCCTTTATTCCAACCAACGTGATTTCCATTACCGATGGCCAGATATTCCTGGAAACAGACCTGTTCTATAAAGGTATTCGCCCTGCGGTGAATGTGGGTCTGTCTGTGTCACGAGTGGGATCAGCTGCCCAGATCAAGGCGATGAAACAGGTGGCCGGTACAATTAAGCTGGAATTGGCACAATATCGCGAGATGGCCGCCTTTGCCCAGTTTGCCTCGGATATGGACGCTTCTACCCGGCAATTGCTGGAACGCGGAGCGCGTCTGACAGAATTGCTGAAACAGCCGCAATATGCCCCGATGCTTGTTGAAGAACAGGTGGCGGTGATTTTCTCTGGTGTGAAAGGCTATCTGGATAATATCGCCATTGCCGATATTGGCCGGTTTGAGGCTGGATTGCTGGATACACTGCGCGGTTCGGGTAAGGATATTCTGGCCGCTATTCGTGATGAAAAAGCTATTTCAGATAAAACTGAAGAAAAGCTGCACGCTGCGATTGGCGCATATGCCAAGAGCTTTGCATAGGATGGACAGGCAAGGGATGGGCAGAAGATTTTCTGCCATCCCCTGTTAAAGAGGAGCCCCGCAGATGCCAAATCTGAAGGATCTGAAAACCAGAATTAACAGTGTGTCTTCCACGCAGAAGATTACTTCGGCTATGAAAATGGTCGCTGCGGCAAAATTGCGCCGGGCTCAAGAAGCAGCTGAAAGCGGGCGACCTTATGCTGCGCGTATGCGCTCGGTTATCGCCTCGCTTGCTGCCAAGGCAGATAAGGCTTCTGCCTCGCCTCTGCTGGTTGGCCGGGAAGTCGTAAAAACACATCTTCTGGTCATTATCTCGGCCGATAAGGGCTTGTGCGGCGGCTTTAACGGCTCTGTTGCCCGTCTGGCACGCCAGCAAATGACACGCCTGCAAGGCGAGGGCAAAAAGGTTCAGGTCTATGTGGTTGGCCGCAAGGCAGCCGATAATCTCGGCTCGGAAATTGCGGATAAGACCTTTGCCCGTATCGAAGGGGTACAGGGCGGGGTTATCCAATATGCAAGTGCCGCAGATATTTCTGCCAAGATCATTGCCGGGTTTGAAGAGGGCAGCTTTGATTCGGTTTCGATGATTTACAATCAGTTTGTAAATGCCATTACCCAAAAGGTGACCCATAGCTCGCTTATCCCCGCAGAAGTGGATGCCAGCGATGATGCATCAGATGCCCAAGCCAGCTTCTATGATTATGAGCCGGAAGAGGCCGAGATTTTAGGTGCGTTACTGCCGCAAAATCTCTCAACCCAGATATTTAGCGCCTTGCTGGAATCCTCTGCTGCAGAATTGGCAGCCCGGATGACAGCTATGGATAACGCAACCCGAAATGCTGGCGATATGATCGATCGCCTCACCCTTGTTTATAACCGAACTCGTCAGGCAAATATTACCAAAGAGCTTATCGAGATCATCTCTGGTGCTGAAGCACTGTAAACAAACCGTTAAAAACACAAAAAGACGCTGGAGTAGCGAGCTATGGCAAAAAATGCAGTTGGAAAAATCAGCCAGGTAATCGGGGCTGTTGTGGATGTGAAATTTGATGGCGCAATCCCGGACATTCTGAACGCTTTGGAAGTGGATAATAACGGCCAGCGTCTGGTGCTGGAAGTTGCCCAGCATCTGGGTGAAAACACTGTGCGTACCATCGCGATGGACGCAACAGAAGGTCTGGTTCGCGGCGCAGAAGCCACCGATACAGGCGCACCTATTACCGTGCCGGTTGGCCCTGAAACATTAGGGCGTATCATCAATGTGATTGGCGATGTGGTGGATGAAGGCAAGGCGATTAACGCCAAAGTGAATTATCCTATTCACCGTGCTGCCCCTGAATATGTTGACCAGTCTACCGAATCGGAAATTCTGGTCACTGGGATTAAGGTGATTGACCTGCTCGCCCCTTATGCAAAGGGCGGTAAAATCGGCCTGTTTGGCGGCGCTGGTGTGGGCAAGACAGTGACCATCATGGAGTTGATTAACAATGTGGCGAAAGCGCATGGTGGCTATTCTGTTTTTGCTGGTGTGGGCGAGCGTACACGTGAAGGCAATGATTTGTACCATGAAATGGTCGAATCAGGCGTTATCAAGACAGATGGTCCTGGCTCCAAGGCTGCGCTGGTTTATGGCCAGATGAACGAGCCTCCTGGTGCGCGTGCCCGTGTGGCCCTTACCGGTCTGACATTGGCTGAATATTTCCGTGACGAAGAAGGTCAGGATGTGCTGTTCTTTGTGGATAACATCTTCCGCTTTACACAAGCTGGCTCGGAAGTGTCCGCGCTATTGGGTCGTATTCCTTCTGCGGTGGGATATCAGCCAACATTGGCAACTGATATGGGTGCCTTGCAAGAACGTATTACATCTACCAATAAAGGGTCTATTACCTCGGTTCAGGCGATTTATGTGCCAGCCGATGATTTGACTGACCCTGCACCTGCCACCTCATTTGCCCACCTGGATGCGACAACCGTTCTGTCGCGCCAGATTGCCGAATTGGGAATTTATCCTGCCGTTGACCCGCTGGATTCAACCTCGCGTGTGCTTGACCCGCGCGTTGTCGGTGACGAGCATTACAATACTGCACGTCAGGTACAAGAGGTATTGCAGCAATATAAATCCCTGCAGGATATTATCGCGATTTTGGGTATGGATGAATTATCTGAAGAAGACAAGCTTACTGTTGCCCGTGCACGTAAAATCCAGCGTTTCTTGTCTCAGCCTTTCCATGTTGCCGAAGTCTTTACTGGCACACCTGGCGTATTTGTTAGCCTGGAAGATAACATCAAGGGCTTTAAGGGCATTGTTGCTGGTGATTATGACCATCTGCCGGAAGCCGCTTTTTATATGGTAGGCACCATTGAAGAAGCGATTGAAAAAGGCAAAAAACTGACAGCAGAAGCTGCGTAACGCGAAAAGCCATTTAGAGCTGTATATTTCAGATAGGGAAAGACAATCATGGCAGAAACCACACAACTTGAACTGGTGACACCGGCACGGGTTATGGTCAGCAAGGCTGCTGAAATGGTTGTCGTTCCGGGCAGTGAAGGGCTGTTTGGCGTGTTACCGCGTCATTCTGCCCTGCTGGCCAGTCTGCAGCGCGGTGTTGTAGAGGTTTATGAAGGCGGCAAGGTAATTGACCGGATCATGATAGATGGCGGTCTGGCAGATGTTACCCCTGAAGGCGTAACCATTCTGGCAGAACGGGCGGTTGACCTGTCTGCAACTACTTCACAAGAGCTGAAAGAGCGGGCGACAAAGGCAAGTGAAGCGGAAGCCGATTTTCTGAACTCTGCATCCGAAGCGCTTTAAAACGCTGTTAAAATTTCAAAAAAGATTAAAGTAAAAGCCGGCTTTTTAGCTGGCTTTTATATATTGGGCAAACTGGGACATAATATCTTCATATACCGGCCGTTTAAACGGGACGGCCAGCTGAATTAAATCTGCCGGGCTCATCCATTTCCAGCTAAAAAATTCTGGCTCCTCGGTGGCGATATTGATATCGCTATCCTTGCCTGTATAGCGCAAGGCCACCCATTTTTGGCTTTGCCCGCGATAGCTGCCGCCCCATAGCCTGTCCGCAAGTGGCAGCGGGATATCATAATTCAGCCATTCAGGATGAATAGATAAAATATCTGCTTTATCTGTGCCGATTTCTTCACGCATTTCACGAAAACAGGCGGTTTCGACATCCTCGCCCGCATCAATGCCGCCTTGCGGCATTTGCCAGGCCTCAGCCCGATTATCAATACGCTGGCCACCAAAAATATGCCCATTGTCATTGACCAGCATAATGCCAACACAAGGACGATAGGGACGTTTTGAATATTCCAGGGGGCGCACACTCTCAGCCATCAATACACAGTCTTTCAGCTATTTAAATTCAGATTATTGAAAATGGTCAGCCCGCGCAACAAATCAAGGGCGCGCGCCAGTTGGTAATCTATTTTGGAAGGGTCTGTTTGTGCTGCTTTTTCAGGGGCATCTTCTTTTTTATCTGCCTGTTCTGTATCTGCATTATCATTGCTGCCATCTAGTGCGCCGCGTAAATCTTCCTCGCGGACAGGGCCTTGATCAAGCTCTTCAATACGGGCAAGGGCGACCTCGATATCCGGCTCGATACCTTTTGCCTGAATAGACACACCAGAGGGGGTGTAATAGCGGGCAGTGGTCAGGCGTATCGCACCATGCCCTGGCATCGGCATAATGGTCTGAACCGAGCCTTTGCCAAAAGAGCGTGTCCCCATCAAAATGGCACGGCGATGATCTTTCAGCGCACCAGCCACAATTTCAGATGCAGAAGCAGAGCCGGAATTGATCAGCACCACAACCGGCAACCCGCCGGTAATATCGCCTGGCCGGGCGTAAGCATGCTGGATATCGCTATTTTCGCGCCCGCGTGTAGAGACGATCTCGCCCCGTTCCAGAAACGCATCAGATACCTTGATAGCTTCTGAAAGCAGGCCGCCCGGATTATTGCGTAAATCCAGAATGATGCCTGTCAGCTTGTCCCCTGATTCTTCTGTTAAATCCTTAATCGCCTTATTCAGGCCAGGCGTGGTCTGTTCGGAAAAAGTGGTTATCCGCACATAGCCGATATTCTCATAGAGGCGCGAGCGTACCGAGCGGATTTTAATCTCATCACGAATGATGCTTACCTCAAAAGGCTCATCTTCTGCTCTCTGTACCGAAATACGGACTTGCGAGCCAACCGGCCCGCGCAATTTTTCTACTGCTTCGGAAAGGGTAATGCCAACAATGCTTTCATCATCGACAGACAGGATGACATCTTCGGGTTGCAGGCCAGCCGCAAAGGCCGGGGTGTCATCAATCGGAGAGACAACTTTTAAAAATCCGTTCTCCATTGTCACTTCAATACCCAGCCCGCCAAATTTACCAGAGGTTTGCTGTTGGACTTTTTTGAAATTATCATCTGGCAAATAGGTGGAATGCGGGTCAAGAGAGGTCAGCATTCCGTTAATCGCGGCCTCTATCAGGTCCTTATCTGTCACGCTTTCCACATAATCGGCGCGCACACGCTGAAACACATCCCCGAACAGGGTAAGCTGGCGATAGGTTTCATCACTGTCACCGGGTCTGGCAGTGGTTGTTCTGATATCCCCAAAGGTGGCGATGCCCGCAATCACGGTAATCAGTGCAAGGCTGGCGAGAGCCCCATTTTTAACAGATTTGAACAACATCATTGCGCCTCACAGATTTACCCTGTCTGATATAGGTAACAAACAGGCTATTTTCCAGTCTGTCAGTGTCATGGAACGAGATCAAGCTTTCTTATCCCCATTGGAATGAGCAGATGGATGGATAAGAGACTGGCCTGTCATGACTTCCGGTTTTTCAATATTCATTAAATCTAGCAAGGTCGGTGCCAGATCGGCCAAACTGCCATCGGCCAGAAAAACGTCTGCTGGCAGAGGGCCGCCATCTACCAGAATGCAGGGCACTAAATTGGTGGTATGAGCAGTATGGGCGCATCGCGCCTTCATGTCCCACATCACCTCGCAATTGCCGTGATCAGCGGTAACCAGCATACTGCCGCCTACCTGTTTAATCGCCTTTTCCAGAACGCCAACCGCCCTATCAACTGTTTCCACCGCCTGGATAGCAGCAGCTAAATCACCTGTATGGCCAACCATATCGGGGTTGGCAAAATTGATAATGATCAGATCATGGCTGGCCGTCCTAATGGCGTTTTCGGCCTTGTCACATACATCTTTTGCCGACATTTCAGGTTGCTGGTCATAGGTCGCGACCTTTGGCGAATCAACCAGTTGCCGCTCTTCACAGCTAAAGGGTACATCGCGTCCGCCATTAAAAAAGAAAGTAACATGAGGATATTTTTCTGTCTCGGCAAGGCGAAGCTGTTTCAGGCCATGGCCGGCTACCACCTCTCCCAACCCCTGGCTGAGGTCAGGCGGGGGCAGTAATGCCGGGATAGTGTTTTGCAGATCTGCCGCGATGGGGGTGAGCGATAATAACGGCCCGTCAAAGGGCAGGGTTATTTTTGCCGATGGCGCCAGCACATAACCTGCCTGTTGCGGTGTGGTAAGGCCATAGGCAATTTGGCGCACCCTATCGACCCTAAAATTGGCAAATAAAATTCCGTCCCCTTCTTGCATACCGTCATATCCGGCAAGGCAGGTAGGCTCGATAAATTCATCTGTCTTGCCGCGCTGATATCCCGCCTCTAATGCTGCTAGCGCATCCGGGGCGTGATAGTCTGCCTGCCCTGCCATCAGCACATCCAAAAAGGCGTTTGTCCGCTCGCGGCGATTATCCCTATCCATGGCAAAATAGCGGCCGGTAAGGCTGGCAATATGGCAGCCCGTCGGCAAGCTGTCCAAAAATTCTGGCAAGCTGGTTTTGGCATCCTTTGGTAATGTATCGCGCCCATCTGTCAGAATATGAAGGGTTACAGGCACTTTGTGGGCGTGCAATGCAACAGCTAATGCGCGGATATGGTCGCTATGGCTATGCACCCCCCCTTTTGAGGTCAGTCCGATTAAATGGGCACGCCCGCCTGTCCGGGTCATCTGCCGGGCAAATTTTTCCAATGCCGGCATTTCAGCCAGTTCGCCCGAAGCACAGACCTGCGAGAGGCGTGGTAAATCTTGCAGGATAACGCGGCCTGCCCCGATGGTCATATGCCCGACCTCGGAATTGCCAGGTTGTCCCTCTGGCAGTCCGACCGCCATTTCCGATGCGGCCAGACGGCTATGAGGGCACTCTGTCATCAGGCGATCAAAGACAGGGGTATGCGCCTTTTTCACCGCGTTATATTCGCTATCATCTGATAATCCCCAGCCATCCATAATACATAGGACAACAGGTTTATGATTTGCCATTTATCTTGCTGCCTTTAATTTTTTTTCCAAGGGAAAAGGGGGGGTAAATACCCTATCTTTATAGCTTTGCCCGTATCAGGGGGCAAGCCGGCCAGCTTTTTTAAAAGCGCCCCCTTTAATTGCCACGATGATAGGGGTGGTTTTTTAAAATCATCTCGGCGCGATAAAGCTGTTCTGCCAGCATGGCACGGCACAGCATATGCGGCCATGTTGCCTGGCCAAAGGCGACAAGCCTTTCGGCTCGGTTGCGCAAGTCAGGGTGATGGCCATCTGCCCCGCCAATCGCGAAAAAACATTGCATGACCCCCTCATCGCGCCATTGGCCGATCAGCTCGGCCAGTGCTTCGGATGAGGTATCCTTGCCTTGCGGGTCGAGACAGACCAGCCGATGATGGGACGGGGCATTTTTATCCAGCCATTCTGCAATTTTGCCTGATTCGTCCGCCTGGCGTTTTTGCCCTGATGGCAGGTTTGATTCAAAGGCATGAAGCGTGCCGCCATATGGCAGGCGCGAGAGCCAGCTTTTGACCAGTTCGCTTTCAGGAGAGGGTTTTGCCCGGCCTATCGCCAGTATTTCAAGTTTCATAGCAAGAAGGCTGATCGGCCGGCAAGGCTAACTGACATGCACAACTTCATCCTGGGAAGAAGATTGTGTCCACATCCGTTCCAGCGCATAAAACTCTCTAACCTCTGGGCGGAAAATATGGACAATTACTTCTGCGGTATCCAGCAATACCCAGTCTGCCTGTTGTGTGCCTTCCTTGCCCATAATGGCAATGCCAGCCTGTTTCAGTTTGAATTCAATATGATCGGCCATCGCGGCTACCTGGCGATTAGATGCGCCGGTCGCAATGACCATATAATCTGCAATGGTGGATTTTCCGGCAAGGGGGATTGTCACAATATCCGTCCCTTTATCATCGTCAAGCGATTGCCGCACGAGATCTCTGACCTGTTCAGGGGTCAATCCTGCTAACGCGTCGCTGATGGTCTGTCTCCTTATATGCTGCCGGTCAAAAACGGTCATGTCTTCCACTTATGCCCATAGATTAGCGCGATTCGTGGCTATGGGCAAGTCAGATGGCGTTTAGCCCCTTACCGCTATGGCGCAAGATGGTCGCGGAAAGTGGGTTTCGGGTCTGATGATGAAAGCTCCATTGTTTTTTCTTCTTCCTTTCCCCGGTTTTTTTTTCGTGCCTTGCCAGAGAGGCAGGCTGGCAGCGATTATGCCGACCCAGCATCGCAGCCCCTTTGCCCGCCAGTGCAGGCCAGCCATAGCCCGGCCGGTTCATTACCAGTATAGGCAGTAAATTGACGATATCGCCCGCGCGATACCAATGCGGAAATTGGGCGAGATTATCTGCGCCCATTATCCAGATTAAGCTGGCCTTTGGACAGATTTTTGTCAGCCGGTTAAGGCTGGCATAGCTTGTCCTTAATTTCAGCTTTTCTTCTATATCCAGACATTTTAGCCAGATAAAGGGTGCTGCCATTTGCCGTGCCGACGATAGGCGGCTGTTAAAATCAGCCATATCATCAGCAGATTTAAGCGGGTTTTGCGGACTGACCAGCCACCAGATTTCATCTAGTCTGGCAATTTTTCGTGCCTCTTTGGCAATGTGCAGATGCCCGTGATGGGCAGGGTTGAACGAGCCGCCCATCACCCCTATTCGGCGGGGATAGCGATAGCCTGGAAGGGCTGCCATTTGATGGCGTCTATGAGATTTAAGGGCGGGTCTGTCCATGTCCGCGCACAATATATTTAAAACTGGTCAGCTGGCTTGCCCCGACCGGGCCCCTGGCATGCAGCCGACCTGTGGCAATACCAATTTCTGCTCCCATGCCAAATTCCCCGCCATCGGCAAACTGGGTAGAGGCATTGGCAATCACAATCGCACTATCTATGGCGGCGAAAAAGGCTTCCTGTTCGGCTATGTTTTCAGAAAGGATGCTTTCTGTATGGCCAGAACCGTATTTTTGAATATGGCGACAGGCTTCTGGCAGGTCTGCTACGGTCTTTATCGCAATAATGGGCGCCAGAAACTCGCATCCCCAATCTTTTGCTGTCGCGGCTATTACGCCCGGATGCAGGGCGGCGATCTCTTTGCTGCCACGCACTTCACAGCCTGCCTCTATCAGGGCGCTTATCACCTCGCGCCCGATTGTCTTTGTGACCTGTTTTTCAATTAAAATCGTTTCCGCCGATCCGCAAATCCCTACCCGGCGCATTTTGGCATTGACCGCGATATCCACCGCTTTTTTGATATCTGCCCTGGCAGAAATAAAAAGATGGCAGATCCCTTCCAAATGGGCAAAAACAGGTACGCGGGCATATTCTTGTACCCGTTGCACCAGCCCCTTGCCGCCGCGCGGAACGATTACATCTATCTTGCCGCTTGCGCCCAGCATGGCATCTACTGCCAGCCGATCAGAGGTCGGGATCATCTGCACCGCATCTTCTGGCAAGCCGGCTTTTTTCAGCCCGTCCCGCATCAGTCCAGCCAGCAAATAGCTGGTCTCTTGCGAATCACTGCCGCCGCGCAAGATACAGGCATTGCCCGATTTAATGCATAAAGCGGCTGCATCAATGGTAACATTCGGGCGCGATTCATAAATTATGCCGATCACCCCCAACGCGGTGGAAAGGCGGGTAATATCCAGCCCGTTTGGTTGTGTCCATCTGGCCAGCTCTACTCCCAGCGGATCTGCCAGCCCGGCAATATCTTCTGCCCCTTTGGCCATCGCCTCGATACGGTCTTCTGTCAGCGTCAGCCGGTCGATAAAGGCATCACTTAGCCCGGCTTTCATACCGCGCTGCACATCGCGCTGATTAGCGTCCAATATTTGCTGCCTGGAATGGCGAAGCAGATCGGCCGCATGGCGCAGAGCGGCATTGCGGCTATCAGCATCTGTCTGGCCGATTTCCAGCTGGCTTGCCCGTGCGGCATCTGCCAGCTTTTCCACCAGCTCTCGGGCATCTTTTTTGCTTGTCACGGTCATGGGGTGTCCTTATATCTGCCGCTTAATTATCGGTAAGATCGCCGCGCAGGACAAGGTCATCTGCATGAATAAGCTCTGCCCGCCCTTCATAGCCCAGCAGCGTCTCGATAACCTGGCTTTTCTGGCCTTTGATTTTTTCGGCTTCTGCGGTGGCATAGCCGGCCAGCCCGTGGCCAAGCTCTATCCCTTCTGCGTTGATGATCTGTACCAAATCGCCCCGGTCAAATTGTCCCGACAGGCGCAAAATACCCACAGGCAACAACGATTTTCCCTTTAACAGGGCGCTTTGTGCGCCCTTATCCACAACAATCTGGCCTTTGGGATCAAGTGCGCCCGCAATCCAGTTTTTACGTGCTTTTTTCGGCGAGGTGCGGCGATGAAACAGGCTATAGCGCGCCCCGTCCAGCAAGGCGGTTACGGGGCGGGAGGCGCTACCCTTGCAAATCACCATATCTGCCCCGGCTTCGGTTGCGATGCGGGCGGCGGCTAATTTGGTGGCCATGCCGCCTGAGGCAAATTCGGCATTTGCCCCGCCGCCAAGAGCCATAATATCCTCATCTATCTGGGTGATTTCGGGGATATGCTCGGCATCTTCGCACTGATGGGGGTTTTTGGTATAAAGCCCGTCCACATCCGAGAGCAAAATCAGCAAATCGGCCGAAATCATCCCTGCCACTCTTGCGGCCAGACGGTCATTATCCCCGAATCGGATTTCATAGGTGGTCACCGTGTCATTTTCATTTACTACCGGCACAAATCCCAATTCCAGCAGAGTTTGAATGGTGGTGCGTGCATTGATATGGCGGCGGCGGGTTTCGGTATCTTCTGGAGCCAGCAGGATTTGTGCGGTGCGCATATCATGGGCTTGCAAGGCATTTGACCAGAGTTGGGCCAGCTCTACCTGTCCGATGGCGGCAGCAGCCTGTTTTTCCGGCAATTTAATGGCACCGGCTGGCAAGGATAGATGCTGACGCCCCAAAGCAATAGAGCCGGAAGAAATCAGCACAACTTGTGTGCCTGCTGCGCGCAAGCTGGCAACATCGGCTGCCAGGTCGCGCATCCAGTCAGCGCGTGCCTTGCCAGTGGCAGGATCAACAATCAGCGCCGAGCCGATTTTGATAACCACTAATCTGGTTGATTTTATCAGATCTTTTAGTCCACGCATCAGCCTAGCGGGCTCCATTCTGGCAGATCGCCACCTTGTGGTTCACCGGCTTTTTCTTCTTCTGCCTTGCCTGTCTCAATCTTTTCATAGATATGGCGCAATACCGATTTTACATTCAGACCCGTCACCGAAGAGATAAAATAAATATCGCTGCCAGCACCGATATCGATAAAGGCCTGTTTTAGCTCGGCAATATAATCTTCCGGGGCGGCATCAGCCTTCGTCAGGACAATCACTTCCGGTTTGTCGGCCAGAATTTGGGCATAGGCTTCCAGCTCCGAGCGGATAATTTTCCAATCCTTTATCGGGTCATTGGCAGTAGCATCGACCAGATGCAATAAAACACGGCACCGCTCAACATGGCCTAGAAAGCGGTGACCAATGCCAGCGCCATGATGCGCCCCTTCTATAAGGCCGGGAATATCGGCCATCACAAATTCATGATTATCAATGCCCACCACGCCCAGATTGGGATGCAAGGTGGTAAAAGGATAATCTGCGATTTTCGGCTTGGCTGCTGATACCACAGATAACAGGGTGGATTTGCCGGCATTGGGCAGGCCAACCAGCCCGACATCGGCTATCAGTTTCAGGCGCAACCATACCCACATTTCTGTCCCTGCCTCGCCGCGCTGGGCTTTGCGCGGTGCGCGATTGGTCGAGGATTTGAAAAAGGCGTTGCCCTTGCCGCCAATCCCGCCAGAGACCAGAATAACTTCCTGTCCCTCTTTGGTAAGATCGGCCAGTACGGCCTCGCCATCATCAGAGATGACTTGCGTGCCAACCGGCAGTTTCAGGATAGTGTCTTTTCCTCTTGCACCTGACCGGTCGCGCCCGGCGCCCGGAATACCTGATTCGGCCTTGAAATGCTGCTGATAGCGATAATCAATCAGGGTGTTTAGCCCGCCAACACAGCGAACAATAACATCGCCCCCGCGTCCACCATCCCCGCCATCAGGCCCGCCCATCGGCACATTGGCTTCGCGGCGAAAACTGACCGACCCTGGCCCGCCATTGCCAGAACGCACAAATATTTTTGCCTGATCCAGAAATTTCATCTTTTAGTGCCTATCTGATCCCAACAGCGCCTGCCAGTGATACAGGCGGTAAAAATAAGAAGGGGATGAAACCGCAAAAAAAGCGGGTCATCCCCTGAAAAAACATCATTTGCGCTGTTCGATAGCCAGCGGCAATGTTATCGCCGCCACGCCAGACGAATCAGGTTATTCTGCAGCTTTGGCCTGCTCGACAACAGAAACAAACATTCTGCCACCGGCTTTTTCGCGAAAGGCCACATTGCCAGGACGCAACGCAAATAGGGTATGATCCTTGCCAATCCCTACATTATCGCCCGGGTGAAATTTGGTGCCGCGCTGGCGAACAATGATATTCCCAGCTAAAACATTTTCCCCGCCGAATTTTTTCACGCCGAGGCGACGACCAGCTGAGTCGCGACCATTTCTGGAACTACCACCTGCTTTTTTATGTGCCATCGGTTTCTCTCCTTATGCTTTTTTTGCCGCAGATTTTGTTGCGGCTTTCTTTGGGGCAGCTTTTTTCGCCGCCGGCGCTTTTTTCGCTGCAGGGGCTTTTTTCGCGGCTGGCTTTTCATCTGCTGCGGCTTTGGCCGGTGCGGCCTTCTTTGCGGCAGGGGCTTTGGCAGATGTCAGGATATCGGTTACTTTCAGCAAGGTCAGATCTTGTCTATGCCCTTGCGTCCGGCGGTGATTTTTTCTCCGCTTTCTGCGGAAAATAATAATTTTTGGCCCTCTGGTCTGGCTAACCACTTTGGCTTCTACAGCTGCATTTGCAACTTTTGGCTTGCCAATCGTGATATTGGCGCCATCGCCGAGCATAATCACATCAGACAGAGTGACAAGCTCGCCTTCCTGGGCGTCCAGCTTTTCAACCAGAATGGTGTCATCTTTCGAAACGCGGTATTGTTTTCCGCCTGTTTTCACCACAGCATACATGGCGATATCCTAACTACATCGTTTAAACTTTATTTGAATAATCAGCTTTCACACTGCAAACATCAAGCATACGCCCAAATGCACAGCAAAAGCTATGAGCGCTCGGAATATACTGATTAGCCTAGAATTGTCAAGCCATTATCGGCTTTTTGCCTAGCCTCCGGCAAATTCTCCGCTATGGGCGTTATCATAAGGCATGGCGTCCATTTCCAAATGCAGCTTATCGCCTTTATAGGGATGGGCACGTGCCACATCCTCTCTTAGTGCAACCCCCAATCCCGGCTCTGTGGGAATGACCACATGACCGTCTTCTATCTGAATGGGGTTATCCAGCAATTCTGCATGAAAACCTGTCATATTATCGATCATTTCCAGAATCAGAAAATTGGGAATGGCGGTAGCAAGCTGAATATTGGCCGCCGCGACAATTGGCCCGCAATATAAATGCGGGGCAATCTGAACCTGTTTTACCGCTGCCATTGCGGCAATTTTTGCCCCTTCGCGGATACCGCCTGCCCGGCCTAAATCAGGTTGCAGAATAGCTGCCGCCCCGTGATCCAGAATGGCTGAAAATTCTGCTGCCATACATAGACGCTCGCCCGTGGCTATCGCAATAGGGGTTGCCCGTGCCACTTTTGCCATTTCAGCCGGACTATCCGGAGGGACAGGCTCTTCAAACCATAACGGGTCATAGGGGGCAATGGCTTGTGCCAAACGAATAGCCCCGGCAGCGGTAAATTGGCCATGTGTGCCAAACAGAATATCACATTCCGTGCCAACCGCCTCACGGATTTTATGGCAAAATTGGCGCGATCTTTCGATATCTGCCAATGCCGGCATATGTCCGTCAAAGCTGGTATAGGCTCCTGCCGGGTCAAATTTTATGGCTGTAAAGCCTTCTGCCTTTTTTTCCGCCGCGCGCCGAGCAGAGGCATCCGGATCATTATAAAAATCGGCTGCGGTTTCATCGGCTGCAGGATAAAGATAGGTATAACAGCGCAATTTGTCCTGAACGCGCCCGCCTATCAAATCATAGCAGGGCATATTATGCGCTTTGCCCAAAATATCCATCATCGCGATTTCCAATCCGCTGATAACCCCGCTAACAGTGGGGTCGGGGCGCTGGGTAAAGCCACTGCTATAGGCACGGCGAACAAAGCGCTCAATCTCATGGGGGTCGCTATCTGCCAAATAACGGGCAAAGACATCTTCTGCCAGCCTGGCGGTAAGGTGCGGGGAAAAGCTGGCGGCATAAATCTCGCCATAGCCAATAATCCCGCAAGCGGTGACCAGCTTGACAAAGATAAAATATCGCCCGCCAAAACCAGGTGGTGGATTGCCAACAACAAAGGTTTCACATTCTGTCAGGCGCATTTTACAGCCTCGCTTGTTTGGTGCATCCAGCGTGATATTACCGTCCTTTCAACTCTGCGTGAGCCGGGCGTTCCTTGTCAATTTGAAAGCAGTTTGACCCTTACAAGATGACTTGCTGGCATTGGGTCTATTGTGCTATTCGGGCAAGCGCGCATTTTGCGAAAACTGTTAATCACGATAGGCTGATGGTTTGAAAATGGGAAAAACAGGCAAGACCATCTGTGAAAACACAGAGAAAAAAGGAGGATAAAATGCGCCATCTGCTGCAATTTGCCAGAGATCATATTATTTTATTTGGCAGTGCAAAATTTATCGCAGGTCTGGTTATCGGCTTTGGTTTGGGGGTATATTTTTTGCCGATTCTGACAGCTGAAAAAGGCCTGTCTGAAACCGAGCTGGCAGAATTAACCAGTAGCGCTCAGGCTCAAACCCAGCTTCGCACGGGCGAGTTTGTACGCGATTTGGAAGGCTCGGATGCCTTTCACTGGGGCGAGGGCACAATCTATGTCCGCGATGATCGTATCTGGCTGGACGGGTCTATCGCCCCTGGCCCGGATTATCGGCTCTATCTGACAAAAGGGCAATTTACCACCCGGGACAGTTTTTTGGCCGCGAAATCACAAGCCCTGCAAATTGCGCCAATAAAGGCGTATAAAAATTTCTCGATAGAGGTACCGGACGGGCTGGATATCACAGAATATGATGCAGTGATCATCTGGTGCGAGGCGTTTTCTGCCTTTATCACCTCTGCCTCAATTCGCTAGTCCGGAGAGGGTTTCAAGGGCAGCGCGATGGCCCGATAAGAGCGCTTCTTCGGCGCGCGCGCCGCTTGCCGGCTTGTCCGGTGCGCCGGAAACAGGATGCCAGTCGCCTGCCAGTGCCAGCATATTGGCTGAAAAGGCCTCAATAAATGGCGCATCTGGCGGCGCTGGTTTTATAACTTTGGCATAACGCCATCTATGGGCGCGCTGATATCCCCATTTCAGGGTCGGGATATTCTGGACTTGCTGATAGGCAATAGTGATATCTTTTATCACCTGTTCAGGCGGTGATTCCAGAAAGCGTTCTGAATAGTCGGCATTTGCCTGCAATGTTACCGCACCGGACGGGGTTGCCCCTGGCCGGCTGGCCTCCAGGCTTGCCCAGCCCAATATCCCTTCATCTTTTATTACAGGCCGCAGCCCCTCTAGCAGATGGGGCAGTTCTGCCATCACTGTCCAGCAGGGTGCATAGCGGGCAGAGGCGGCCACTCTGGCTAATTTGGGTGCTAGATCGCGAAGCAAAATTTCGGTTTGCGGGGCGGGGGCGCTCAGCAACAGATGCTGGCAGTGATACGCCTCACCAGATGTGCTCTGCAGGATAAAGCTGTGTTGGCTATGGGTGATATGGGCGATTTCCACCTCTTGCTGAATAGTCAGATTTGCCCCTATAAAGTTGGCAATATCGCGCATGGAAGGCCGGCCGCTATAGCCATTATCGCGCCCCGATAGCGGCCAGTTTTCGATAACCCCCCTGTCACTTGCCGCATCACAGAGCGCGGAAAAAACCGGGCTATGGGCGGTGACGAACTGGGCGCCATGATTAAACAGCAACCCAGAATCCCTGCGGCTGGCCATGCGCCCGCCAATGCGCCGGCCTTTATCCAAAATCAGCACATCGCGGCCAGCTTGCGTCAATATCCTGCCCGCCATCAGCCCGGCCATACCTGCCCCGATGATAATTATTTCCGCCTTCATATCACTGGTCTGTTCCCATCCAATAAAAGATAGCTTTTCAGATAGATATTTTCTGGCAATTGACAAGCCATCTGTTTATCTTCTGCGCTATGATAGATTTGCCTGCCCTTAAAAATTTGCGCTTGCCAGATGCAGATAATATCACCGCAGATAGCGCGCTGGCCGCGTATGAGGCCTTGCGTCCGCTTCTGCCAACAGCGCCATCCGGGGCGAATAAAACGGCTGCCAGGCTGTTAGACTTGCTTGATGAATTTGATGCGCTGATTCTGGACGGGTTCGGGGTCATCAATGTTGGATTTCAGACGATCCCGGGCATTGACACTCTGCTGGAAGAGGCAGGAAAAAAACAGGTAGATGTGCTGGTACTCACCAATGGGGCAAGCCACCCTTCTGCTGTTGCTGCCCGCAAATATCAGGGATGGGATTTGCCGCTTTCACAAGCCGATGTTATTTCCAGCCGCGATGCGCTTATCGCCCATCTGAACGGCATGACAGATATTTCCGACTGGGTAGCTCTGGATAGCCTGGTTACCCCGCCAGAGGGGGTAAGGGGGTTAAAGGCTGTTACGCCAGAAAGTTTGGCATCGGCGCGCGGCTTTGCTCTGTTGGGCAGCTCTGGCTGGACAGAGCAGGATCAGGCTGTACTGGAAAAAAGCCTGAAACAGAATATGCGCCCTGTACTGGTTGGCAATCCCGATGTTACCGCCCCGCATCCGGACGGATTTACCGCCGAGCCGGCTTACTGGATGGCACGGGCGATGCAGCAACTTCCGCTTCGGCCAATCTGGTTTGGCAAGCCGCATCCGCTGGCCTTTACACTGGCCTATCAGCGTTTGTGTGAACGCGGCGGCCGGCAGCTGGATAAATCGCGTATCGCGATGGTAGGCGATAGTCTGCATACCGATATTCTGGGCGGTTTGGCCTTTGGGCTGCGCACTGTTCTGGTAACCAGCTATGGATTGCTACGCGACCATGATGTCGGTAAGGTAATCGCCCAAACAGGCATTGCCCCGGATTGGTGTGTCCCGCATCTGTAACCCAGGGTCGGGCTTTATCCGGTCAATACATCCATTTTTCATGCCCCGGTAGTATAAGAGGCAGGAATAGCGGTATAAAAACCCGCACAGTGATTAAGGTTTGAATAGGCTATGCAGGATAGGCAAGCGAGCAAAAAAATCATCGTAACCGGTGCGGCAAGGCGCATTGGGGCGGCATTGGTATCAGCCCTTGCCGAAGATGGCTGGCAGGTGGTGCTGCATTATCATCAACGCCGGCATGAAGCAGAAGCCTTGTGTAGAACACTAGGCGATAAAGGCTATGCCATAGAGGCTATTTCAGCTGACCTCAGCCTGGCTGAGGCGCCGCAAGCGCTCATAGAGGCGGCCAGCCAAAAAGGGCCTGTAACCGCTCTTATCAATAATGCGTCCCTGTTTTCCTATGATTGCGCTGCCAGCGTATCGGCCAAGCAGATTGCCCGGCATATGGCTGTTAATCTAACCGCCCCTGCCTTGCTGACCAGAGCTGTGTATGAGCAATTGCCAGCTGGCCAGACAGGCTGTGTCATTAATATGCTGGATGCAAAATTATTTGGTATTAACCCGGATTATTTCAGCTATACCCTCTCCAAGGCGGCCGCACAGTCTCTTACCCAAATATCTGCTCAGGCCTATGCCCCGAAATTGCGGGTGAACGCCATAGCCCCTGGCATTGTCCTGCCCTCGGGCGGGCAAAGTCAGGCAGAGTTTGAAAAATCCCACAAACGGAATTTATTGGGACAGGGCGCAACCATACCAGAAATTGTCGCTGCAATGCGCTTGTTACTTTCTGCTTCATCTATGACAGGAGAAGTAGTAATTCTGGATGGCGGCGCGCATTTACGCCCGCCCGCCCGTGATGTAGCGTTTCTTGAGGCTTAAAAGATGATCACTCCCCTATCAAGACGATTTATGCTCAATGGCATTGAAGTGACTTGTTCTATCGGCATTCATGATTTTGAACGCGAAACACCGCAGCGAATCACAGTGGATATAGAAGTATTGCTGGATATTAACACAGAGCCCAGCAAGGATACAATTGATGAAGCGGTGAATTATGATGATATTCACCGCCATGTGATAGACATCGCGACCTCTCGTCATTTTGATTTACAGGAAACCCTTGCGCGTACAATTTTTGACAGGCTGGCCGCTATGCCGGGTGTGTGCGGCTTGTCCGTTCGTACCGCCAAGCCGGATGTATATAAGGATGTTGGCGAAGCGGCCTATCAGCTTTCCTCGCTTCACGCGCCTGTTTCTTCGTAAATGACGGAATATTTCAGGCTGGCTCTATTTTTCAATCGATTTCAGACGGTCTTTCAAATTTTCCATCTCATCACGCAATTTTTTAATTTCGTCATGCTCAATGCTCGATTGCCGGGGATTTTTATCAGGCGCTTCGGAACGGAAATCACTATTTTGGCTAATCGCATCCAGCGAGTTTTCCAGAGCCTGACTAGCCAGAGGATGCAAACGGGTAAAAGAGGCCATAGTGCGTTCCAGATAGCGCGATAATAGCGGCTCTATCGGGCTTTTATAGGCCATGATAATCTGGCACAGCACATCAACAGGCAGCATTTGATGGCCTTCTTGCTCGCACTCCAAAATCACCTGAACAAGGGTCGGACGGGTAAGATCCTGGCCAGTTTTCGCATCGCTTATATGGATTTTTTCCCCGCTTCGTACCATCTCTGCCAGCTCGCTCAAGGTGATATAGCTGGAGGTTGCCACATTATAAAGGCGGCGATTGGCATATTTTTTTATTGCAATCACGAACACCACTCCATTACGCAAATATGGTGCAATGCAATAAACCAAATGGCCGTTTTTGCAACGAAAAAATATAAAACTTTTGCAATGCAATAAAATTTTTTCCACTGGCAGATCATTGGCGCAGACTGCCAGGCATGGTATTTTAACATCAGACCAAAGGCATTTCCCGATAGTAAAACAGCCCCCAAGAGGCAGATAAATGAGCATGGATGTCGCAGAAATTGAGAGCTTTTATCAGCGTCCGGAAGGGATGTTTGTTGCCGGCTTGCTGCATCAGGATCTGGAGCTGTTACAGACCATCTGGACAGAGAGGGACGCGCGCCAGAGCGCGCCAATCGACAAGATCGCGGTTGGGTTTCCCTTTGCATTGCTGGAAAGCCACCATTTGCCAGCGGTGCTGATGCCTGCCGAAACCGGGGCGCTGGCATGGGGTGGCACAGAGGGGATAGCGGTGGCCAGTATCGATAGTGCGGCCTGGCCATTGGCCACTGAAATGTGCGATAGAATGATAATTTTACACGCGCTGGAACATATACGCGACCAGCAAGGCTTTCTGGATGAGGCATGGCGGTGCTTGCGCGGCAGTGGAGAGCTGGTGCTGATAGTGCCGCATCGACGCGGCTTTTGGGCGCGGTCAGATAAGACCCCCTTTGGTCAGGGTCGCCCCTTTAGCCGCAGACAGATACGCCGCCAGCTTGACCAGGCCGGATTTGAGGTCGCAGAGCTAAAGCCATCTTTGTTTATTCCGGCTTTTGGGCTGGGTCTGCCAAATGGGATGCGGCATAAGGTAAATCGGCTGGGGCGCTATATCTGGCCCATGTTTGGCGGGGTTTTAATCATTCGCGCAATAAAAAAGCTCTATTCCCCGCATCAACAAACTAACCCGGCATTGCGACACCGCGTCAGGCAGTTTATTGTAAGACAGCCTGCAGGGGCAGTTTCGCCCAAAAACCGGCATGAATAACCTCTTTTAACAAATAAATTTAAGGTGATGAGTGAGAGCCGCGATGGATGAGAGTTTAGCTGACCTGCGGAAACAGATTGACGCGCTGGATAGTCAATTATCTGAAATGCTGGCCGCTCGGCTGGAAGTGTCGCGCAAGGTAAGTGCCGCAAAAAAAGATAATGACCAGGTTTTCAGACCGGCCAGAGAAGCCCAGCTTCTGGGCAAATTGCTGGCCGCTGCCCCAGCCAGTTTGCAACAGCTAATACCGGTGGTATGGCGGGCGATTATTTCTTCCAGCATTGCTGAACAGCGTCCGGATTTCACCATTCTTGCCAGCCCGCAAATGGGCGTTGAGGCAACCGCTTTTGCTGCCGGACAGCTGGGCATAAAAAATGGTGAGAACCTGGATAACGCCCTTGCAGAACTTATCGATAAACAGGCAGATATTTTACTGGTTTCGCCTGAAGAGCTGTGCCGGATAGCAGGCGGTTTGGGGCCAGATAAGCCGGCAATGGTGATTGCCTGTTTGCCGCTGCTGTTATCAGAACAGGATAGCGCATTGCCTGGCGAATTGCTCCATGCGCGGATTACCGGCTGGATTATCGGGCGGCCACCTGCAGAACAGACAGATTTCGACAGGGGTGTTTTTTACCTGTCCGATGGAAATAAAATTGAGATTGCCGAACTTTCCCGTTATGAGAATAGGTTCGGAGCTGAATTGCTGGGTGTTTGTTCTGTCCTGCCAGCTGAACCATCAATAAAGGGATAGACATATGATGACCGCACCCCAGCCAAAACAGGCCATTGCTTCCATGCTGTCTTATCGGCCGTCATTCGGGACGCCTTCTTCGGGGCGGCTCATACGCCTTTCTGCGAATGAAGGGGCGCTCGGGTGCTCGCCAGATGCGCTGGCCGCACTGGATGGGGCGGCGATAGACCCAAGCCGTTATCCGGAAATTCAGGATCATCATCTCAATCAGGCGATTGCCGAACGTTATGGTCTGAGGGCTGAAAATATCCTGACCGCCAATGGCTCGGACGAGCTTATTAGCCTGCTAACCCTTGCCTATTTGGAGCCGGGCGATGAGGTGGTGATGAGCGAATATGCCTTTCTGGTTATTCCGCAAGCCACGCAAATCGCAGGCGGGATATCGGTAAAGGCACCTGATAAGGATATGACAGTCAGTGTGGATAATTTGCTGGCAGCTGTGACAGAGCGGACTAAAATCCTGTTTCTGGTTAATCCGAACAATCCGACCGGCACGATGATTTCCATGGAAGAGGTGGTACGCCTGCATGAAAATTTGCCGCCGCATATAATGCTGGTGCTGGACTGGGCCTATGCCGAATATCTGGAAGATGGTTTTTCCGACAGAGCCGCGCGTATGGTCGAGGAACATAAAAATGTGGTAATGACCCGCACCTTTTCCAAATTGCATGGCATGGCGGGTTTGCGTTTGGGCTGGGGGTATTTTCCGGCCGATATCCTGACCACCCTTGCTTCTATCCGTGGCCCTTTTTCTGTTAATCAGGCAGCGGTGCGTGCCGGGATCGCGGCGGTAAAGGATACAGAATTTCAGGAAAAATCTGTTGCCCATAATAAAAAATGGATGTCTATGCTGCCCGCCTTTTTAACCCAGCTTGGTCTGGGCGTTTTGCCATCACAAACCAATTTTATCCTGATTCATTTTGACCCAGAAAAAGGGGTGAACGCAGCCGAAGCAGAAGCTTTTTTTGCCAGTCGTAATATTTTATTGCGGTCTATGGGCGCTTACGGGCTGACAGATTATTTGCGTATGTCTGTTGGGACAGATGAAGAAATGGAAATCGTCAAGGATGCATTTATGGCATTGATGCAGCCAGATGGTTCAACCGCCTAGCCGGAGCCTATATTGTGCAACAAAAATTTATCTCGGATAAAATCGCCATTATTGGGATTGGGCTGATCGGTGCGTCTATCGCGCTGGCGATAAAACATAAAAAACTGCCCTATCGGGTGGGGCTATATGATCATAACCCTGATGTGCGGCAGGAAGCGCGCCAGCTTTCGATTGGTGACGAGATTTGTGAAGAGCTGGCAGAAGCGGTTGCCGGGGCTGGTCTTGTTATTCTGGCGGTGCCGGTCGGTGCAATGGCGTCCGTGATGCAGGCAATAGCCCCGCATATTGAGGACGGGGCGGTTATCACCGATACCGGCTCGACCAAGCGATCTGTTATTCGCGATACTAAAGACCTTGTTCCCGAGCAGTGTCATTTTATACCTGGCCACCCTCTGGCCGGGACTGAATTTTCAGGGCCGGCTGCGGGATTTGCCTCTCTGTTTGAGGGGCGATACTGGCTGATTTTGCCAAATGGGGCAGATACAGAAAAAGTGGCGGCCTTGGAAGATTTGTTGACCCGGTTAGGGGCAATGACCGAACAGATGACAGCAGATTATCATGACCGGGTATTGGCGATTACCTCGCATTTGCCGCATTTGATTGCCTATACGATTGTGGGGACAGCTGTTGATTTGGAACAGGATCTGAAAAATGATGTAATCCGTTTTTCAGCGTCCGGCTTTCGTGATTTTACCCGCATTGCTGCATCTGACCCAACCATGTGGCGTGATGTGTTTTTGAATAATGATGAAGCGGTGCTGGAAATGATGCAGCGTTTTTCCGAAGATTTAACCTATCTGCAACGCGCCATACGCTGGCAGGAAGGCGATAAGCTATTTGACCTGTTTAGCCGTACCCGCGATATTCGCCGCTCTATTATTGATGCCGGTCAGGATTAATCCCCGGCTGACAGGCTAAATAACCGAACAAGGATATATTTGGCATATTCGCGCATCAGCAATTTTGCCGTTGGCCAATCTGCATACCATCTGACCGGCTGCAAATCTGGCGGGGTGACGGGCAGAGGGGTGATAGCGATATCCGGCATCATGCGCTGAAAATACAGCAAGGCGCGCGGCATATGATAATTGGCCGTGACCAGAGATAGGCTGGATAGCTGGTGAAATTCTGCCCAGTTGCGCGCCGCTACCGCATTGCCTTTGGTATCGGTTGCGGTGGCATCCAGCTCGACACAACAGGTAAAAATCGCTTTCTGGCGCGGGGTTTTGGCAAATGTCATGGCCAGGCTGGCTTTGGAAATGCCCTTGCCCACCCCGGTTATCAGCATCCGCACAGAGGCCCCTTGCTCTACCAGGCGCAGCCCCTCATTTATGCGTTCCTGCCCGCCTGTAGCCACCACCAGCCCATCGGTAAAACTATCGGCCAAAGGCGGTTTTTGAGGGAGGGTGAGGGCAAAATGCTGTACACAAGCCAAAAATCCTAATAGCCCAAAAACCAGCCCCATAGCTGTATGCAGAATCTGGCGTTTAAGGGTGTCTCTGGTCATAAAAAAACATATGCCTCATAGGCGTGTGAAATCATGAAAGATGCCGCCTCTTTTGCGGCAAGCATGGCAGAAGCGATCGATAGCCCTGAAGCTGTTTGAAAATCTCCTACCCTTCTTATCTTAGGCAAAAACGTCTGGTCACTCAACCAAACATCGGCTATGAAAAGTGAACAGTTAAGGAAGTAGGGCAAAAGATGTGTAAGGTGTGTAAATGCTTTTGACATGTGCACAATGCAAGACCATTTTTCGAATAGATAATGCCGCGATTGCCCCGGATGGCCAAAAGGTGCGCTGTTCGGTTTGCGCGCATATCTGGGATGTCAAAGCCCCTGCACAAGCCTATCATGCCCCTGCCAGCGGCTTTTTTGATATTCTTCAAAAATTACGCCTGCCGGCCAGTATGCTTTTGCTGGTGATGCTGCTCAGCGGGGTGTTATTTTCCTTTCGTGGCCCTATCACAGCCCATTTTCCCGGTCTGATATCGTCTTTTAACGGGATTGGCCTGACGATTGAGCCTAATCTGGAAGTGCTGGAAATCCGTAATTTACAGGCAAGCTATCAGGGTAATTTGCTGCGGGTGCGCGGCCAGATATATAACACAGACAGCTTTACCGCCCATGCCGCCCCGTTACAGCTACAGGTGCTGGGCACAGATAAAACCGTGCTGGCACGCGAAAAATTAGTTCCGGATAATAAATTTATTGCGGCAGGCCAGACAACTGATTTCTTTCTTCAAAAAGAAGTAGAAAAAGCGGTAAATGCAGAAGTGCGTGTTGATCTGCTGGCAGAATCCTTGCTTCTGGATATGTTCTAGCTGGCATCACCCAAAGGGGTTTTCTTCTGATTTTATCAGCTCTTCTAGTGTGCGGCGGCGACGCAGAAGATGTGTTTTGCCTTCATAAATCATTACCTCGGCTGCTTCGGGGCGGGTATTATAGGTGGACATCATCACCGCCCCATAGGCACCGGCAGAAAACACCGCCAGCAAATCGCCTTCACCGATATCGGGCATATCGCGACCCTGACCCAGATAATCACCTGTCTCGCAAACCGGGCCAACAATATCGGCCATGCCGCAAGGCGCGCCCTTGTCGGTGACAGGCTCGATACGATGATAGGCTTCATACAAGGTCGGGCGTATCAGATCATTCATTGCCCCATCAACAATGATAAACCGCTTATCCTCGCCTTGCTTGATATAGTGGGTGCGGGTCAAGAGCAGGCCATTATCTGCTGCGATAGACCGGCCAGGCTCAAATCCCAGCCGATAGCCGCGATTGCTGAAAATACGGGTGACCAATGCGCCATAGGCAGCAAAATCCGGCAGGCTATCGCCCTGATAATCAATGCCTAGCCCGCCGCCCAAATCCAGAACTGGCACATCATACCCTTCAGAGCGAAGACCATCTGCCAAATCTAGCAATTCCAGATAGGCCTTTTCAAACGGGGCAAGATTGGTTAGTTGCGAGCCAATATGCACCGCAAGGCCGGCAGGGCGTATGGCCGGGTCATTCGCTATTTGCCGATATAAAGAGGCGGCCTCGCCATCGGCAACCGGGATGCCAAATTTTGTAGAACGCTGGCCAGTGGAAATTTTGGCATGGCTGCCCGGATCGACATTCACATTAACGCGCAAGGCGACCGGGGCGATGACCCCCATCTCGGCCGCTATTGCGCTTATATGGCGTATTTCTGCAGCTGATTCAGCGTTAATCTGGCCAATGCCGGCTGTCAGTGCCTGGCGGATTTCGGCATCAGATTTACCCACACCTGAAAAAACAATGCGGCCAGCTGGAATGCCAGCTGTCAGACATTTTTGCAACTCGCCGCCAGATACAATATCTGCCCCGGCGCCATGTCTGGCCAGCAATCCCAGAATTCCCATTGAAGAATTGGCCTTCACCGCGTAATGCACCGTGACATCCAGCGCGCCCAATGCCGCACAAAAGGCGCGGTAATGGGCTACAAACCCGTCCCCTGAATAGACATAAAGCGGCGTGCCAAACTCCTGGGCAAGGGCAGATACAGATATATCTGAAACCATCAGCTCGCCAGCGTGATTGCGGTGAATATAGCTCATAAGGGGGGGGATGCCTTAACTGGTTTGTTCTGTTGTTACTTCAGAGGGGCGTTGCGGCTCACCGCGCTTGCCACATCCGCTCAGGCCAGCGGTTGCCAGGGCAAGGGCGGCCAGGATGCATAAAATCCGAATCATAAATGCTCCGTCTCTATCAATGGGTTGTTAACTCTCTTTTGCCAGGCTGGCGCGGGTGGCCTTGATATGGGCGGCAACCTGTTCCGGGGCCGTGCCGCCAAAGCTGTTGCGTGCCTGCAAGGCAGAATCAATAGATAGCACCTCAAAGATAGATGCGTTCAGGCGCGGCTCAACAGCCTGCATATCTGCAAGAGACAGCCCGTCCAGCGCGCAGCCCTTTTGATCGGCCAGCGCGACCAGCTTGCCAGTTACATGATGGGCATCGCGAAACGGCATATTGAGCTCGCGTACCAGATAATCTGCCAGATCGGTTGCGGTGGGATGGCCTTTTTCCAATGCCGCACGCATCGCGTCCGGATGGGCGGTCAGGTCAGCTATCATCCCTGTCATTGCGGCAAGGCTAAGCGATAGAGAGGCTTCTGCATCAAAGACCGGCTCTTTATCTTCCTGCATATCCTTGCCATAGGCCAGCGGCAAGCCTTTGAGAACTGTCAATAAGGCCAGCAAATCCCCGATGATCCGGCCAGGCTTTGCCCGTACCAGCTCTGCGGCATCCGGATTGCGCTTTTGCGGCATGATGGAAGAGCCGGTGGTAAAAGCGTCCGATAGGCTGATAAAGCCAAATCTGTCGGTTGACCAGATAACAATTTCTTCGGCCAGGCGGGATAGATGGGTCGCACAAATCGCGGCAGCAGCCATAAATTCCACTGCAAAATCCCGTGCCGATACCGCATCCATGGCATTGGCCATCGGCCGGTCAAAGCCCAGCAACCGGGCAGTTTGATGCCGGTCGATGGGGTGGGGCGTACCTGCCAGGGCGGCTGCGCCAAGGGGTGATTCATTCATGCGTTTGCGCGCATCAGACAGGCGCGCGCGATCCCGGCCAAACATTTCAACATAGGCCATCAGATGAAAGGCAAAACTTACCGGCTGAGCTGTTTGCAAATGGGTATAGCCCGGCATGACAGTTGTGATATGGTTTTGGGCTTGCGTCATCAGCGCATCTTGCAATGCGGCCAGCTGTCCATCCAGCTGATCTATCGCGTCCCTTAACCAAAGCCGGATATCGGTTGCGACCTGATCATTTCTGGAACGCGCAGTATGCAATCGGCGGGCAGGATCGCCAATTAAATCTCCCAGACGGGATTCGATATTCATGTGAATATCTTCCAGCGCTTCGGAGAAGGCAAAATCTCCGTCTGTGATTTCCTGCTCGATTTTAGCCAGGCCGTCACAGATAGCCGTTAAATCTGCCTCAGAGATGATATTTCGGCTTGCCAGCATCGTTGCATGGGCGATAGAGCCTGCAATATCCTGTTTATACATCGCCTTGTCATAGCTGATAGAGGCGTTGATATCGGTCATTAATTGCGATGGTCCGCCAGCAAACCGCCCGCCCCAAATAGAAGAAGAGGTTGTTTTTTTCGGTGCATTTTTATTCGCTTTGGTCATAATGCCACCCTACCTTAAATTACGCTAACCGGTCTATATTCAGGACGCGGTTTTGGTATAATGCCTTTTGGTGTTACCTTTTTTAATGATCGCTCTGCTTTATAGGATAGAAATGAAAAAGAATCAGCCCCTAAAAATTGCCCGTCGCTACGTGATAGGGCGCCTGCCTTCGTTTTTATTTGCCAGCGGGGCGGTTGTTACTGGCACACATACGCTGTTTGGCGGCCTCTCGCCTGCAATGGCCAGCCAGCAGCTGGATTTAAAACCCGGAAAAACAGCCCTGCCAGATATGGCATTGGCCAGTGATGATGGCATAATTTCCTTATCAAAATGGGCAGACAGACCGCTAGTGATCAATTTCTGGGCTACCTGGTGCGCCCCATGTGTGGTGGAATTGCCAATGCTGGAAGAAGCGGCACAAATTCTGGCAGAAGATAATATTATGTTGGTACTGGTCTCGATGGATAGGGGCGGCCAGCAAATCGCTGCACCTTTTTTACAGGAACGCGGGATTTCTACACCTGTATCCTTGTATGATCCCAAGGCAGAAATGGGCAGAACTGTTGGTCTGCGCGGTCTGCCCACAACCTTGCTGGTGAAAAAAAACCGGGCCGAATATGCGATACATACCGGCCCGGCTGAATGGAATGATAAAGCGGTTATTGAACAGCTTCGTGCCTATTTACTAGGCTAGGCCATAATAGGCTATAGCTCCTTGTCAAAAGCAGGCACCGCATCAAACAGATCGGCGACCAGCCCGTAATCGGCTACCTGAAAAATGGGGGCTTCCTCATCCTTGTTGATGGCTACGATCACCTTGCTGTCTTTCATGCCGGCCAAATGCTGGATGGCTCCGGAAATACCAACCGCCATATACAGATCAGGCGCAACCACCTTGCCGGTCTGGCCGACCTGATAATCATTAGGCACAAATCCGGCATCCACAGCAGCCCGCGATGCACCAACCGCCGCACCCAGCTTGTCCGCAACGCTTTCCAGCATGGCAAAATTCGCGCCATCCTGCATACCGCGCCCGCCCGAAACCACGATGCTGGCAGAGGTTAATTCCGGCCGCTCAGACGAGGAAAGTTCGGATTTATCATAGGCAGAAAGCCCCTGATCGCCTGTCGCGGAAACCGCTTCAACCCCGGCAGAACCGCCGCTTGCGGCCACCGCTTCAAAAGCGGTGCTGCGAACGGTGATGATTTTCAGCCCATCATTGGATTTCACTGTTGCCAGCGCGTTACCGGCATAGATGGGGCGCTTGAATGTATTGCCATCTATCACTTCAATAATGTCCGAGATTTGCGGCACGTCACATAAAGCGGCAATACGCGGCATCACATTTTTACCAAAGGTTGTTGCTGGTGCCAGAATATGGCTGTAATTGCCGGCCATACCCGCAACAAGCGGTGCCAGATTTTCTGCCAGGCTATGGCTATATTCTGCACTATCGGCGCATAAAATCTTGTCTGCCCCTTCAAGGGCAGCGGCTGCATTGGCTGCTTCTGCACAATTGGCGCCTGCGACCAGCAAATGGATATCTCCGCCAATTTGACGCGCAGCGGCAAGGGTGTTTAAGGTTGCGGCATTTACCGCCTGATTATCATGTTCAACTACGACTAGAATGCTCATCATATCACCTTTGCTTCGTTCTTTAATTTATCGACCAGCTCAGTTACCGAACCTACCTTGATACCTGCTTTGCGTGCTTCCGGCTCTTCTACCTTTATTGTGGTCAGGCGCGGGGTTGTATCTACACCCAGCTCTGCTGCATCCAGCGAATCAATCGGCTTTTTCTTGGCCTTCATGATATTAGGTAGCGAGGCATAGCGCGGCTCGTTCAGGCGCAAATCCACTGTGATGACGCACGGCATATTCACACTGATATGTTCCAGCCCGCCATCTACCTCGCGGATAATTTTTGCCTTGTCGCCCGCAATTTCGATGCCGGAAGCAAAAGTGCCCTGTGACCAGCCAAGAAGGGCAGACAGCATTTGTCCGGTCTGATTGCAATCCCCGTCAATGGCTTGCTTGCCGCATAGCACCAGGCCAGGGGCTTCTTTATCGACAACAGCCTTTAGCAATTTGGCCACCGCCAGCGGCTCAACATCCTGTCCTGCCTCGATATAGATGCCGCGATCCGCGCCCATCGCCAGCCCGGTACGGATAGTTTCCTGTGATTGTGCAGGCCCGACAGACACCAGAACAATTTCATCTGCTCCGCCGGCTTCCTTGATTCGCAATGCCTGTTCCACCGCAATTTCGTCAAACGGATTCATGGCCATTTTCACATTTGCCAGCTCAACGCCGCTTTGGTCAGCTTTGACCCGAACCTTGACATTATAGTCAATCACTCTTTTTACCGGAACCAAGACCTTCATTACTTTTTTCCTTCCTGATCTGTCCTTTGCTCTAACAGATGGCTGGTATATTTTGGCATCCAGCCAGTTTTCGTAGTTCGCCCGTTAACTATCCTATTTTTCGTTCTGGGTACCGCCTGGCACCCATAAAATATCTTTTTTGCCCCCATCATTAGCATGACGGGCCAGCACGAACAACAAATCTGATAGCCGATTAATATAGTGCATGGCGTGTTCATTTACCGATTCGACAGCAGCCAGCTCTGTCATTTGGCGTTCTGCACGTCTGGCAACGGTTCTGGCCAGATGCAACCATGCCGCCAGCGCAGTTCCACCAGGCAAAATAAAAGAATTGAGCGCAGCAAGATGCTCATTGATGGCATCAATTTCTTTTTCCAGGCGGGTGACCTGCTCTGCGGTGATGCGCAAGGCAGGTTTCATATCATCGATAGTGGCCAGGTCTGCGCCTAAATCAAATAAATCATTCTGGATGCGTGCGAGCTGGCTATCCATCTCATCATCACATTCCAGGCGTGCCATCCCTAATACAGAGTTTAGCTCATCTACCTCGCCATAGGCGGCCGGGCGTTTGGCGTGTTTGGATACACGTCCACCACCAACTAGGCTGGTTTTGCCATCATCGCCTGTGCGGGTATAAATTTTATTCAGCTTGACCATGATATTATTAACAATTCCTGTTTGTTTTAGGCCGACAGCATTTCAGCCCGGTTTTTTCTAGGCGGACTGGCGAAACCATAACAGTGAGATGAATATCAATAACACCACTGCCTGGGCAATAATACGATAGCGCATAATTTTATTTGATTTACTTTTATTATATGCCCCGCCACGTCCCATTGTAATGACGCCCCAAAATAAAATGGCAGCGACACCTATCAGCCCGATAATCATTATAGCTTCCGGCCAGCCGGATCCGGAGAGGATAGATGTTTGTGTGGCTGCTGAATTCATCAACGCGCTCCTCTGCCGCCCATAGACGAGCATTCACAATAAAAACTGTTACAGAATTTACATAGCCTAAAAATTGTCAATAGCAATGTCCCGGCGACGACATGCCGCAACCAAAGTATTGCGCAGCAGGCAGGCAATGGTCATCGGGCCAACCCCGCCTGGTACAGGGGTTATGGCAGCTGCCTTTTGCGAGGCGCTGTCAAAGGCCACATCCCCGGTCAGGCGAAATTTACCTTCCCCGCGTTCCGGGGCGGCAACACGGTTAATGCCCACATCAATGACCACCGCCCCTTTTTTAATCCAGTCACCTGTAATCATTTCCGGCCGGCCGACAGCGGCAACCAGAATATCGGCCTGCTGACAGGTTTTCTCCAGCTCTTTGGTACGGGAATGGGCAATGGTTACGGTTGCGTTGGCATTTAATAATAATTGGGCCATCGGCTTGCCAACAATATTGGAACGGCCGACAATCACCGCATTCAGCCCGCTTAAATCGCCAAAATGATCCTGTAATAACAGCAAGCATCCATAAGGGGTGCACGGCACGATGCCTTGCTGGCCAGTTGCCAGCAATCCGGCATTGACCACATGGAAGCCGTCTACATCCTTTTCCGGGGCGATAGCCTGAATAACTGCCTTGTCATCAATTTGTGCGGGCAGGGGCAATTGTACCAAAATGCCATCTATTGCCTCATCCCTGTTCATCTTGTCTATCAGGGCAAGCAGCTCTTCCTGGCTGGTCTGCTCAGCCAGGCGATGTTCTATAGAACGCATCCCGCTTTTTTTGGTGCGCTCTGCCTTATTGCGTACATAAACCTGGCTGGCAGGGTCTTCGCCAACCAGAATGACCGCAAGGCCGGGGGTGAAATGATGCGCCGATTGCAACAGGCTGACCTGCCGGGCAATTCTATCGACCAGCTGATTTGAAAAAGCCTTGCCATCAATAAGTTTCGCGCTCATTTTGCCTTCCCCCCAAATCCGTTTAAACCGCCTCTATGGCCAGCCGGAAGATATCTTTTCTGTTAGTTATAGCTGGCCAAGATATTCAAATAACAGATTGCGGCCAAACTGGACGGCCAGCAATACAATGATAGGGCTGATATCAATTCCGCCCAGATCAGGTAAAACACTGCGAATCCGCCCCAGCAAAGGTTCATGCAATCGACCCAGCCCTTGCAGGACAACCCGAACAAAGGGCTGCCATGGATTAACAATCCGAAACGCCACCAGCCAGCTGGCGATTACATAGGCCAGCAGGGTGAAAATATAGATATCAATAATATTGTCGATTAATATCAATAAGGCGTTCATGTCAGCATTATCCCCCTTGCGTGTTTGACGGCAAAAAGCCGTTTATCATCCATGCGCGGCTGAGACTACCCTTCGCAAGCTTTATTGACAATATAGATCTATCGCCTTTGGCCAAAAAGGATAAGTCTACCAAAAGGATAAATCCAAAAGGAGGAGGCCTATCCCGATGGACAGCCAAACTGACCTTTAAGGTGCGTATGGTTTATTAGAAAAATCTAATACCCCTGTTCTTTTGTTTAAGGACAGGGAGCGTTTCGATGTTTGGGGCAAAATTATTTGGCGCGGTTTTGCCTGTTTTCAATCAGGTCATCCACAACAGACGGGTCGGCCAGTGTGGAGGTATCGCCCAGCTCGGCAAAATCATCTGCGGCAATTTTACGTAAAATACGCCGCATGATTTTACCAGACCGTGTCTTTGGCAGGCCAGGCGCCCATTGCAACAGATCAGGGCTGGCGATAGGGCCAATTTCACTGCGTACCCATTGCCGCAATTCTTTATGTAAATCCTGATCGGCTGTCTCGCCCAGATTCAAGGTGACATAGGCATAAATACCCTGACCCTTGATATCATGCGGATAGCCCACAATGGCTGCTTCTGCCACTTTTGGATGGGCGACCAGCGCGGATTCAATTTCGGCTGTACCCATGCGGTGGCCAGATACATTCAGCACATCATCTACCCGGCCAGTGATCCAGTAATAGCCATCTTCATCGCGGCGCGCGCCATCGCCGGAAAAATACCGCCCTTCAAAGGTGGAAAAATAGGTATCGATAAAGCGCTGATGATCGCCATAGACACTGCGCATCTGGCCTGGCCATGAGCGGTTGATACATAAATTTCCCTCGCCTGCACCTTCGATAATATTATTCTCGCCATCAACCAGAACAGGTTCGATGCCGAAGAAAGGCAGCGTGGCTGAACCCGGCTTGGTGGTGGTCGCCCCGGGAAGAGGGGTGATTAATATGCCGCCTGTTTCGGTTTGCCACCAGGTATCAACAATCGGGCAGCGCGCTTCGCCTACCACTTCATGATACCACATCCAGGCTTCCGGATTAATCGGCTCGCCCACCGAGCCTAACAGGCGCAACGAGCTTTTATCCCATTTTTTAACCGGCCCGTCGCCTTCGCGCATCAGCGCACGAATAGCGGTTGGGGCAGTATAGAAAATAGAAACTTTATGTTTTTCGATCACTTGCCAGAATCGGCCGGAATCAGGATAGGTTGGCACGCCCTCAAACATCAAGGTAGTTGCCCCGTTGGCCAGCGGGCCATACAGGATATAGCTATGTCCGGTTACCCAGCCCACATCGGCTGTACACCAGTAAATATCGTCATCCTGATAATCAAAGACATAATGATGAGTCATAGAAGCATAGACCATATAGCCGCCGGTGGTATGCAACACCCCTTTTGGCTTGCCGGTTGAGCCAGAGGTATAGAGGATGAACATCGGGTCTTCGGCATTCATTTCTTCTGGCGGGCAGTCCGGCGAGGCAGCTACCAGCGCGTCATGATACCAGATATCGCGCCCTTCTTCCCAGCTAACAGATGCACCTGTGCGGCGAATAACAAAGCAGGTGGTGCAATCCGGGCAGCTTTGCAGGGCTTTGTCTGTATTGGCCTTTAGCGGGATAGCCCGTCCGCCGCGCACCCCTTCATCGGCGGTGATCACGCAATTTGACTGGCAATCCTGAATACGCCCGGCCAGCGCATCCGGGGAAAATCCGCCAAACACCACCGAATGAATAGCCCCGATACGTGTACAGGCCAGCATCGCCACAGCTGCTTCTGGTACCATCGGCATATAGATAGTGACCCTGTCACCTTTTTTAATGCCTCTGGCCTTTAATGCATTGGCAAAGCGGCAGACTTCCTCATGTAACTCTTTATAGGTGATATGTTTGGCAACATCCGGCTCATCTCCTTCCCAGATGATCGCGGTTTGGTCGCCGCGTGTAGCCAAATGCCTGTCCAGACAATTGGCGGACGCATTTAGCGTGCCATCTGCATACCATTTAATATGCACATCCGGCTTATCATAGCTGACATCTGAAATCTGGCTATAGGGTTTGATCCAGTCAATGCGCTTGCCATGCTCTGCCCAAAACCCGTCATTATCCTCTAGCGAGCGGGCATAGCCAGCCTCATATCCTGCTTTGTCGATATTAGCCTTGCCGGCCATTTCTTTTGCTGGTGCAAATGTTTTATATTCGCTCATAGGTAAACCCCCTCCCCGAAAATGCCTAATCTTGCTATCGTAGCAGCCTGTTATCCAAAGGCGATAAAAAGCCTGGCCATGATAATAGATGTTTCTTTTTTAGCCTTGTTTGCCAGAAATGAAAAGATGTGCCCTTTTATGACCATCTAATTCGCCTGTATGTATTACAAAGGCATATTATGGCGATATTCTGTTTCCAGATTTTCAGCTTCCTCAATGCTATCGATAGATAAAATCTGTTTAATGATATCCAGCCCAAAACCGGCGCGTGCCAGTTTAGCCATCTGTTTTTGATAGGCTTCAGGGTCTGGATCACGCTCTTTTCCATAACAGCCAAGCCGTTTTTTACGGATATGAATAAGGGCAGCCAGCCATTCTGCCTGGGCATATCCCTCGCGGTGGGCATTCAGGCTGGTTTGTGCCATTTCGCGGTCAATTCCGGCCTGCAGCAATTTTTGGGTAATCTGGCGTTCTGACCGGCCGGCAATTCGCCCGGCCCGGATATGGCTATCAATAAAATTCTGGTCATCTATATAGCCAAATTTCTGGCAGTCTGCGATTACCGCCTCAATGGCGTCTTCAATATCCTTTGGCTCGGCTGTTTCCAGTTTTCGTTTTGCAAATTTTTGTAAAACCTGGCGCAGCCGTGCGGTGGTACTGGCATATCTGCCCAGATAATGCAGTGCCTTATTGGTCAGACGCTTTTTTATTCTGGCTTCATTTGGCATGGGCTAGGTCATGAAATGGGGTGCTTTTTAAGATAGAAGAATTTTTTTTAAGCCTTTGGGCGGCACATAGCCCATCATGACATAAAACCGGCCTGTTTTAAATGCTGCAAATATAAAGTGGGCGTTTAAGGGGTCTGTATGGGCATTGTTCTGTCGCGCCTCTTGCCTTTTATCCATGACCTGATTATTCCAGTGGAAGGATAAAATTTCACTGCCATCTTGCTCTGTTTTTTAGCGATATTTTTATGTCTGATAAAG